>NZ_JBDFPP010000031.1:0-50441 GCF_039672635.1 Pseudomonas sp. P39-UII1
TGAAAGGAGGAGGGGTGATTTCTCCCACGGTCTGTACTGCTGCGAACAGTCAGAAGCGAGCTATGTCCCTCCTCCTCCCTTCAAGTCCTACCATACAAGCGGGCTTGCCCCGCGAAAGGGCCGGCACAGCCGTCGAAAATCTTCAAAGTGATGCCGCTTAAGGCAACCTGCCATATCTCCCCACCGCTACTGCCTTTGTGATAACATCCGGCAGTTTCCAAGACCGCCCATCACGGCGGCTAATTTTGCGCAGATCCATGGCACAACTCATTGATTTGTCGTAAGTCGTCGCACCCCTATGCGCTGCGGCGGCGAGCTTCGTTCGGCCCTTGATGGAGCTGCGAAGTTTCACCAGAAAAAGGAATCAGGCTTCTCATGGGCGAACTGGCCAAAGAAATCCTCCCGGTCAATATCGAAGACGAACTGAGACAGTCTTACCTCGACTACGCGATGAGCGTGATTGTCGGGCGAGCGCTGCCCGATGCGCGTGACGGCTTGAAGCCCGTGCATCGTCGCGTTCTCTATGCGATGAGCGAACTGGGCAACGACTGGAACAAACCGTACAAGAAGTCCGCCCGTGTGGTCGGTGACGTGATCGGTAAGTACCACCCGCACGGCGACACTGCGGTCTACGACACCATCGTGCGTATGGCCCAGCCGTTCTCGCTGCGCTACCTGCTGGTCGACGGCCAGGGCAACTTCGGTTCGGTGGACGGCGACAACGCCGCGGCCATGCGATACACCGAAGTGCGCATGTCCAAGCTGGCCCACGAGCTGCTGGCCGACCTGCACAAGGAGACCGTCGACTGGGTGCCCAACTACGACGGCACCGAGCAGATCCCGGCGGTCATGCCAACCCGCATCCCCAACCTGCTGGTCAACGGTTCCAGCGGTATCGCCGTGGGCATGGCGACCAACATTCCGCCGCACAACCTCGGTGAAGTCATCGACGGCTGCCTGGCGCTGATCGACAACCCGGACGTCACCATCGATGAGCTGATGCAGTTCATCCCTGGCCCGGACTTCCCGACTGCCGGCATCATCAACGGCCGCCAGGGCATCATCGAGGCGTACCGCACCGGCCGTGGCCGCATCTACATGCGTGCGCGCTCCGAGATCGAAGACATCGACAAAGTCGGTGGTCGCCAGCAGATCGTGGTCACCGAGCTGCCGTACCAGCTGAACAAGGCCCGCCTGATCGAGAAGATCGCCGAGCTGGTCAAAGAGAAGAAGATCGAAGGCATCACCGAGCTGCGCGACGAGTCCGACAAGGACGGCATGCGCATCGTCATCGAGCTGCGCCGCGGCGAGGTGCCGGAGGTGGTGCTCAACAACCTCTACCAGCAAACCCAGCTGCAGAGCGTCTTCGGTATCAACGTCGTGGCGCTGATCGACGGTCGCCCGCGCCTGCTCAACCTCAAGGACCTGCTCGAAGCGTTCGTCCGTCACCGCCGTGAAGTGGTGACCCGCCGTACCGTATTCGAGCTGCGCAAGGCCCGCGAACGCGGCCACATCCTTGAAGGCCAGGCCGTCGCGCTGTCCAACATCGACCCGGTCATCGCCCTGATCAAGGCCTCGCCGACGCCGTCGGAAGCCAAGGAAGCGTTGATTTCCACTGCCTGGGAATCCAGCGCCGTGCAGGTCATGGTCGAGCGCGCCGGCGCCGACTCCTGCCGCCCGGAGGACCTCCCTGAGCAGTTCGGCCTGCGCGACGGCAAGTATTACCTGTCGCCGGAACAGGCCCAGGCCATCCTCGACCTGCGTCTGCACCGCCTGACTGGCCTTGAGCACGAGAAGCTGCTGGCCGAGTACCAGGAGATTCTCGAGCAGATCGGTGAGCTGATCCGCATCCTCAGCAGCGCCCAGCGCCTGATGGAAGTGATCCGCGAAGAACTCGAAGCGATCCGCGCCGAATACGGCGATGCCCGCCGCACCGAGATCCTCAATGCCAGCCACGACCTCAACTACGGCGACATGATCCCGGAAGAAGAGCGCGTGGTGACCATCTCCCACGGTGGCTATGCCAAGACCCAGCCGTTGTCCGCTTACCAGGCCCAGCGCCGTGGCGGCAAAGGCAAGTCGGCAACCGGCGTGAAGGACGAGGACTACATCGAGCACCTGCTGGTCGCCAACAGCCACGCCACCCTGTTGCTGTTCTCCAGCAAGGGCAAGGTGTACTGGAAGAAGACCTACGAAATTCCTGAAGCCTCCCGCGCTGCGCGTGGTCGTCCGCTGGTCAACCTGCTGCCGCTGGAAGAAGGTGAACGCATCACCGCCATGCTGCAGATCGACCTCGAGGCCCTGCAGCAGAGCGCCGACCCGGATGAAGAGCTGGAGGACGGCGACGAGGGCGTGATCGAAGGCGAAGTGGTCGAAGTCGAAGAAGTTGACGAAGAAGACGGTGACACCCTTGAGTGGGTGGCTGAACCGACTGGCGCGTACATCTTCATGGCCACGGCATCCGGTACCGTCAAGAAAACCCCGCTGGTGCAGTTCGCGCGTCCGCGCTCCAACGGTCTGATCGCCCTGAAGCTGAAAGAAGGCGACACCCTGATTGCCGCGGCCATCACCGATGGTGCCAAGGAAGTCATGATGTTCTCCGACGCCGGCAAGGTGATCCGCTTCGCCGAGAGCGTGGTGCGCGAAATGGGCCGTACCGCCCGTGGCGTACGCGGCATGAAGCTGGGCAAAGGGCAGCAGATCATCTCGATGCTGATTCCGGAGTCCGGCGCGCAGATCCTCACCGCCTCCGAGCGTGGTTTCGGCAAGCGTACCCCGCTGTCCAAGTTCCCACGTCGCGGTCGCGGCGGCCAGGGCGTGATCGCCATGGGTACCAAGGGGCGCAACGGTCTGCTGATCGGCGCCATCCAGGTGCAGGAAGGCGAAGAGATCATGCTGATCTCCGACCAGGGCACCCTGGTGCGCACGCGGGTAGGTGAAGTGTCCAGCCTGAGCCGTAACACGCAGGGCGTGACGCTCATCAAGTTGGCCGCAGACGAAACCCTGGTAGGCCTGGAGCGCATCCAGGAGCCGTCCGAGGAAGAGCTCGACGAATTGATCGAGACGGGCGAGGAGGGTGTCGAGGCCGATGCCCCGGAAGCGGCGGACGATGACAGTGCCGGCGCCGAAGAGGCACCTCACGAGTAAGCAAGTGCAACAACCCGAACGGGGCGACCAAGGTCGCCCCGTTTGACTGATTACAGCAGGCAACGCCTGGCCCGCCTCTGTAGCTGGGGTTTAGGTGGGTGGCATTTGTGGGAGCCGCCCTGCACGGCCGCTCCCACAAGGGTGGTGCGCGGCCTGCAACAGATGATTTTGTTCTATTTGGCAGAGCGAGAGTGGATGTGAGCAAACGAGCCTTTAACTTCTGCGCAGGCCCTGCCGCGCTTCCGGAAGCTGTCCTGCAGCGTGCCCAGGCCGAAATGCTGGACTGGCGTGGCAAGGGCTTGTCGGTGATGGAAATGAGCCATCGCAGCGACGATTACGTGGCCATCGCCGAAAAGGCCGAGCAGGACCTGCGTGACCTGCTGTCCGTCCCCTCCAACTACAAAGTCCTGTTCCTGCAGGGCGGCGCCAGCCAGCAGTTCGCCGAGATCCCGCTGAACCTGCTGCCGGAAAACGGCACCGCCGACTACATCGAAACCGGCATCTGGTCGAAAAAGGCCATCGAAGAAGCGCGCCGCTTCGGCAATGTCAACGTTGCCGCCAGTGCCAAGCCCTACGATTACCTGGCCATCCCGGGCCAGAACGAGTGGAGCCTGACCAAAAACGCCGCGTACGTTCACTACGCGTCCAACGAGACCATCGGTGGCCTGCAGTTCGACTGGGTGCCAGAAACCGGTGACGTTCCGTTGGTGGTCGACATGTCGTCCGACATTCTCTCCCGCCCGATCGATGTGTCGCAGTACGGCCTGATCTACGCCGGCGCGCAAAAGAACATCGGCCCGAGCGGCCTGGTCGTGGTGATCGTGCGTGAAGACCTGCTCGGCCGCGCGCGCAGCAGCTGCCCGACCATGCTCGACTACAAGGTCTCGGCCGACAACGGCTCCATGTACAACACCCCGGCGACCTATTCCTGGTACCTCTCGGGCCTGGTCTTCGAGTGGCTCAAGGAGCAAGGTGGCGTCGAGGCCATGGAGCAGCGCAACCGCGCCAAGAAAGAGCGCCTGTACGGCTTTATCGATGCCAGCGACTTCTACACCAACCCGATCAGCGTCAACGCACGTTCCTGGATGAACGTGCCGTTCCGCCTGGCGGACGAGCGCCTGGACAAGGCCTTCCTCGCCGGTGCCGATGCCCGCGGCCTGCTCAACCTCAAGGGCCACCGCTCGGTAGGCGGCATGCGCGCCTCGATCTACAACGCCCTGGGCCTGGATTCGGTTGAAGCCCTGGTTGCCTACATGGCCGAATTCGAGAAGGAGCACGGCTGATGTCCGAACACGAGCTCAAGGCGCTGCGCGTACGCATCGACAGCCTCGACGAGAAAATCCTCGAGCTGATCAGCGATCGCGCCCGTTGCGCCCAGGAAGTGGCCAGGGTCAAAACCGCCTCGCTGGCCGAAGGCGAAAAGCCGGTGTTCTACCGCCCCGAGCGTGAAGCCGCCGTGCTCAAGCGCGTCATGGAGCGCAACAAGGGGCCGCTGGGCAACGAAGAGATGGCGCGGTTGTTCCGCGAGATCATGTCGTCCTGCCTGGCCCTGGAAGAGCCGCTGAAGGTCGCCTATCTGGGGCCGGAAGGTACCTTTACCCAGGCTGCGGCGATGAAGCACTTCGGCCACGCGGTGATCAGCCGTCCGATGGCCGCCATCGACGAAGTGTTCCGCGAAGTGGCGGCCGGTGCCGTCAACTTCGGCGTGGTGCCGGTGGAAAACTCCACCGAGGGCGCCGTCAGTCACACCCTGGACAGCTTCCTCGAGCACGACATGGTGATCTGCGGCGAAGTCGAGCTGCGCATCCACCATCACCTGCTGGTGGGCGAAAGCACCAAGACCGACAGCATCACCCGCATCTACTCCCACGCACAGTCCCTGGCCCAGTGCCGCAAGTGGCTGGACGCGCACTACCCGAACGTCGAGCGCGTAGCGGTTTCAAGCAATGCCGAAGCCGCCAAGCGGGTCAAGGGTGAGTGGAATTCGGCAGCGATCGCCGGCGATATGGCGGCCAACCTGTATGGCCTGACTCGCCTGGCCGAAAAGATCGAAGACCGCCCGGACAACTCCACGCGCTTTTTGATGATCGGTAGCCAGGAAGTGCCGCCAACCGGCGACGACAAGACTTCGATCATCGTTTCGATGAGCAACAAGCCGGGTGCCCTGCACGAGCTGCTGGTGCCCTTCCACGAGAACGGCATCGACCTGACCCGCATCGAGACCCGCCCGTCGCGCAGCGGCAAGTGGACCTACGTATTCTTCATCGACTTCGTTGGCCACCACCGCGACCCGCTGATCAAGGCGGTGTTGGAACAGATCAGCCAGGAGGCTGTGGGGCTCAAGGTGTTGGGCTCGTATCCCAAGGCGGTGCTTTGATCGAGTTTGCCGGGTCCCCCGCGGGCCGCGCAACGCCGATCGGTGTGGGAGCCGGCTTGCCGGCGATGGGCTGCAAAGCAGCCCCCTGCGGTCTCACAGACTGCCTTGATTTCTGAACAGGGTTCGCACCAGTGGTAAATGCCGTAACAACCAAACCCGCGCCAATCATCGGTCGCCTTGTCGTCGTAGGCCTCGGCCTGATCGGCGGCTCTTTCGCCAAAGGCCTGCGTGAAAGCGGCCTCTGCCGCGAAGTGGTGGGTGTCGATCTGGACGCGCCGTCACGCAAGCTCGCCGTAGACCTGGGTGTAGTCGACCGCTGCGAAGAAGACCTCGCTGCCGCCTGCATCGGCGCCGATGTCATCCAGCTCGCCGTGCCCATCCTGGCCATGGAAAAGGTGCTGGCCCGCCTGGCTCGGCTTGATCTGGGCGACGCCGTGATCACCGACGTCGGCAGTGCCAAGGGCAACGTGGTGCGCGAGGCGCGCGCCGTCTTCGGTCAGCGTCTGCCGCGCTTCGTGCCTGGCCACCCGATCGCCGGCTCCGAGCAGAGCGGGGTAGAGGCCTCCAATGCCACCCTGTTCCGCCGCCACAAAGTCATCCTCACGCCGCTGCCTGAAACCGATCCCGCCGCGCTGGCGCTGGTTGATCGCCTGTGGCGCGCGCTGGATGCCGATGTCGAGCACATGTCGGTGGAGCGCCACGACGAGGTCCTGGCCGCCACCAGCCATCTGCCGCACCTGCTGGCCTTCGGCCTGGTCGATTCGCTGGCCAAGCGCAATGAAAACCTCGAGATCTTCCGGTACGCTGCAGGGGGGTTCCGCGATTTCACGAGAATCGCCGGCAGTGATCCGACCATGTGGCACGACATCTTCCTCGCCAACCGCGAGGCCGTCCTGCGCACCCTGGACACATTTCGCAGCGATCTCGACGCCTTGCGCGACGCGGTCGATGCTGGGGACGGGCACCAGTTGCTGGGTGTATTCACCCGCGCACGCGTTGCCCGCGAGCATTTCAGTAAAATCCTGGCCCGCCGGGCCTATGTGGACGCTATGAACGCCAACGATCTGATTTTCCTGGCCCAACCGGGTGGCCGCCTGACCGGGCGAATCCGTGTACCGGGCGACAAGTCGATTTCCCACCGTTCGATCATGCTCGGCTCGCTGGCCGAAGGCACGACCGAAGTCGAAGGCTTCCTGGAAGGCGAGGACGCCCTGGCGACCCTGCAGGCTTTCCGCGACATGGGTGTGGTTATCGAAGGGCCGAACCATGGTCGCGTGACCATTCACGGTGTCGGCCTGCACGGCCTCAAGCCGCCGCCCGGGCCGATTTACGTGGGCAATTCGGGTACCTCGATGCGCCTGCTGTCGGGCCTGCTGGCCGGCCAGTCGTTCGATGTCACCATGACCGGCGACGCGTCGCTGTCCAAGCGCCCGATGAACCGTGTGGCCAACCCGCTGCGCGAAATGGGCGCGGTGGTCGAGACCGGTCCGGAAGGCCGTCCGCCGCTGACCATTCGTGGTGGCCACACGCTCAAAGCGCTGACTTACACGCTGCCGATGGCCAGTGCCCAGGTCAAATCCTGCCTGCTGTTGGCCGGCCTGTACGCTGAAGGCAAGACCACCGTTACCGAGCCTGCGCCGACCCGCGACCACACCGAGCGCATGCTGCGCGGCTTCGGCTATTCGGTCGAGTCGAATGGCCCAGTAGCCTCGCTGCAGTCCGGTGGCAAGCTCACCGCTACCCGCATCGAAGTGCCGGCAGACATCTCCTCGGCCGCGTTTTTCCTGGTTGCCGCGTCGATTGCCGAAGGCTCCGAACTGGTGCTCGAGCATGTCGGCATCAACCCGACCCGCACCGGTGTCATCGATATCCTGCGCCTGATGGGCGGCGACATCACCTTGGAGAACCAGCGTGAAGTCGGCGGTGAGCCCGTGGCCGACCTGCGCGTGCGTGGCGCCAAGCTCAAGGGTATCGAGATCCCTGAGCACCTGGTGCCGCTGGCCATCGACGAGTTCCCGGTGCTGTTCGTTGCCGCCGCCTGCGCCGAAGGGCGTACGGTGCTGCGTGGCGCCGAAGAGCTGCGGGTCAAGGAGTCCGACCGCATCCAGGTCATGGCCGACGGGCTGATTGCCCTGGGCGTGAAGTGCGAGCCGACCCCTGACGGCATCATCATCGATGGCGGCCAGATCGGCGGCGGCGAAGTGCATGGCCACGGCGACCACCGTATCGCCATGGCCTTCAGTGTCGCCTCGTTGCGTGCCAGTGCGCCGATCCGCATCCATGACTGCGCCAACGTCGCTACCTCCTTCCCGAACTTCCTCAAGCTCTGCGCTGAAGTCGGTATTCGCGTTGCAGAAGAGGGCAAGCCGTGACTTCGCAACCACCCGTCATCACCATCGACGGCCCAAGCGGTTCCGGCAAGGGCACTGTTGCCGGCCTGATGGCGCGCGAGCTGGGCTGGCGGCTGCTGGATTCTGGCGCGCTGTACCGGTTGCTGGCGTTCAACGCCAGCAACCACGGCGTCGACCTCACCAACGAAGAGCTGCTCACCAAGCTTGCCGCCCATCTGGATGTGCAGTTCATTGCAGCTGAGCCCGGTAAGCTTCAACAGATCATTCTCGAGGGTGAGGATGTCAGCAATGTCATCCGTACCGAAACCGTTGGCGCCGGTGCCTCCATGGTCGCCTCGCTGCCCGCGGTACGTGACGCATTGCTGGTGCGTCAGCGCGAGTTCCGTGAGGCGCCAGGGCTGATTGCTGACGGCCGCGACATGGGTACCGTGGTGTTCCCGGATGCACCGCTGAAGGTGTTCCTCACCGCCAGTGCCGAGGAACGTGCCCGTCGCCGTTACCTGCAGTTGAAGGGCAAGGGCGAAGATGTTAGTCTGTCGAGTCTGCTGGATGAGATTCGTGCACGCGATGAGCGTGACACCCAACGTGCAGTGGCCCCGCTGAAACCAGCGGCAGACGCCATTCAGTTGGACTCCACCGAGTTGTCCATCGAGCAGGTGTTGCAACGTATCAGGAGCGAGATCGCCCAGCGCGACCTTCTCTGATCATCAGGAGAGCAGGCAGGTTCACCAGTCAACGTCCTGTCGGCCCTCCTTTACTTAAAACAGACCCACATTGTCTGGAATGTGGCGAGGGGCGTTTGTTTCGCCCGAATCTACAGGAATTAAAATGAGCGAAAGCTTTGCAGAACTCTTTGAAGAAAGCCTGAAAACCCTCAATCTTCAGCCGGGCGCGATCATCTCCGGTATCGTTGTCGACATCGACGGCGACTGGGTTACCGTACACGCTGGCCTGAAGTCCGAGGGCGTCATCCCGCTCGAGCAGTTCTACAACGAAGCTGGCGAGCTGACCATCAAGGTCGGTGACGAAGTTCACGTTGCGCTGGACGCGGTCGAAGACGGCTTTGGCGAAACCAAACTGTCCCGTGAAAAAGCCAAGCGCGCCGAGTGCTGGATTGTTCTGGAAGCAGCTTTCGCCGCCGAAGAAGTGGTCAAGGGCGTTATCAACGGTAAGGTTAAAGGCGGCTTCACTGTCGACGTTAACGGCATCCGTGCGTTCCTGCCGGGCTCCCTGGTTGATGTCCGCCCTGTGCGCGACACCACCCACCTGGAAGGCAAAGAGCTGGAATTCAAGGTCATCAAGCTGGACCAGAAGCGCAACAACGTTGTCGTTTCCCGTCGCAGCGTGCTGGAAGCCGAGAACTCCGCCGAGCGCGAAGCCCTGCTGGAAACCCTGCAGGAAGGCCAACAAGTCAAAGGTATCGTCAAGAACCTCACCGACTACGGCGCATTCGTGGACCTGGGCGGCATCGACGGCCTGCTGCACATCACCGACATGGCCTGGAAGCGCATCAAGCATCCTTCCGAAATCGTTAACGTTGGCGACGAAGTCGACGTACGCGTTCTGAAGTTCGACCGTGAGCGCAACCGCGTTTCGCTGGGTCTGAAGCAGATGGGCGAAGATCCGTGGGTTGCTATCACTGCCCGCTACCCAGAAGGTACTCGCGTACAAGCTCGCGTTACCAACCTGACCGACTACGGCTGCTTCGCTGAGCTGGAAGAAGGCGTTGAAGGTCTGGTACACGTTTCCGAAATGGACTGGACCAACAAGAACATCCACCCGTCGAAAGTCGTTCAGGTTGGCGACGAAGTGGAAGTCATGGTTCTGGACATCGACGAAGAGCGTCGTCGTATCTCCCTGGGCATCAAGCAGTGCAAGTCCAACCCATGGGAAGACTTCTCCGGCCAGTTCAACAAGGGTGACAAGATCACCGGTACCATCAAGTCGATCACCGACTTCGGTATCTTCATCGGTCTGGACGGCGGCATCGACGGCCTGGTTCACCTGTCCGACATCTCCTGGAACGAAACCGGCGAAGAAGCCGTACGTCGTTTCAAGAAGGGCGACGAGCTGGAAACCGTCATCCTGTCGGTTGACCCAGAGCGCGAGCGCATCTCCCTGGGCATCAAGCAGCTGGAAGACGATCCGTTCTCCAACTTCGTTGCTGTCAACGACAAGGGCGCTATCGTCAAGGGCATCGTGAAAGAAGTTGACGCCAAAGGCGCCATCGTCACTCTGGCCGACGACATCGAAGCTACTCTGAAAGCTTCCGAAATCAGCCGTGACCGCGTTGAAGACGCGCGTAACGTCCTGAAGGAAGGCGAAGAGATCGAAGCCAAGATCATCAGCGTTGACCGCAAATCGCGCGTCATCAGCCTGTCGATCAAGTCGAAAGACGACGCTGAAGAGCGTGAAGCCATCCAGAGCCTGAAAAACGCTCCGGAAGCGGCTGCCGACACCACCATGGCTGCGCTGCTGCGCGAAGCAATGGCCAAGCAGAACTAAGTTCTGTTTGATCGGTACAAAAAAGGGGTGGCCTTCGGGCCACCCCTTTTTTTGTGCCAAGAAACTACCCATGCCCCCGCAATCCCTGTAGGAGCCGGCTTGCCGGCGATGGGCTGCAGCACAGCTCCCGCTTGTTTCCTCTACCCACCAATCTTGAATTTTTTTATCAAGTCAAGAACCGGCCTGTTCAAAACCTTCCGAGCGTGCTACAAACTGATTAAGCAATGATCTAGCTGCTTGATAACGAAGGGAAAAATATGACGAAGTCGGAGCTGATCGAACGTATTGTCACCCATCAAGGGCTGCTCTCGTCCAAGGACGTCGAGTTGGCCATCAAGACCATGCTTGAACAGATGTCCCAATGCCTGGCCACTGGCGATCGCATCGAGATCCGTGGTTTTGGCAGCTTTTCCTTGCACTATCGGGCCCCGCGCGTAGGGCGCAATCCCAAGACAGGTCAGTCTGTGGAGCTCGAAGGCAAGTTCGTGCCGCACTTCAAACCGGGTAAAGAGCTGCGTGACCGGGTCAACGAAGACGAGCACGAGCACCCCTGAGCCATGAAGGAGCAGTCTGATGCGTAACCTCAAGCGCGCCCTGGCGGCGCTGTTCGTGCTGCTGCTGGCGGCTGTGGTGCTGTTCTTCGTGCTGGAGAATCAGCAAGCCGTGGCGCTCGTCCTGTTCGGCTGGTCTGCCCCCGAAGTCCCTGTAGCTGTGCCGGTGTTGGCGGCCCTGGTGGTTGGGCTCGCAGTGGGGCCACTGTTGGGGGCTTATGGCGTGCAGCGCAGCAAGCGGAAGATCCGCGCTTCGGTCCGCCAGTCACTGATTAACGGCAATTGAGGAAAATTCCTACGCCCTCGTAGGAAAGTCTCACCTGTGCACGCGGCTCCGAAAATGAAGTAATAGTCACTTCATTTTTTCGGCCCAGGCGAGCGCGCAGCAGTATGGAATTTCCTGCCCTTTCCCATCATGGTGGCACTCGAGGCGTAACCGGCTCCTGTCACCAACTGCACCTCGACGCCACCACCAGTCTGTTGATCGATTGTGGGCTGGAGCAGGGTGCCGATGCGGCTCCCGGATCAGAATTTGCCCCCATCGGCTTTGATATAGCCGGTATCAAGGCGCTGATCATCACCCATGTTCACCTCGATCATGTCGGTCGCATTCCGGCATTGCTGGCTGCCGGCTACCGCGGCCCCATCCTGTGTAGTGAGCCGTCGGCCAAGCTACTGCCACTGGTGCTTGAGGATGCCTACAAGCTCGGTATCAGCGCAGATCCCATTCAGGTCGATCGTTACCTTGCGCTGGTGCAGCGGTTGATGGTGGCAATACCCTTCGAGCAATGGCACCTGGTGGCCGAGCAGGAGGGCGTGGCATGTTCCATCCGCTTGCAGCGCGCGGGCCACCTGTTGGGTTCTGCCTACGTAGAATGCGACGTGCGCTATCCCGGCGTCGAACCCAGCTCGCGCGTGGTTTTCTCCGGCGACCTCGGTGCGCCGGGCAATCCCCTGCTACGCGCCGTGAAGCCCCCTGAGCGAGCCGATATCCTCATTCTCGAAAGCACCTATGGCGATCGCCTGCACCCAGACCGCAGCGATCGCCAGCAGCGCCTGGAGGCCGTTATCGACCGTGCCTTGGCCGATAGCGGCACCATCCTCATTCCAGCCTTCAGCCTGGGCCGAACCCAGGAGTTGCTGTACGAGATCGAAGACATCCTCCACCGCAAATCGCTGCAGGCCGAACAAAGGCAGGAGCCTGCCGATGATCCGCTCGCTGCGCTCGACTGGTCGCGCTTGCCGGTCATTCTTGACTCGCCGCTGGCCCAGCGCATCACCCGCGCTTACGCGGAGCTGCATGAATACTGGAACTGCGAGGCTCGGCAACGGTTGGGGGAAGGGCGTGACCCGCTTGGGTTTGGGCAGTTGGTTTGTGTTGATACCCATGCCAAGCATCAGCAGGTGGTCAACTATCTGAAGAGTACTGGGCGGCCGGCCATTGTCATCGCTGGTAATGGCATGTGCTCGGGTGGGCGGATCGTCAATTACCTCAAGGCGATGCTGGGGGATTCACGGCATGAGGTGGTGTTTGTGGGGTATCAGGCGAAGGGGACGCTGGGGGCGGTGATTCAAGCTGGTAAGCGAAGTGAAGGGTTTGCGCAGGTTGATCTCGACGGGGAGATGTATGAGGTCCGGGCGAAAATAATGACCCTAGGAGGTTACTCCGCCCATCTTGATCAATCAGGATTACTGGCTTTCGCAAGTGAAATTAGTAAGCCACCCGGCCGAGTGGCGCTGGTCCACGGGGAGCAGCGGGCGAAAAAGGCGCTTCGTTCCGTTTTGCAGCAACGCTACCTGCAGATGAAAGTCGCCGTTGAGGTGAAAATCGCCACCGCTTAGCGTGCATTTGAAGCGAGGCAGCGCCTCGCCTAAGGCGTTGTTTTCAGCCGGTTGGTCCTTCGGCGTGTAGCGAGTCCGGCCATTTTTCCCATGATCTGTTGCAAGTCGTCGCTTGGTCCTTATACTCATTTTTCAATTCTTTCAGCCTGAGCTCTTGGTGGCGGCTTCACCAGCCCTATGAACCCCACCTGGCTACATCCATTTCGTCGCGCTGTACTGAGCGGCGTCAACCCAGAATCAATTGCTTGAGCGGCGAGGTGGTCTTGGGGTAGAGAGTGTTGAGTTGGCCAAACTTCAAGGTACTGCGGGCTGACCCAGTGATCTTGCTTGAGCCGAAAAACAGCGTCGAATATGTGCACGCCTCCACTCAATATCCGAGTCAACTCTATGTTAAAGCGGCTAATCGATATCAGCGCTTCGTTGTGCGCTCTCATTCTCCTTTCTCCGGTCATGGCTGTTGTTGCCTGGAATATTCGAAAAAAACTGGGCTCGCCGGTGCTCTTTCGTCAGATTCGTCCTGGGCTGGATGGCAAAACCTTCGAAATGGTCAAGTTCCGGACGATGCGGGATGCTGTGGACAGCGAAGGCAACCCCTTGGCCGATGCAGAGCGCATGACGGCTTTTGGTAGCTTCCTGCGTGCCAGCAGTCTGGATGAGTTGCCCGAGCTTTGGAATGTGCTGAAGGGGGATATGAGCCTGGTTGGGCCAAGGCCACTGCTGGTGGAGTACCTGCCACTCTATAGCCCGGAGCAGAGACGGCGACACGAGGTGCGCCCGGGTGTGACCGGTTGGGCGCAAGTGAATGGCCGTAACGCACTAGGCTGGGAAGAAAAATTTGCTCTGGATGTCTGGTATGTGGACAACCAAAGCCTGAAACTGGACCTCAAGATCCTGTTCATGACGCTAAAGAAGGTCGTGGTCAAAGAGGGGATCAGCGCAGAAGGCAATGTGACCATGTCCAAATTCACAGGGAAGAGGCAATGAAGAAACTGGCGGTGCTTGGCGCTAGCGGGCATGGCAAAGTTGTGGCGGATACCGCGCAGTGCTGCGGGTGGGGGCAGGTGGATTTTTATGACGATGCGTGGCCAGGTCGTTCGCGCAATGGCTGTTGGCCAGTTGTCGGAGATTCGGCGACAATGCTCGCGCGGCTTGACGACTACGAGGGGGTCATCGTCGCAATTGGCCAAAATGGGGTGCGCCATGCGAAGCTGTCGGCACTGATGGCTGCGGGTGCCCCTTTGGTTTCCCTGTTTCACCCAATGGCCTATATCAGCCAGCACGCCAGCATTGATGTTGGCTCCGTAGCTTTTGCTGGCGCGGTAGTGAATGCTGATGCAAAAATTGGTCTGGGCGCAATCCTCAATACCGGTTGTAGTGTTGACCACGACTGTGTTCTCGGGAACGCTGTTCATGTCAGTCCTGGCGCCAGGCTTGCCGGCGGTGTTTGTATCGGAGAGCGAAGCTGGGTTGGAATTGGGGCTAGCGTCAGGCAGCTAACAAAACTAGGCAGTGACGTCATTGTGGGGGCCGGCGCATCGGTAGTCAGTGATGTTTCTGATGGCCTGGTAGTTGTGGGGGTCCCCGCGAAAGCCATTGCCAAGGTATGAGTTGAGCATCAGCTATGCTGACTTGATGCCTCGAATGAATTGTAAACGATTGATTTCATGAATTTTTATTTTGCAATTGGTGGGTGTGAATTGTGCTGAACTCTCCTTTTTCACCGTGGCCGTCTTTTACAGAAGAAGAAGCCAATGCAGTACGTGATGTCATTCTGTCCAATAAAGTCAATTACTGGACTGGGCAGCAATGCCGTGAGTTCGAGAAAGAGTTCGCCAGCTGGAGCGGGTGTGCTTACGCGGTTGCGCTAACCAATGGTACTGTTGCCCTTGATCTAGCATTTCAGGCGTTGGGTATCGGCGCCGGGGATGAAGTTGTCGTCACCTCTCGCACCTTCCTTGCTTCGGTATCCAGCATCGTCAACACGGGTGCGACCCCCGTGTTCGCTGATGTTGCGCCCGATTCGCAAAATATTACTGCTGAAACCATCGCTGCCGTGCTCACTCCGCGTACTCGCGCTATCGTGTGCGTCCATCTGGCAGGCTGGCCTTGCGATATGGACCCCATCATGGCATTGGCTGAAAAGCATGGCCTGAAAGTCATTGAAGACTGCGCCCAGGCTCATGGGGCCAAGTACAAAGGGCGCCCAGTCGGCTCCATCGGGCATGTGGGGGCATGGTCATTCTGTCAGGACAAGATCATGACGACAGGCGGCGAAGGGGGTATGGTCACTACCAATGACCGTGATCTGTGGTCCGCCATGTGGTCGTTCAAGGATCACGGCAAGAGCTGGGAAGCGGTTTATGAACGCCAGCATGCACCTGGGTTCCGTTGGTTACACGAGAGCTTCGGTACTAACTGGCGGATGATGGAAGTGCAGGGGGTGATTGGGCGAATCCAGCTCAAGCGTATGGCGCAGTGGCATGAGGCGCGATTGGCCAATGCCCGACGCATCTGGGATGTGGCCGAACAGCTGGCAGGCCTGCGCGTTCCTGCCGTTCCGCAGGATTGTTTGCATGCGGCATACAAGTGCTACGTGTTCGTCGACCCCCAGTCATTGAGTGCCGAATGGTCGCGCGACAGAATTCTCAACGAGATCACTGAGCGTGGCGTCCCTTGCTTCTCTGGCTCTTGCTCCGAGGTTTATCTGGAGAAAGCGTTTGACAACACGTCCTTGCGCCCGCAAGAGCGCCTCCCTGTGGCCAAGGACCTGGGCGAAACAAGCTTGATGTTCATGGTGCACCCAACCCTGAGCACTGCAGAAATCGACAAGACTTGCCAGGTTTTGAAAGACGTAATGCAGCAAGCGCATCGCGCTTGAACTTCTGTATGTGTTTGCGGCTCTACCTAAGCTGGCAAGCGCTCAGCGCAAAGTGTCCTGCCGGTCGGGGCTCACGGTAAATATATAATAGAGGCCGGGCCGCTCACCTTATTGAGCGGCTCGAGAAGGTCCAGGTTTTTAGAGGGATTTATGGATAGAGCACGGGCACTATTGCTGGGGCTATCGCGCAGGAAAAAGCGGCTGATCCAGGTTTTTACCGACGTTCTGCTTATCTGGTTGGCACTCTGGTTGGCATTTGTCGTGCGCCTTGGCCTTGAAGAAACCATCAATCCGCTGGAGGGGCATCGTTGGCTGTTTATTAGCGCTCCCATTGTGGCAATACCGTTGTTTATACGGTTTGGCTTGTACCGTGCTGTCATGCGTTATTTCGGCAACGATGCGCTTATCGCGATTATCAAAGCGGTCAGCTTGGCAGCATTGATGCTGACGGTTATTGTTTATTTGTACAGCAATCATGAGCCGGTCGTCCCGCGTTCGGTGATCTTCAATTACTGGTGGCTTAGCCTGATCATGATCGGCGGGCTTCGTTTGGCCATGCGCCAATTCTTTTTGGGGGATTGGTTTGCAGCGGTTCAGCATGTGCCTTTTGCCAGCCGGCCCGATGGTCTGCCTAAAGTGGCTATCTATGGCGCGGGCTCTGCCGGTAATCAGCTGGCTGTGGCGCTGCGTATGGGGCGGGTAATGCGTCCGGTAGCGTTCATTGACGATGATCGCAGCCTCGCCGGCAGGGTCATTGCGGGCTTGCAGGTTTATACGCCCAAGCATATCCAGCAGTTAATCGACTCAACGGGGGCCCAGGAGGTCTTGCTGGCGATTCCATCGGCGACCCGGGGGCGGCGCCGTGAAATCCTGAACTTTCTGGAGCCTTTTCCGCTACACGTGCGAACAGTTCCAGGTTTCATGGACCTGGCCAGTGGCAGGGTCAAAGTAGACGATATTCAAGAAGTGGACATCGCCGACTTGTTAGGGCGGGATATCGTGCCAGCTGAAAAGGATCTGTTCTCCCGCTGTATCGAAGGCCAATGTGTAATGGTTACTGGCGCAGGTGGCTCTATCGGTTCAGAGTTGTGTCGGCAGATTCTCAATGCTCAGCCTAAAACCCTGCTGCTGTTCGAGCACAGTGAATTCAACCTCTACAGTATTCTCTCTGAGCTGGAACATCGGGTCGTCCGTGAATCGTTGCCAGTCAAATTGCTGCCGATACTGGGTTCGATACGCAATGAGACCAAGCTTCTGGATGTCATGAAAACCTGGAATGTCGATACGGTCTATCACGCAGCTGCTTACAAGCACGTGCCGATGGTGGAACACAATATTGCTGAAGGGGTAATGAACAACGTCATTGGGACGCTCAATACCGCTCAGGCTGCATTGCAGGCTGGGGTGGCCAATTTTGTGCTGATTTCCACTGACAAAGCGGTGCGGCCTACCAACGTGATGGGGAGCACCAAGCGTCTGGCCGAAATGACGTTGCAAGCACTTAGTCGTGAAGCAGCCCCGGTGCTATTTGGTGATGTACGCAACGTGTCTCAAGTGAACAAGACACGCTTCACCATGGTGCGTTTTGGCAATGTGCTAGGGTCGTCAGGGTCGGTCATTCCTTTGTTTCACAAACAGATTAAATCCGGCGGACCGCTGACAGTCACGCACCCGAACATTACGCGTTATTTCATGACCATTCCGGAAGCCGCACAGCTGGTCATTCAGGCGGGTTCGATGGGGCAGGGCGGGGATGTGTTCGTTCTGGACATGGGCGAGCCGGTAAAAATCGTCGAGTTGGCCGAGAAGATGATCCACTTATCGGGGCTAAGCATCCGTTCCGAGCGGAACCCTCACGGAGATATCGCCATCAAATTCACCGGGTTGCGGCCTGGTGAAAAATTGTATGAAGAACTGTTGATTGGTGACGGTGTGCTTGCTACCTCACACCCAATGATCATGAGTGCCAATGAGGACTATCTGCCGTGGGAGGTGCTCAAGCCAAGGCTGGTCGCGCTCGTGGCGGCAGTGGAGCAAGACGACTATGCACGAGTGCGCCAGCTTTTGCGTGATTCGGTGAATGGTTATACACCTGATGGCGAAATCGTGGACTGGATCTACCAGCAGCGGAGGCTGGACACATAACCCGCACTGCACACTACCTTCATTCCGGCTGCTGGAGCGCTGCCGCCAGGCGCTCCCCACCGCACATGAAAACGTGGGCTTGAATTGGGCCGGTAGTGGCAGGATCTGACTAATGCCGGATTTCTTCGCTGCAAAGGAAATATCTGCCATCCCGCTTATGGCATACTCGGCCCAGATCTGCTTGGTGTAAGCATTCTCCCGCTGGCCGGTGTCGCGCTTGTCGTTGATGAAAGGATTTGTTCTCCAATGCATAAGAGTAGTGTTGTTCCTGTGGTCGCAGCGCTGATCGCATTCCTGTCGGTTTCAACGATGTTACGTCTTCCAGGGCTGCCGATTGGCGTGGGCGAAATTATCGTTGTGCTCGCAGCCTGTGTTTTCCTACGCCGCGGCAACTTTTTACAGAATCTGAAGCATCCGTTGATGTTGTTCTGGATCGCATTTATTGGAACGGCCGCTGTGGGCTATTTCGCACGGTCGGTGCAGGGGGAAGGTACTGTCCATACTGCGATAGCTTATATATATGCTGCCGGTTTTACCCTCATCGCCTTGGCCTATGTCGGGGATCTGAACAGGGTTGGGTTTCAGCGTTTTATCAGGGCGATGGGTACGATTCCGGTGCTGCTGCTCGCTATCCCGCTGTTTGTTTTCCTGATCGGAAGTGTTTGGCTTTCCGATATGTTAGAAATCAACACCACTTTTTACCCCTCCCGGGTAGCGGCGTGGTCAACCAATCCTAACCAACTTGCATTATTCTTACTGCCGGTGCCTATCTGGTTGGCGGCTATTTATCAAAATACCCAGTGGCAAGGCTGGCGATTGTTTAAGAAATTTTTCTTTCTTTGGTTCTTCTTCTTCCTGGGTTTCTGTGTAAGAAGTGATGCGTTATTGCTGGCATGGTGTATTGGGTTGCCGCTGTTGACAGGGATGGCGTGGTGGTGGCTGGGAGGCTTGAACTGGAAGTTTTTTGTCACGCTGCTTGCAGCTTTTGTGCTGGCATTTGGCTCGTTCAAGTTCTTCTTCGACGGCCCGGGTCAACAAGTTTTCGAAACTGCGCGCGCCACCATTGCCAAGCAGCTTAGCGGGTTCGGGTCTAGTACAACTACCAAGCCAAGCGAATCCGCAGGTTCCGAGAAAGCTGAAAAACCTTCGGGTTTCGCTGCAATTTTGGATCATGCTCGAACGATCGTTCCGGGTATCAAGCAAGAAAGCGCGCTCGACGAGCAGCCCGCGACTCACGCTGGTTTTGGCCGATCGGACTCGGCGCTGGGGATAGGCATGGATCCCAACAAGGCAGGGGTTCGTAAAACTTTATGGGTGCATGCATACGAAGTCTGGAAGTTGTCACCCATTGTCGGCCACGGACCAGGTGCATTTTCTTATCTGGACTCACCTGACGTGAGGCAAGAGGCGCACAACCTTCTGTTGGATATGCTGACTCAAGTCGGTATTGTCGGCGTGCTTCTGTTTGCCGCCCTCTATCTGTGGCTGTTGATCGGTGCAATCAAGGCCCGCGATCCCTACTCGATTACGTTGCTCGTAGTGCTGATGATTTTCTCTGGCGCACACTTCATGCTCCGTCAGCCGATGTTCACCCTGTATATGGTGATGTGCGCGGTGATTATTAGAAACCGGCTCTTCGGCCAGGCCAATACCGAGCCTGAGAAGCTCCAGTAGTCCCTCAATCGCGATATTTGATCGCGACATTTCAGGCTTCTGTGTTTCTACCTTGGATAGAACACAGGAAGCCTGGCTTGTTTGCTCAAGATTTTTGCTGTCGCTGCAGGAGGCGCCTGCCGATATAGCAGGCTAGAACGATCGCAGCGTAGACGAGTAAAAAGGGAATTACGCTGTAAAGCCCAGTTCGCGGTAGCAACATGATTTTCACAAATACCATCACATGTGCACCGAACACGAGTGGGTGTGTGGCGTTTACCAGTCTCGCCATTGCTGCCCCGAACGCGGCTGCTCCAACCAAGTACAGGCCTGGAACCCACAAGGTGTAGGCATGAAAGTCCGACAGCAGCGACCACCCCATGCCGAAGCCTTGTTCGTAAGCACCGCCTGTCAGCGTCGCTTTCGACAGATATTGACCAAAATACAATTGATCCAGCGGAATGGTGATGCCCTGCAATGCGGCGAGTACGGGAGTGACAGGGAAGAAACCATGAAAATAGGCGAGGGCAGGGTAGTGGTCGATTTGCGTCGCTGAGTGAATATAAAGCGCTGTCAGCCCTTGGTTGTCAATGAACCAGGTCAGGAATAGCCCCGCACTTCCACCGAAGTGAGCTGCGCGCGGGCCCAATGCTGCAAACAGTATGATACCGCCCAGCAACGCGGGAATTGCTACCAGCGCAATACGATCAATCCGCCGAATTTTGACATGAAACAACCAGACGCAGAGTAGAGCGAACCCCATGATCCCGCCGCGAATGCCCAGTAGCAGGTTGGCTGTGTAATAAGCGGCCAGCAAGCCCAAAATACTCCA
Source organism: Pseudomonas sp. P39-UII1 (assembly GCF_039672635.1). Taxonomy (NCBI): domain Bacteria; kingdom Pseudomonadati; phylum Pseudomonadota; class Gammaproteobacteria; order Pseudomonadales; family Pseudomonadaceae; genus Pseudomonas; species Pseudomonas sp. P39-UII1. The sequence continues at coordinate 20,282 of NZ_JBDFPP010000031.1, forward strand.
CCCCAGCCACCGTGTTCCAGAAGCGAAGGCTAAGCCAAGGGCCAGCAACAAACCGTACTGGGCCGCTGTACTACCACGGGTGGTAAAGTCCCCCGCACTGGTTTCGTACAGCGAAAGGTAGCCATTGCTGTGCACGGCCCGGTAAGCATCAGGGAAACTGACCATGAACGCTATGACGGATAGAGCGGCTAAGGCGATGGCAGGTATGCGCAAGCTGATCGCCCACGGTATTTGCGCCGGCTGTACTTTAGGGACGGGTGCCTTCCACAAGCTGAACATGTACCCCGCATGCATCGCGTGCAAGCAGGTCACAATATAAAGCGTCAAGCTAATGCCCTCTTGGGCCGTTAACTCGATGGAGACAAAATCGGGCCGGTGAACAGAGAAAAAGCTGCTTTCCATTCCCAGGATGCTCACGTCGAACCCCATGGCGTGGGCGACAAAACGGCCCCCGATGAAGAGTGCCGTGCATCCAAGGAACAAAATGTAGGTATGAACGAAGGTTCGGTGAACCAGTGCACCAGATAGAATCATCCAGACGAGCGAGGCTACTACGCATACTGTCGACCAGTTCTGTGCTTGCTGCAGCGTCACTGAGTCGGGGGCCATAAGCCAAAGACCAAAAAACACCGGTATGATGGCTGAAGACACAAGCGCAACGGTACGCGGATTGACCGTGGTTTGAAGCAGATTTTTGATGCGCATGCTAAAAACGATCCCTCTGAAATGGCTGAAGGCAGCGAATCCTGGGCAATCCGTTGGTATTGCATTGGTCGCGCGCTGAGGCGTACTACCTGAGAAACTTACCCGCTATATTGAAAGCGGCGAGCAGTGCTCAGTTAAGTCCGTAACCTTAGCGAGATGTCCATTCGCCTCTTGCAGGTTATGACTCTGGCTGAGCGCTGCGCCGCGAGATCGGCTTGGGTATTATTAGCTGAGTTTCATCGCTTCGAGCATCGCAGCATTCACCCGGTGAACATCATATTTATCTTCCGCCAGTGTGCGGCTGATACGGCCCATTTGCTCCCGCAGTTCGCCCGAGGCAGCCAAGCGCGCCATCGCATTGGCCAACTCGGTTGAGCTGCGCGGCGCTACCAGGAAACCATTGACTCCGTCTTCTACCGTTTCACGGCAACCTGGCGCGTCGGTTGTGATGACTGCCCGCCCACTGGACATGGCCTCGAGCACCGAGCGTGGCGTGCCTTCGCGGTATGAGGGAAGTACAAAGACGTTGCTCGCAGCGAGGTAAGGTTTTACATCGCTGACGGCGCCGTGATATTGCAACGTGCCTTCCTGAACCCAGCCAGCTACGGCTTCAGCGTTGATGCCGGAGGGGTTGGAGTCCAGAGGGCCTACCAAGTGTATGGCGGCATGAGGGTGAAGCGTCTTCAGTGTGCGTGCTGCCTCAATATACTCGATTACTCCCTTGTCCTTGAGTAACCTGCCCACGAACAAGAAGCTCGGTTCGGAAGGCAGCGGTGCAACGGGATAACTTTGCGTGTCGACTCCCGATCCGTTAACCACCCACGTAGCAAGCTTTCCGCTTATCAGCTTTTGCTCTTTAAACAGCTGTTGATCATCTGGGTTCTGGAAGAACAAGCCATGGGCGAAGCGCAGTCCTAGCGTGTACAACCCCGACGCGATACGGTTAATCAGCTTGCGCTTGAAACTCGAATCGACATCGGTGAATGCATAGCCTAATCCGGTGATAAGCGCGTAGCGCCGCCTGACACCAGCCAGTGCTGCAGCAGGCAGGCCATAGACCACCGGTTTGATGGTATAGGCGAGTACAACATCGGCCTTGATAGTGCGCAGACATTTGCTCAGCCGAAGCAAATACGCCAGATCAGCTAGGGGGTTCAGCCCGGCGCGTGCCATGGGCACTACGTGGTAATCCACACCTTTGTCGGCAAGCCGTTGACGAACGGAATCATCATCTTCGGGTGCAATGGCCACGACTTGGTGGCCATTAGCGCGCATCGCATCCAGAAGATCCCCGCGAAACCGAATCAGCGATTCGGCATGCCCGGCAATGACGGCAATCCTAGACATGCTTACCTACATGGGTAATGTAATAAGCGGCAGAATCTTGCAAGCCAGCGGCGATGCGGTGCGTCGGCGTATAGCCCAGCAACGCTTGTGCTTTACCGATGTCTGCCTGGGAGTGGCGTACGTCCGCTGCCCGAAAGTCACGGTAAACCGGGCTTACGCCTCTCAGTTCCGGTTTGTGGGTTGCGGCTAGATCACGCACGTGGGTGAACAGTTCGTTTAAGGTTGTACGGTCGCCAACAGCCACGTTGTAAACCTGATTGACAGCGCCGGTGTTCTGGGTGGTCGCGGCCAGTAGGTTGGCCTGCACAGCGTTGGCGACAAAGCAAAAATCGCGGCTTGTTTCACCGTCGCCATTGATATGAATGTCTTCGCCACGCAGCAAGGCACCGAACCATTTCGGGATAACGGCCGCATAGGCGCCGTCAGGGTCTTGGCGTGGGCCGAATACGTTGAAATATCGCAGGCCGATAGGTTGCAGGTCATAGCAGCGTGCAAACACATCCGCATACAACTCGTTGACGTACTTGGTGACAGCATAAGGCGACAGTGGTCGGCCGATCCGATCCTCCACCTTGGGCAGGTCCGGATGATCGCCGTAAGTGGAGCTGGAGGCCGCGTAGACAAAACGCTTGACGCCGGCATCGCGGCTGGCAACGAGCATGTTCAGGAAGCCATCAATGTTCGTGCTGTTGGTCCGTATCGGGTCTTCCAGAGACCGCGGAACACTGCCGAGGGCTGCTTGATGCAGCACGTAGTCGATGCCCTCAGCCAGAGCCAGCTGGCAGTCTTCCAGTTTGCGAATATCGCCTTTTACGAATTTGAACTGTGCCCAAGCGCTCGCCGGCACGGCTTGCTGTACCAGGTCGAGGTTTTTCTGGTGGCCTGTCTCAAAGTTGTCCAGACCGATCACTCGCTGATTAAGGCGTAGAAGTGTTTCCAGCAGGTTCGATCCAATAAAGCCAGCCACGCCCGTGATCAGCCAGGTACGCGGCGCAACTGACAGCTCGCCGCGCAGTGTTTCGTAAGCGTTCATGCCTTTCTCCATTACAAGCGCCAGAACCTTGAGCCGGCTTTTTCCAGGGCCGGACCGTCGCAGACCCCTTTTACATCAATGACGACCGGATTGCTGTGCATCAGGTTCAAGTATTGCTCCGCAGACCACCGAGCATAGGTGTCGTGAGCCACGGCTACGACTACTGCCGCTGCGGGCTGAAGCTGGTCGAGCGGCAACAGCGAAACGCCATATTCGTGCTGCGCTTCTTCCGGTGCAGCCTCAGGGTCGAACACCTGAACCTTGACGCCAAAATCCTCAAGCTCACGAATGATGTCGATGACTCTTGAGTTGCGCAGGTCTGGGCAATTCTCTTTGAAGGTCAAACCCAGCACTGTGACAACTGCGCCTGCGATGGGGTGACCGGCATGGATCATCTGTTTAATCGTCTGCTGGGCAATGAAGGCGCCCATGCTGTCGTTGATCCGGCGGCCGGCCAGGATGACCTGAGGGATGTACCCGAGTTTCTCAGCCTTGTGCGTCAGGTAATAAGGGTCGACGCCGATGCAGTGCCCGCCGACCAGCCCCGGTTTGAATTTGAGGAAGTTCCATTTCGTGCCGGCTGCTTCGAGTACGTCGAGGGTGTCTATGCCCATGCGATCGAAAATAAGCGCGAGTTCGTTCATGAGCGCGATATTCAGGTCGCGCTGGGTGTTTTCGATAACTTTGGCGGCTTCGGCTACTTTGATGGAGGCAGCCTTGTGGACGCCCGCCGTGACCACGGAGGCGTAGACATCGGCAACTATTTCAAGTGTCCTCTCGTCTTGGCCGGACACCACTTTTTTAATTTTGGTGAAGGTGTGTTCCTTGTCACCCGGGTTGATACGTTCAGGGCTGTAGCCAACGGTAAAGTCTGCGCCGCACTTGAGTCCAGAAAGGCGCTCGAGAATAGGCACGCATATCTCTTCCGTCACGCCCGGGTATACGGTGGACTCATAGACGACGATGTCGCCCTTTTTCAGCGCCTTGGCAACAGTTTCAGATGCCTTCACCACCGGTGTCAGGTCGGGTTGGTGTGCATCATCGATAGGTGTCGGTACCGCGACGATATGGAAATCTGCCTTGGCCAAGATCTCGGTCTTGCTGGTGAACTCGATCTGCGTCTGTGACAGTTCTTCGCGTGTGACTTCGTTGGTGCGGTCCTGGCCAGCTCGAAGCTCCTGCAGGCGGCCTTCATTGATATCGAAGCCGATCACCGCCCCGTGCCTGCCGAAGGCCACTGCCACCGGTAGTCCCACATAACCCAGCCCGACCACGGATATCTTTCTTGGATACATCGACATACCTCAAAGTAGTGACTGCTTATATTCAGATGGCTCGTTTTTTGTCGAGCCAAGCTTGGAACATCAGTACCGGCCATAGTTGTTGCTGATAGTTGCCTTGCCCGCGCAGATGTTTTTCCCAAACCGCGCGGATAGCGCCAGGTTTGAAATAACCTTCTTTTGCAAGACGCTGAGGGTCAAGCAATGACTCAGCCCAGTCGCGCAGCGGGCCACGCAACCAGTCGTGAAGCGGAATACCGAAACCCATTTTTGGGCGTTCGATGAGTTCGCGGGGAACATAGCGATAAAGTAGCTCCCGCAGAATCCACTTGGTATTACCGTTGCGGATTTTCAGCGACATGGGCAACGTCGAGGCGAACTCCACGATACGGTGGTCCAAGAACGGTACTCGGGTTTCCAGGCTTACGGCCATGGCGGCACGATCGACCTTGGCTAAGATATCGTCTGGCAGATAGGTTAATGAGTCCTGTCGCATCATCCATGCGGCGAAATCGCTACTGCCAACGGACGGAAACTCCGGCAAGCTGGCTCCAATGACTACGTCGGCTGCGTTCTGCCATTGCGACACCACATGGTCGTACATCTGGCTAGATGTATCGTGGCGCATCACCCCTGCGAGCTTGTGCAGCTTTTCACCTGGCAAGCGCACACGCAGTGCTGCCGGTGTGATTGGCCCCAGGCCATTGGCTATAGAATCCCAGCGGTCGGGGGAGGCCGATTCGATCATCCGCGCGGCGAGTTTGCGTGCCGGGCTTGGGAGGCCACCCAGTTTTTGCCACACCTTGGGCAGATACTGGTAACGGTTGTAGCCACCGAATAGCTCGTCCCCAGCGTCACCGGACAGGCTCACTGTCACATGGCTGCGCGCCATTTGCGATACGAGGTAGGTGGGAATCTGTGAGGAATCAGCGAAGGGCTCGCCGTAAATCTCAGGCAGTTTTGGTACCACATTCAGTGCATCAGTACCCGTTACGTAAAGCTCGGTGTGGTCTGTACCAAGATGGCGAGCAACTGCTTTGGCGTGTTCCGCTTCGTTATAGCCCGGGTTATCGAAACCGATGGTAAACGTCTTGACCTTCTGCTCCGACAGCGACTGCATCAGGCTGACGATCAATGTCGAGTCGATGCCGCCGGATAGAAACGCCCCTAATGGCACGTCCGCGACCATCTGTTCACTGATTGTGGTGCGCAGCAGCGAATGGAGCTTCTCGATTGCTTCGTCATCCGAGCAAGTTTCGCGTGAGCTGGCATCGACATTTGGCATTTCCCAGTAATGCTGGGGCGTGCCGGTCATGCCGTCGGCCAGTGCCGCACGGTCAAGTGTCAGCCATGTGCCTGGGGGCAGTTTGTGAATGCCTTGGTAAATGGATTGGGGCGCCGGAACATATGCATATTTCAGTAGCAGGGCCAGGCTGTCACGGGAGACGGCCGCATCGAAGCCAGGATGGGCTTCGAGCGCTTGCAGTTCCGAAGCAAATAGCAGTGCGCCGTTCTGAAAGCCGTAATACAGGGGCTTTTCGCCAATTCGGTCGCGGGCCAGCGTCAGTGTTTCACTGTTGCGGTCCCATAAGGCCAAGGCAAACATGCCAACCAATCGGCGCAGCGTTTGCTGAATCCCCCAGCGCTCAAAAGCTGCCAACATGACCTCGGTGTCCGAGTGGCCACGCCAGGGGAGTGGCCCCGAGGCCTCAAGCTCATTGCGTAATGTCCGAAAGTTGTAGATCTCACCGTTGAAAACCATGACATAGCGATCACTGGCTGAAGCCATGGGCTGGTGGCCTGCCGAGCTCAGATCGACGATCGATAGCCGGCGGTGGCCAAGAAACAACCCGGCGCCATTATCCCAGGCGCCCGCGTCATCCGGGCCGCGGTGGATAATGGCGTCAGTCATGCGGGCCAGCGCGGTGAGCCCGTCATACCTACCTTGGCTGTTTGGGTGCCAAAACCCTGCAATACCGCACATAGCACAATCCTTGGTGATCAGTTGGGTTGAGGTTTCTCTCGCAAGGCAGTGAAGATGCCTTGTTTGACAGCAAGGGCGCAGATGATCATGTAGAGGCTGAATACGGGTTGTCGGAGCATGAAGTGAGCCCCCGAAAAAATCAGCAGCACGACAAGAACTGTCAACGAAAAAGGGTCCCGAGCTTGACAGGCCTTGAACATCAACCACAGGTAAAGCGCAGCGAATAGTAGCACGCCGACTATGCCAGCTTGAGTCAGTATGTCGAAGCCCAGGTTGTGAGCTTCTTCCTTTTTTGCCGGGTCATCCAGATAAGAAAATGCCCCTGGGCCATGCCCAATGAGTGGGGACTGCAGCCACACCTCGTAGGAATGGATCCACAGCGTTTTGCGTACACCGCTTTTGTTCTGATCAAAACCCACACCCATTACAGAGTCGGATTTCCCTGGCGCGAACGTACGACCGCTGGTTTGTGAGGGCTTCTCGCCAAACAGCGAGCTGACGGCGCCTACGACAACCGCTTCGGTCTTGGCCAGATGCTCGCGCCCAGGTCCGTCGATCATGAATTTGAAGGCCCCAAAAGCCAACACAAACGCAGCAAGGGTAGTGGCGAACAGTTTCCAGTTGAAGGGTTTGATCCAGGCCCACGCTACAGCGGTGAGCACCGGCAAGCCGATGATCCAGGCCAGCAGCAGCGCATCGCTGCGCACACTGATGCCCAGAAAGAAGAACGCCCACAGCAGCCCGAAATAGCGAAGCCAGTGTAGGCCCTGCCACTTCGTGTTTCGGTAGACGGCCAGCAGCCAGAATGGAACAGGCAGCAACAGTAGGGCGAGCTGGTTAGGGTTGGTCGACCATGCGGACAAGCGAGAAGGGTACTCGGTGTTAATGCCGAACAGCGCTGCCAGGTCGGTGGAGTCGGTCAGAAAACACAAAAATGGTATGAAAAGCATAATCCCCGGTATGATCGACAGCGCTTTGATGAAGCTGATGAACTGCTGTTTTGACACCTGCTCCAGGCAGGCGAGTGCCATAAGTGAGAAGCACCCAGCGTACAAATAGGCGGCAGCGGTATGCAGGGAGCTGGCCCCTTTGAGTGTTCCGACCGCCATGGCCACTGCGACAGTGGCAATAAAACTCATCCAGAACAGCATGATGGGATGCTGAATGTAAAGCATGGCTTTTCTATAACGCAGGGCCCAAATAAAGGCCAGTATGACTGCGACTTCCCCTATGCCTATGGGCATGCTGCCAAATCGCAGTGCTGTTGCAACCGACGCGAAAACTATCAGTGCAGCGCCGATAACAACGAAGTTCATCTTGCTCATTCCATCTCACCTGACAACACGCAACCGCATCGCCAGAAGCGCGAGGCAGCTCATTGATACCGCCAGCAGGAGCAGTGCTGTCAGCACCGCCGCCATACCGTTATTTGATGATGCAGCCATCACGCCGATGCCGACGCCGAGCCAAGGTAGCAGCCCCACCAGAGACTTGAACCATGCTGACTTCAGCAGTGCCCCGTTGCGGATGTCCACAATGGCTACGGCGAGGAATTGAGAGGCAAACCAGGCCAAACCGATTTCACGTGTTCCTTCACCTTGGAATGCAAACAACGTGACCGCTCCCACTGCCAGTGATAACAGATTGATCAGCAAGGCGGTGCCAGCGTCTTTTTGAGCCTGAAGAAACTCGTAACCCAGGCGTACGTGCCCCGACATGCAGATGCCTGACAGCAACCCTGCGGCGAATGGAGCTGCGGCCTGCAAGGGCGGAAACCACTGCGACAGAAAGGGGTACACAATCAGCCCAATCAGCGTGAGGACCGCGTATGCAAGTGCACTACCCAGGTTGATTTTGGCGATCATGCCTTGCAGCCATGTCCGCTGTCGCTCATCGGCCAACCACTGACAGATCCTGGGGTAGACAAGTACCGGATAGAGTGTGGCAACAAACCAGATCTTGTTCAGTACGTCATAAACGGATCGGTACTTGCCCAGTGTCTCAGCACCATAGGCGTGGCTGATATAGATAGAAATGAACTCGGTGCTGAGCACTTGTAAAAGAGCAACGCCCACGATCGGCGCCGCCTGCCGGAAGAGCTTGGCTACGTAGTTCCACGCCACCCCACCTGCCGGCTCGGCCCCCTGCCTGCGCCAGAACAGCCAGAGGATGAGGTAGTCGGGGATCTTGCGCAGAAGAATAGCGGCAAGTACCCACTCGATTTGCTGCGTGGCCGCGGCGACGATAGCCACTGTAAAAAAACGACTCAACTGGATGGATAATTGATATTGCGCGTAGGTGAAGTGCCTGGCATTCAGTACATTGAGCATCTGAAAATACTGGCCAGGCAATGCGAGCACGTATTCGATCAGCGCTGCAGCGCCAATCCAGTAAGCCAAGTCCAGCCGGTCGGTGCGCAAAGGGAATAATAGTGAAATGCCCTGCGCAAGCATTGGGGTCGCTAGAAGCAGCACTACACCGGTTGTGAGGTAAGCTGTTCGGGATGAGCTGATGAGTTGGCCACGCTGTTGGTCATTTGCCGAAAAAACGCTGCTGACCACCGACTTAGATAGCGCGGAGTCCAAAAACAGTAATGTACTCGATAAAACAATATAAACGGAATAAAATCCGTAGCCATCAAATCCGATAAAATAGACAACAATCGGAATAATGAGAATATTCAGAACGAAATTAAGACCGTTGACAGAGTAAAGTGCCAGGGATTTCTTTAACCAATTATTCAACTTTATCTCCCTATGCCGATTATCTTCGGTCTTGGCCATCCGTTTGCCCGTATGGATCGGCTCTACCGCACAATCTATTTTTCTTATGGTTCGGCACGCGCAGCACCCGCTCAGACCCCGTTAATGATTAATCGCTGGCGGTCGCCAGTCGCCTGGGCTGGAGGCGAGCAATAATACTGGATAGGGCGACCCTGACAAGGGTGTTAAATGGCCTGACTGGTACAGGGCGGCACCAAAAAGCGTTTGGCGACAGCCTCCATCTGCAAAGGTGGAGAGGGGTAGTTGCAACGCTGAGGTATCCTGGCGGCGCCAATGGCAAGGGGGCAATGCCTGGCACCGCACGCCCCAGTCGCCACCGCAGCCTTTTCCCACCCCCCCAACCCGCGTATCATCCCGTCACAAAATCTGAACCCACCCCACGCCCCCCTCTCGACCCAGTGTCCAGCCCCCCAGCGTGCAAAGCAGCTTCAGATACCACACGATCATCAGCGACACACAACGACCAGCCAGAATCATGGCAAGGCCAGGCATGCCGGCTGTCCGCAGGATGGGACGGTGCCCGATGAGTTTTAAAGGAATGGGTTTTGATTAAGCGTAGACAGGTTGCAATCGTTGGTTGTTCGTACCGTTTCCCCGGCTCTACTACTGCAAGCTTCTGGCAGAACCTGATGGAAGGGCGTGACCTGGTCACCCAGGTTGACGCGTCGCGTTGGGAGAAGGCCGAGTTCCTGCACCCGGACAAGGCCAACCCTGCCACCAGCTACACCTTTGCCTCTGGCACGCTGGGCGATGTCAGTGCGTTCGATGCGGGGTTCTTCAATATCTCCCCGCGTGAGGCAGGGATGATGGACCCGCAGCAGCGCATGCTGCTGGAAATGTGCTGGGAAACCTTCGAGAACGCTGGCGTCAAGCCGTCGAGCCTGCGTGGCAGCAACTGTGGTGTGTACCTGGGTATCGCCGCGGTCGAGCAAGCCTACCGCCTGGTCGATGACATGGCCTCGATCGATGGCGCCACCGCCACCGGCAACACCATGAGCATCGCTGCCAACCGGCTGTCGTTCTTCTACGACCTGCGTGGCCCGAGCATGGCCATCGACACCGCCTGTTCGTCTTCGCTGGTGGCCTTCCACCAGGCCTGCCAGGCGATCATCAGCGGCGATGTGGACCAGGCGGTAACGGGCGGCATCAGCCTGCACATGCACCCATTCGGCTTCATGATCTTCTCCAAGGCCACCATGCTTTCGCGCACCGGGCGTTGCCAGTCGTTCGACGAGAACGGCGATGGCTACGCGCGCTCCGAAGGGGGTGGCCTGTTCCTGCTCAAGGACTATGACCAGGCCGTGGCCGATGGCAACACCATCCTCGCGGTGGTCGCGGCCAGTGCGGTGAATACCGATGGGCGCAAGTCCAGCCTCACCCTGCCTAACGCCGAAGCCCAGGCGGCGCTGCTCAAGCAGGCCTACGCCAAGGCCGGCATCGCCCCCGAGCAACTGGACTACCTGGAAGCCCACGGCACCGGTACCTCGGTGGGTGACCCAATCGAGACCCGCGCCATCGGCGAGGCACTGGGGCAGGCGCGTGGCGCCGGCAACCCGCTGCCGATCGGCTCGGTCAAGAGCAACCTCGGCCACCTGGAGGCCGCTTCCGGCGTCGCCGGCCTGATGAAGGCCCTGAACTGTCTGGCCGAACGCACCGTGCCGGCGACCATCGGGGTCAAGGCGCTCAACCCGAACATCCCCTTCGGCGACCTCAACCTGCAGGTGGTCACCGAACCGCTGGCGCTCAAGCGCGAAGGCCAGTTGACCGTTGGCGTCAACTCGTTTGGCTTTGGCGGCGCCAACGCCCACGTCATTCTGCAAAGCCCGCAGCCTGTGCAAGCCGCAGCCGAAAAAACCACGGCCGCACGGGTGCCGCTGCTGCTCAGCGCCAAGACCGAGCAGGGCTTGCGCGCCACCGCCGAGCGTTTTGCCGCCTACCTGGCCGAGCATGGCGACGCCGATTACTACGATGTCGCCTACCAGGCGATGTTCCGCCGCGATGCCCACGCCCACCGCCTGCTGTTGGTTTGCGACAACGCCGCTGAGGCTGCCCAGGCACTGGACGATTACGCACAGGACCCAACCCTCAGCGAGCTTAGCGCCGTGCTCGAAGCCGGCCAGGCGCTGGAGGCGGCCAGTGGCCCGGTGTTCGTCTATTCCGGCAACGGGTCGCAGTGGCAGGGCATGGGCCGGGCGATGCTCGACCAGCCGCTGTTCGCCGCTGCCATCGATGAAGTAGACACGCTGTTCCAGCCGCTGGCAGGCTACTCGCTGCGTGCCGAGCTGCTGGGCGACAACGGCGAAGGCCGCTACGCACGTACCGAAATCGCCCAGCCGGCGCTGTTCGCCCTGCAAGTGGCGGTTACCCGTGTGCTGGCTGCCGAAGGCATTCGCCCACTGGCGGTGATCGGCCACAGCGTGGGCGAAGTGGCTGCGGCCTGGGCCAGCGGCGCGCTGAGCCTGGAGGATGCCACCCAGGTCATTTTCCACCGCAGCCGCCTGCAAGGCCTGACCCAGGGAACCGGCCAGATGACCGCCGTCGGCCTCTCGGGCGAAGCCACCGCAGCATTGATTGCCGAGCTGAAGCTGGAAGGCCGCGTGGTGGTCGCCGGCGAAAACAGCGCCCGTGGTGCCACCGTTGCCGGTGAGGTCGATGCGCTGGCCGTGCTGGAACACACCCTGGCCGAGCGCCAAGTGTTCGCCCGCCGCCTGGACCTGGACTACGCCTTCCACTCGCCGGCGATGAACCCCATCGAACAGGCGGTGGTCGCCGACCTGGCGCACATCCGCCCGCGTGCCACGCACACCCCGTTCTATTCCACCGTGGTCGGCGGCGAGCTGGCCGGCGAGCGCCTGAACAGCGAGTACTGGTGGCAGAACATCCGCTTCCCGGTGCTGTTCCAGGGCGCGCTGGACACCCTGGTGCGCAGCGGCCTGAACCTGTTCGTCGAGGTCGGCCCGCACCCGATCCTGCGCAGCTACGTGACCGATGTACTGGCCCAGTGCGAGCAGGCGGGCGAGGTGGTCGCCACCCTCAAGCGCAACGACCCGAGCCCGCAGCTGCTTGAGCGCTGCGTCGCGCGCCTGCTGCTTGCCGGTGTCGAGCCGCAGTGGCCCGCGCGCTTCCCGGTCACTGGTCGCCCGGTCAACCTGCCCACTTACGCCTGGCAGCGTGATCACTTCCAGTTGCCGGTCAGCGCCGAATCCTTTGGCACGCTGAGCCGTGAGCGCGTTCACCCGTTGCTCGGCTACCCGCTGGTGGACCAGGCACTGACCTGGGAAAACCGCCTGGATACCCAACTGTTCCCGACCCTGGGTGACCACAAGGTTGGCGAATCCGTGCTGTTCCCGGGCGCTGGTTTTACCGAGCTGGCGCTGGCCGTGGCGCAACTGCACCAGCCGGGCGAGTTCGTCGACATCGAAGAGCTGGAAATCCACAACCCGTTGCTGCTGAGCAGCGAGGGCAGCAAGAAGGTCCGCGTACAGGTCGAAGAGGCCGACGGCACCCTGCGCATCACCTCGCGTTCCCTGGCCCAGCGTGAAGACTGGGTGCAGCACGTGGTGGCGCGCCTGCCGGGCGAAGCCTGCGGTGTGCTGCTGGGCGGTCGCGCACCGGCGCTGCCGCAGCGCCCGGCCGACTTCAGCGCCGAGCAGCACCTGGCCCTGACCTGCGCCGTCGGCCTGAACTACGGCCCGGCCTACCAGGCCGTGGCGGCCGCCTGGGTCGAGGGTCAGCGGGTGCTGGCGCAACTCACCGTGCCTGCGGGCATCGAAGCCGAGCTGGCCGGCCTGCATGTACACCCGGCGTTGCTCGACGGGGCCTTCCAGCTGATTACCGAGCTGCTGGCCAGCCGCCCGTGGCGCAACAACGGCCTGGCGTTCATCCCGGTCAAACTGGGCCGTATCGCCTTCACCAAGGCCGGCGGCGTGCCGGTGCTGGCCGAAGTGCGTCAGCTCAAGCGCACCGAGCATTCCTTGCTGGTGGATGTGACCTTGTTCGACGGCAACGGCGACGCCGTGCTGGCCATCAAGGAAGCCCGCCTGCGTGCCGTGCGCCTGCAGTACGACCGCAGCGGCGAAATCAAGCGCCTGGGCCATGTCGGCCTGGCGGCACCGGGGGCGGTAGTGCCGCTGGCGCGTCATGCGGTGGCCGCAACACCGTTGGCTGACGCCCTGAGCAGCCTGGCGGATGAGCCGGCGCAGGTGCGCTACCTGAACGAGGTCGAGCCGCTGCTCGACGTGCTGTGCGCAAGTTTTGTGCTCGACCTGGTCGAGCAGGCCGGTGGCCGCCTGAGCGCCGAGCAGGTGGCGCTGTGGTCGCAGGGGCAGGGCGATTTCCTTGCCGCCTTGCTGCGCCATGCCGAACACGATGGCAGCCTGCGGCGCAGCGCCGATGGCAGCTGGTTGCTGGCCGACGCTGGCGAGCGCCCGTCGTCCGAAGCCATCTGGCAGGAGCTGTTCCAGAGCTACCCGGAATACTTCCAGATCATCCATTCGGTGGGCCGTATCGGCCGCCACCTGGCGGCGCTGCTGGATACCAGCCAGGCGCTCGAAAACCTGCTGCCACGGGAAACCAGCGGTGCCAGCCTGGCCCGCCTGGTGCTCGGTGCAGCCGGCCAGCAGCGCGTGCTGGCCGGCATTGGCCAGGCCTTGGCTGCGCGCCTGGCGCAACTGCCGGCCGGGCAGCGCCTGCGGGTGCTGGAGTTCGGCTTTGGCGGCGCATCGTTTGCCGAGCTGCTGTATGCCGGGCTCGATTTCGACCGTATCGATTACCTGTATTGCGTAGCCGAACCGGACCTGGAGCAACGCCTGCGCGACGATTGCCCGGCGCTGAACGTGCTCGGCCATGAGCAACTGGCCGAGGCTGGCAGCTTCGACTGGGTGCTGGTGCCGACCGACCTCAGCGCCTTGGCCGCCGTGGGCGATGCCCTGCGCCAGGCCAGCGCGCAACTCAACCCGCATGGCCAGCTGGCGCTGCTGGGGCAGTACCCGGCACGTTGGGCCGACTTCGTCTTCGGTGCCCAGGCTGACTGGTGGCTGGCAGGCCCGGAGCAGGCGCTGTCGCGTCAGCAGGGCCCGGCGTTCTGGAGCCACGAGCTGCAACGCCACGGCCTGACCGGGTTGCGAACCCTCGACGCACTGCCGGGCAATGCCTGCGGTAGCTACCTGCTGCTGGCCGACAAGCCGGCCCATGCCGCGCAGGTTGCAGCCCCCGTGGCTGTACAGCGTTGGGCGCTGCTGGCCGAAGCCGGGCAGGGCGCTGCAGAGCGCCTGGCCGCGCAGTTGCGCGAGCAGGGCCAGCAGGTCAGCCTGCTGCTGCCGGGTGATGCCCAGGCGCTCGCCGCCCAGCTGGCTGCACTCGACCAGGCACCCGAACACATCGCGCACCTGGCCGGTTTCGACAGCACTGCCGGCCTCGATGGCCAAGCCCAGCGTTGCCTGCAGGCTGCCGCGCTGGTGCAGGCCTGCGAATCACTGGCTATCGCCCCACAGTGCTGGCTGTTCAGCCGTGGCGCTGCCCAGCACCTGTACGCTGCCGACAGCGCTGCCGATGTCGACGCGATCGCCGACGCCGCCTTCTGGGGCTTCGGCCGTACCCTGGCCAACGAGTCGGCCAGCTGCCGCATTCGCTTGCTCGACCTGGCCCACAACGCACCCGTCGAGCTGGCGCTGCCGGCACTGCTGAACGCCGATGGCGAAACCGAGCTTGCCCTCGACGCCGAGGGCCGCCGCTTCGTGCCACGCCTGCGTGTGCTGGGCGATGCCAAGGCAGCCCGTGCTTCCGACGCACAGTGGGTGTGCCTGGGCTTCGACCTGCCCGGCCAGCTGCGCAACCTGCGCTGGGAAGTGCGCGAGCCGCGCCAGCCTGCCCCCGACGAGCTGGACATCGCGGTGCGCGCCACCGGCCTCAACTTCCGCGACGTGATGTTCGCCCTCGGCTTGCTGTCCGATGAAGCCATCGAGAACGGTTTCTCCGGCCCCACCCTGGGCTTCGAGTTTGCAGGCGTGGTACAGGGCAAAGGCGCTGAAGTGCTTGGCGACCTCGCCCCGGGCGATCGCGTGGTCGGCTTCGGCCCGTGCAGTTTCGCCAACCGCCTGGTGACCAATGCCAACGCCGTGGCGCGCATCCCTGAAGGCATGTCGTTCGAAGCAGCCGCTACTATTCCGAGTACCTTCTTCACCGTGTACTACGCGCTGCATCACCTGGCGCGTCTGGAGCCGGGCGAGAAGGTGCTGATCCACGGCGCCGCCGGCGGCGTCGGCATCGCCGCCATCCAGGTCGCCAAATGGCTGGGGGCGGAGATCCACGCCACCGCCGGCAGCGACGAGAAGCGCGACTTCCTGCGCCTGCTGGGCGTGCACCACGTCTACGACTCGCGTTCGCTGGCCTATGCCGACCAGGTGCTGGCGGCGACCGGTGGGCGGGGTGTCGACGTGGTGCTCAACTCGCTGGCTGGTGAGGCGATCAACCGCAACTTCCGTGTGCTCAAGCCATTCGGGCGCTTCCTCGAACTGGGCAAGCGCGACTTCTACCAGAACACCCGCATCGGCCTGCGCCCGTTCCGCAACAACATCAGCTACTTCGGCATCGACGCCGACCAGCTGATGAGCGAACGCCCGCAACTGACGCGCCGGCTGTTCGGCGAAATGATGGCGCTGTTCGAGCAGGGCATCCTGCACCCGTTGCCGTTCCGCGAGTTCGACGCCAACCAGGTGGTCGAAGCCTACCGCTACATGCAGCAGGCACGGCAGATCGGCAAGGTGGTCGTTACCTACGGCAACCCCATCGAGCAAACCGTCGACACCCGTGAACAGCCGCAGCGTGCGCTGCAGCTGGCGGCAGATGCCACCTACCTGGTCACCGGCGGCCTCGGCGGTTTCGGCCTGCGTACCGCGCAGTGGCTGATCGACAAGGGCGCCCGTCACCTGGTGCTGCTGGGCCGCCGTGGCCCGGCCAGCACCGAGGCGCAGCCGCAGCTGGCGCTGTGGCATGCCCAAGGCCTCGATGTGCAGGCCGTGGCCTGTAACATCACCGATGCAGCCCAACTGCGCGGCGTGTTCGAACGCATTGCCGCCAGCCCGTGGCCGCTGCGTGGCCTGGTGCATGCCGCGACGGTGATTGACGACAGCCTGATCCGCAACCTCGACGGCGAGCAGATGCAACGTGTGCTGGAGCCCAAGGCCAAAGGTGCCCAGTACTTGCACGCGCTGACGCAAGGGCTGGCGCTGGACTTCTTCGTGATGTTCTCGTCCGCCACCACCCTGTTCGGCAACCCTGGCCAGGCCAACTACGTGGCTGCCAACCACTGGCTCGAAGCGCTGGCACGCCACCGTCATGCCCAGGGCCTGGCGGCAACGGCTGTGCTGTGGGGGGCGATCGACGACGTAGGTTTCCTTGCCCGCAACAGCCAGATCAAGGATGCCCTGCAAAGCCGCATGGGCGGCGCCGCATTGCGTGCAGATGCTGCCCTGGCGCAGCTTGAAGCCATGCTGCTCGATGGCGACAGCGGGCAGGGTGTGCTGGAGCTCGACTTCAAGGCGCTGGCGCGCTTCCTGCCGAGCGCCAACACCCCACGTTTCATCGAACTGGCCCGTGCCCACGGCGGCGATCAGGACGACGACAACGACGGTGAGGACATCCAGCGCATGCTCGCCGAGCTGGACGACACCGCGTTGCTGGAGCGTTTCGTCGAGATGCTCAAGCACGAGGTGTGCGAAATCCTGCGCCTGCCGCCTGCGCGCCTGGACACCCAGCGCCCGCTGCAGGAGCTGGGCCTGGACTCGTTGATGAGTGTGGAGCTGGTGGTCGCCCTGGAGGAGCGCTTCGGCATTCGCCTGCCGGTGATGGAGCTCAGCGAGAGCTCCAGTATCGATAAGCTCAGCGTGCGCCTGCTTGAACTGTTGCGTGGTGAAGCCGGCAATGGTGAAGAGCAGCTGGCGCAGAGCGTGCTGGCCCGACACGGCAGCGAACTTAGCGCCGAGCAGGTGGCTGAGCTGAATGCCGAGCTGGCCGATGCCAGCGTGGCGCCCAACCGTCTGATTGATTAAGAGCCAGAGATGACTGCCAAAACCCCTACCGGCCTTGCTGGCGACACCAAGCAACGCCTGATCCAGCAAGCGCTGGCGCGCCGCAACAACAACGGCACCGGGCAGGAGGCGCAAAGCGCTACCCTGGAGCAGGCGCAGCAGGCTGCACTGAAGGTGCCCGAAGCGTTCTACCGCTTCGACCAGCACCCCGGTTACCAGCAGCTGCGCGTGATGCAGCAAGGTGCTGCGCGGCTGGGGTTGAGCAACCCGTTCTTCCGCCTGCACCAAGGCACCGCCGGCGCGCACACCTGCATCGGCGAGCGTGAGTACCTGAACTTCGCCAGCTACAACTACCTGGGTTACTCCGGCCACCCGCGCGTGGCCGAAGCGGCCAAGGCCGCCATCGACCGCTACGGCACCTCGGTGTCGGCCAGCCGCCCGGTATCGGGTGACCGCCCGCTGCACCGCGAGCTGGAGCGTGAGCTGGCCAAGCTGTATGACGTGGATGACGCGGTGGTGATGGTCAGCGGCCATGCCACCAACGTCACCACCATCGGCTACCTGTTCGGCCCGCGCGACCTGGTGGTGCATGACGAGCTGATCCACAACAGCGTGCTGCAAGGCATCCAGCTGTCCGGCGCACGCCGGCTGAGCTTTGCCCACAACGACTGGCAGGCGCTCGACCGCCTGCTGGGCGAGCAGCGCCAGCATTTCGAGCGCGTGTTGGTGGTGGTCGAAGGCATTTACAGCATGGATGGCGACTACCCCGAACTGCCGCGTTTCGTCGAGCTCAAGCACAAGCACAAAGTGTTTTTGATGGTCGACGAAGCGCACTCGCTGGGGGTGATGGGTGCAACCGGCAAGGGTATCCGCGAGCACTTCGGGCTGGCGGGTGATGCTGTCGATATCTGGATGGGCACGTTGAGCAAAACCTTGTCCAGCTGCGGCGGTTACATCGCTGGCAGCACGGCGTTGATCGAACACCTCAAGTTCCTCGCGCCCGGCTTCCTGTACAGCGTCGGCATGCCCCCGGCGGTCACGGCGTCAGCCCTGGCGGCGCTGCAGCTGCTGGCCGAAGACCGTGAGCGGGTTGCCCAGGTGCAGGCACGTGGCGAACTGTTCCTGCGCCTGGCGCGTGAGGCTGGGCTGGACACCGCGACCAGCACCGGGCTGGCGGTGATTCCGGTGATCACCGGCAGTTCGTTCAAGGCCGGGCGGTTGTCCAGTGCGTTGTTCGATAGGGGCATCAATGCCCAGCCGATCCTGTACCCGGCGGTGCCGGAGCAGTCGGCGCGGGTGCGGTTTTTTGTGTCTTGCGAGCATAGCGAAGAGCAGATTCGGCATACCGTGGCGGTGGTGGCCGAAGAGATGGCGCGGCTGGGGTGAGCAGGGCCGGCCTCTTCGCGGGGCAAGCCCGCTCCCACAGAGTTTGCGGCGGGCTTGCGGGCTTTGTTGTCTGTGCGACAGCGCAGCCCGAAGGGCTGGGTAATCTCCCACCGATACTCCGCCGCCTTCAAGGTGAGCGGCATACCTGTGGGAGCGGGCTTGCCCCGCGAAGAGGCCGGTGAAGTCAGCCAGGCACTTCAGATATACGGCGCCTCATAAGCATTCAACTGCTCCACAAACCGCCAGTGGCTCTTCTTGTCGAACCCCATCCACCGCTTCAACCGTATATCCCACCGCATGTGGTGGTTGGCAATCCAAGGCAAGGCAAACAGGTGCGCCCCGCGCCACGGAATGAACGGGTTACGCCGCAGGCTGGCGTAAATCTCCACCCGGTGGCTGGCCTTGTGGCTGGCGCAGCGGGCGTGGAAGCCGGAGGTGTCGGCGACCACCAGCGTATTGGCCGGCACGGCAAAGCGCCGCGGGGCTGGCAGGCCCAGGGCGGCGAGTTGCGGCGCGTCGATGCGGAACGAGCCTTCACGGTGCATCTGCTCGGGCGAGCGGGCGGCGTCCAGGCTCTGGCGGTATTCCCAGGCCAGGCGCTCCGGGGTCAGGCGGTGCGAGCCCGGCACGTAGCTGAACGGGCCCTGGTCATCTTCCACGTCATCCAGGAACAACCAGGCCTTCGCCGTCGGGTGGAACGTGTCGGCGTGCAACCGAGTTTGCGGGTCATGCTCGGCATTGGCAGCGTCGATCACGATTGACTGCAGCTGGTAGGTGATACCGCCGGTATTGGACGACGCATAGGCGATCAGGTCGCGCACCCCGCGGTCCGCCACGAACGCCGCACTGGCCGGGTTGGCCGCCAGCACGTCCTGGTCCAGGCTGACGCGCCGGGTGACCGCACGCCCTTGGCGCATTTCCCAACCCTTGCTGCGCAGGGCCCCCAGTTCGGCACGCAGGGCAGCGAACTGCTCGGCCGGCAGGGCGTTTTCACGGATGAAAAAGCCATTGTGCTCGAAGTGCTCGCGCTCGCCGGCATCCAGCCGCGCGGCCAGCGCCTGGCGGCGGTAGCCGGCCATGGCCATGGCCAGTTGCCGGCGCTGCACGTGCAGGCCCCAGGCGTTGAGGCGGGCGCTGCCGAGCACCGGGTTGTTCTCGAAGGATTTCGCGTGGGTAGCCAATTGCAGGCAATGCCAGGGCAATGCCGCATAGCGGCCGACGCCCTTGATCGATACAGGCATGGTCTAGTCCTTTGACGGGGCCAGCGGCCGGCCGCAGCCGAGCATGGTCCGGGTGTAATTGAGCAACGGCGCCACTCGCGGGTGTTCGGCCAGCCGCACCGGGCGTGGCGCAGACAGGCAGGCGAGGGCGTGCCAGGCATCGCAGGGCAGGGCTTGCTGGGCGTCGGCATAGCGCGCATAGCGCAACAGGGCGCCGGCCACCAACTGGTCCAGGGTCAGGCGCCGGGTACGGCGCGGCAGCGGCTGGTGATCGCGGGTCAGGCCCCAGCCGGCATAGAACGGTGTGCCATAAGTCACCACCGGCAGGCCGCGCAACAGCGCTTCAAAACCAGCGGTAGAACTCAAGGTGTGCAACTCATCGACCTGGCCGTACAACCCTGCGATATCGGCCCCGGCGAGCACCTGGTCGGCCAGCACTGCAAGCTGCTGTGCGGGCACCTGGCCCTGGCGCTTGCCGGCTTCGACGTCCGGGTGCGGCTTGTACAGCACCCAGGCATGCGGCAGCGCTGCGCGCACTTGCTGCAGCAGGCGCTGGTTGCAGCCGGCACCGCCGCCACTGCTCAGCGCCGACGCGTCATCCTCGACCTGGCCGACCACCAGCACCCGGCGCTGCCCCGGGGCGCCGAGCAGGGCGGGTGAGGGGCCATGGCGCAGGTTGAACTTGCTGGTGCCGCTGGCGACGATGCGGGCGCGCAATTGGGCCGCCTCGGCAAGGTCGGCAGGTGTGAATTCGCTGTGCTCGAGCAGCTGCTCCAGGTCGCTGGCAGACGCGGCGTCGTAATGAATGCCACTGCGGTCGAGCACCAGCGACAACGCCGGGCTGTTGTTCACGCCCAGCCCGGTGGAGCGCATGAAGCCATCCTCCACCCGCCATACCGGAACGCCGGCGGCCTGTGCGCGTTCAGCCAGGCCCGCTGGCTCTCGCGCCGCCCACACCAGCAACCGGCCCCGTTCGGCCGCCACCTGGCGCACCAGCTCGGGCCCGTCCACGGCAAAGCGCAGTTGGCCCCAACGGCTGGCAAAGAAGCGGCGGATGTTGTGCTGCTTGTGGCGCTTCACCCCCAGCACCGTGGTGGCCCCGGCAAACTCGGCATCACGGGCTTTTTTCGCCGCCAGCTGGCGGGCCACGGTCAGCGCGTCGGTCAGCGCACCGGTGAGGGGGTCGACGTAGCGGCAGTAGCGCACGTAGGCGGCCGCCACCAGTTGCACCAGGTCAGGCCGGGCCTGGCGCCGGGGGATGGCCATGCGGTCGTCGGTCAGGCCCCAGCCGGCGTAGAACGGCAACCCGAAACAGGTCACCGGCACGCCTTGGATCAATGCCTCGAGCCCGGCCTGGCTGGTGCCGATGTACACCCGCCGCGCACGCCTGGCCAGCGACGCCCAGGCGACCGGGCGTGCCTCAAGCGTCACCCCACGGGCCTTGGCCGCCGCCAGCAGGCAGCTGGGTTTTTGCCCGCCCAGGCAGTCCGGGTGGATGCGCACCCGCACATCGGCGTCGGGGTTTTCCGCCAGGGCGGTGTCGAGCATGCGCACATAGTCCGCTTCGCACAGACCGCCACCAGGGATCGAATAATCGCCGGCGGTCTGGTCCACCACCAGCACCAGCGGCCGCTCGCGGCCCAGCGGGTCATCGGCGGGCAAGTCCGGGGCGTTGTTGTACTTGCCGATGCCACTGCTGCGCATCAGCGCGATCAGCGCGCGGGCGCAGGCCAGTTCGTCTTCACTCAAGGCCTCGGGCTGCTGCAGGATGTTTTCCAACAACGAGGGCCGATCGGCCAGGTAGTGGATGCCGATCGGATCGACCACCATCGACATCGGCGTGTCGCCTTCGATGCCGAGCGACGACGAGCGCAAGAAGCCGTCTTCCAGCGCGATGTAGGGCAGGTTCCAGCGCTGGCACAGCACACGGGCATGGGCCGACGACTGCTTGTAACCGATGCCGGCGATGGCCTTCAGCCCTTTGGGCGCTTGACGGCCCCGGCGCCACAGCCAGAAGGGCGGGCCTTCGGGGCCGAGGAACTGCGGCAAATGCAGCACCTTCCAGGCCACCCATTGCGACATGATGCCAACCCAGCCGGGGCCCTCGACCAGCGCCTGCAGGTCGGTTTGCGGGGGATTGGTCATGGCAGCACCCGCCACATGCCGCGCACCGGCGGGAACGGCACCCAGCGCTTGCGCCGCAGGGCAAAGCCGTTGTGCAGGTACAGCCGCCGCGCCCGCGGGTTGTCCAGCGGCACTTCCAGCTCGATGTGGGCAAAGCCAAGGCTGGCCGCGTGCGCGCAGCAGGCCTGCACCAGCGCCGAGCCGACGCCGTGGTTGCGCGCGGCCTTGTCTACCCGCAGCCCGTACAGCAGGAACGGGTAGCGCCACTCGCGCAGCTCGCTCAGGCAAAAGCCGACAAACCGCACCGCGCCGCTCAGCACCCCGAACTCACGCAAAAACGGCCGCCAGTGCAAGCCGAACGGCCCACGCCGGCCATGCTTGAACGCCGCAAACCCAACTGCCTGCTCGCCATCGAAGGCCAGCAGCACACGGTCCCAGTGAATGCCCCCGCCCAACAGGCGCAGGCGGCAGGCCGCATTGCCGAGCAGAAACGCCAGCGAGCCGCGGCCCTGGCTCAGCAGGTGGGCCAGGGCAGGGTCTGCGGCACGCTCCGGTGCCAGGTCCGATCCCAGAACGATATGCACCACGTTGTCAGGCGACCCCAGCGGCAGCCGTGCGCGGCCGGGCGCCGGCCACCGGTGCCTGGGCCTGCGCCAGCAACGCGCTGGACAACGCCTCGACGCGGATCGGGCAGGGCTGGCTGCCCGGCTGGCGGCGGTTGGACCAAACCAGGTAATCGGTGTCGCCTGCGGGCGCGCCGATGGCCTGGTACACCTCGGGCAAAATCGGCACATGGTCACCGAAGAAGCACAGCAGCGCCTCGTTGGGCTGGCCGAGCAGCGTGTCGCGCAGCATGCCGAGCATACGGTCGGCGTTGCCGATGTGGCGCAGGTAGGGCGCGAGGTCTGTCATGCCCGGTTGCAGCGGGCGGTCGAACCAGCTGGGCAGCTCGTGGTCGCTGACGCTTTCCAGGTGCAGTGGGCCGTGGTTTTCCATGGTCACTGCATGGATGAACAAGGGCTGAGTGCGTTCAGGTGCCTGCAGCAAGGCGCGGATTTTTTCCGCCACGGCGCAATCGCCAATGAACGGGCCGGCTTTTTGCGAGGCGTCGAACGCCCGCACGTCGATGAACTCATCAAAGCCCAACGCCGGCAGCACCTTGTCGCGGCCATAGAAGCTGCCGTCGTAGGGGTGGATGCACACCGTGCGGTAGCCCAGGGCCTTGAGCCGCGAAGCGATGCTCGGCAGGCCTTGGCGGGCAAGCACGCGGTAAGGGTTGAAGCGGTGCACGCCCAGGCGCTCGGCCGGGATACCGGTGAGGTAGGCGAACTCGGTGCGTACCGTGTTGGCGCCCCAGGCGGCCACCTGCAGTTTGCCGTGGGCCAGGGATTCGCTGGCCAGCTGGTCGAACTGGGTGAGGACCTCGCGGCGTACGCCAGGCCAGAGGTCGCGCACGTCGAAGAACGATTCGCTCTGGATGGAGACCAGGTCGGCTGGCAGATTGGGTTGTGCCAGCGTTGGCCCTTTCGCGGGGCAAGCCCGCTCCCACAGGTCCGATGCCGAACCTGTGGGAGCGGGCTTGCCCCGCGAAGAGGTCGGCATTGCTTCGGCCGAAAACGGCGAGCCCAGCGCAGCCTTGTCGACCGCCGCCCTGGCCGCCCAGAAGTACCGCCACAAGCTGGCCGCCAACCCCCAGGCCAGCAGGTCTTTTTCGGCATTGAACGTGGGCGTGACCCGGCGATGCCCCAAACGCAACAGCCCCAGCCCCACGGCCAATGGCAGCAGCGCCTCCAGCCGCGCCTTGGGCACTTCAAAGTTCAGCCCGGCCCACAGGTAGACGAGAAACCCGACCGCCAGCACCGCCGCTTTGCCAAACCCGAAAAACGGCAGGTACAGGCGCGGAAACTTCACCGCATCGCTGAAATACTCGAAATCCGCACACACGAACGGCTCGCGCAGCGAGTGGTACTTGGAGTTGCTCACCAGCACCACCAGCAGCCATAGCAACAGCAGGTTCACACCGCTGAACAACGGCCGCGCCGTCAAGGCGTAAAGCAGCCCGAAACCCACGCACCACAGGCCCGTGTGCAACAGCCAGCTACTGGCCGGGCGGCGCAGGCCAGGGCGGGGTACCAGCAGGTGTTCCACCAGCACGGTCAGGCACAGGCCGGCCAAGGCAACCGGCAACAAGGCAACATCAATCACTGTACTTAAGCCCACGCAGGATCATCGAAGAAAGCCACTGCGGGATCAGCCCCAGCAGCCAGGTGCCCAGGTTGAGCGGGAAGGGGAAGCTGATGCGCGCCTGGTTTGCCGCCAGCCCACGCTTGATGCGTTTGGCGGCCTTTTCGGCGGTCCACAGGAACGGCTTGGGCCCGGGCATTTCGAAGCACATCTTCGACTCCACATAACCCGGCACGATCACATTGACCTTGACCCCTTCCGGCGCCAGCCAATCACGAATAGCCTCGCCGTACACGCGGATCGCCGCCTTGCTGGCGCTGTAGGTCGGCGTCACCGGCAAGCCGCGCCAGCCGGCCAGCGAGCTGAACAGTGCGATCTGCCCATGGCCGCGGCTACGCATGGCCGGCAGCGCGGCCTCGACGGTGGCCAGCGCGGCCATCACGTTCACTTCCATCAGCGCGCGGCTGTCATCCCAGCACTCGGCTTCGCCATTGGCACCGACGGCGGTATTGAGCCCGGCCCCCACCAACACCAGGTCGGGCTGATGCGCTTCGCTGACGCGGCGCACCATTGCCCGCAGGGCGTCCAGGTCGCGCACATCCATGGGTTCCAGCAGCACCTCGGCGCCCAGCGCCCGGCACTGCGCGGCCATTTCGTCCAGGCGGTCCTGGCGGCGGCCTTGCAGGATCAGCATCACGCCCGGGGCGGCATAGGCGGGCGCCAGTGCGCCACCGATGCCGCCCGTGGCGCCGGTAATGAAGATGCAGCGGGGCGAAGCGGTGTGGTTCATAGGTAGTTTTCGATTCTTGAAGTTTTTGCCATCAGCACTTCCAGGCAATTGGCCACGGCCATGTCGATGCCACAGCCGGTGTAGAACCCGCCGTTGATCTGCGTGGTATGGATGACCGTGTTACGAAAGCGCTGGAACAAGGTGTTGTCCGGGGCTTCGGCCTGCATCCAGAAGCTGTCCAGCCCACCCTGGTGGGTCAGGCCGGGCATGGCGTAGATCGGCTCGGCCAGCGTGCAGGTCGGGCGGTGATGGAGGATCGCCGAGGCGCCCGCAGTGCTATTGACGGTGATCATCCCGGCGATGTGCGACAGCAGCGTCGGCATGTGCCCGCTTTCCATGAAGTGCACGCGGTCAGCCACGCCGTACTGCTGCGCAAGCCGGTCGGTGACCTTGCGGTAGTTGACCAGCCCGGGCGTCAGCGGGTGGTTCTTGACCAGCAGGCGCGCATCGAATGGCGCGTTGAGCGAGAACGAGTCGATCACATGCTCGATCACCTGCTCCATGTTCTGGAACGGCGAGTGGTCGCGGATCTGCGCATCGCTGTCCAGCTGCAGCGGCAGCAGGAAGGTGGGGTGCCGTTCGCGGGCCACCTCGGCCACCAGTGCGTCGTCATGCACGCGGGCACGCAGCAGGCGCAGGCCCTGGCGCACGAAGCCTGCGTATTCCACTGCCGCGCTGTACGGCGCGTGGGTGCGGTAACGCGGGTAGCACAGCGCATTCAGCGCGCCACCGGCGTGGTACAGCACATCGTGGGTGGCCCGGGCAGTGAACGACAGCTTGAAGGCATTGCCATTCTGGTAACGCGGGATGTGCTTGCCCACCTCGCGGTACCACTGCGGGTCGCGCGGCAGGCGCGAATGGTTGTTCACCCCGTCGCGCTCCAGCGTCACCCAGTAGGGCCGGAAGTAGCCCTCTTCGAACACATGCACGCGCACGCCATACAAGCGCGCAAGCGTCACTGCCGGGCGATGCACCGGGCGGCAGTCGCCGAACAGCACCAGGTCGGTGATGTCCAGCTGGCGGAACACCTGGGCGTACCAGGCGTCCATGTCCTCGGCCCGGTGCGGGCAGCGCAGGTACGGGCCATTGGCGCCGTACAAGGTGTCGCCGACGTTGAAGCGCACGCTGTGCACGCGTTGGCCGATACCGCGCAGGGCGGTGGCCAGGCGGTTGAAGAAGGGCGAACTGACGCCCTGCAGGAACAAAAAATTATGGGTGGGGATGCGAAGCAGTGGACCACGCGCCGCCCGTGCATTCAGTTTTTCGGGCGCTTCCTGCCCAACAAACTGCTCAAGCGTCGTTTCAAGTCCTGCCATCGGGAGGTAGCTCCTTGCGGCTGCGGTAGCGCATGCCAATGCTGTAATTCGTAAAGCGTCTGTTCTGCGGTGGTGAAGCGGTTGGTGATGCGGCTTACATACGTGGGGTACAGCAGCAGCGTCCCCGCCACCAGCTCATCCAGGCTGAGGCGCCTGCTACGCCGGGCCTGCACCTCGGGCTGCAGGTCGAGGTCACGGGTCAGGCCCCAGCCGGCGTAGAACGGCTGGCCATAAGTGGTCACCGGCACCCCACGCAACAGCGCCTCGAAGCCCGATTGCGAGGTCAGCACATGCACCTCGTCGACCACTTCCAGCAGCTGCTGCAGGGGCGTGTCGCCGATCACTTCATCGCACCAGTGCACGGTCTGTGCTTCGTCATCGCCGCGCGCGCGGGTACCGGCCAGCACTTCGGGGTGCGGCTTGTACAGCACCCACGCCCCCGGGTTGTGCTCGCGCACCGCGCGCAGTAACTGCAGGTTGCTGCGGATCTGATGGCCACCGAAGCGGATCGACGCATCGCCCTCGACCTGGCCGGTCACCAGCAGCACCCGCGCGGCTTCGGCCGGGCGTTGCCAGCTGGCGCCGGGCAGGTTGTACTTGGTCAGCCCGGCGCGGCAGATGGCCAGGCGCAGGGCCTCGGCACGGGCCAGCAGCTCGGGGCTGAAGGGTTCGCTGGCGAGGATGCGCTCCAGCCGCGAAGGGCGGGTGGCGTCGTAGTAGATGCCCAGGTCATCCACCACCCACGACAGCGGCCGCGCCTTGCCGGCACCCAGGCCGACCGAGCGCAGGAAGCCGTCTTCGACGCGGTTGATGGGGTGGGGGTGGTTGTGCAGGGCTTCGTCGTGCTTGCAGCCCCACGACACCACCGGCAAATCACGGGTCAGCGGTTGCTCGGCCTTGACGAAACGGATGGCCGCGCCATTGAAGAACAGGTCGGCCAGCGGCTCTTTCCAGCGGCTGAAACCAAGCATCTGCACGGCATCGGGCAGCACACTGCGGTGGCGGCGTTGCAAGCCCAGCCATTGGATCAGCACTTCGGGCGTGCACGGCGTGCCGCGTTCGGGGCAGACATAGCGCGGGTACGCCACCAGGCTTGCGTGAACAAGCTGCGCCAGCGGCACCGGCTGGCGCCGCGCAGGGGCTGGCAGGCGGTCATCGGTCAGGCCCCAGCCGGCGTAGAACGGCATGCCCCAGGTGTGCACCGGCACCCCCCACAGCAGCGCGTCGAAGCCCAGCTGCGAAGTCATCACGTACACCGCACGCATGCGCGGCAGCAGGTCGGCCGGGTGCACATTTTGCGCAAGCACCCGTACCCGCGGGTTGCTGGCCAGCGCCGCCAGGTCGTAATGCCCGGCCTTGCGCCCGGCCACCACGTCGGGGTGCACCTTGAGCACGATGGTGCTGTGCGGGTAGCGCGCCAGTGCTGAATCCAGCATGGCGTTGAAGTCCTGTGCCGTAGCGCCCTGCAAGGAGGCGTCGGCGCAGGTCTGGTCGGCCACCAGCACGCAGTCTGCCGGCAGCGCTGGCTGCTCGAAACGTGCGTCGTTGTATTTGGAGATGCGCTGTTGCTGCCACTGGCTGCGCAGCGCCTGGGCGCGGGCGGTTTGTTCGGCGTCCAGTGGCGTGGCGATGAGTTGCTCGAGCCGCGAGGGCTGGCTGGCGTCGTAGTAAACGCCCACGTCGTCGACGATCAGCGACAGCGGCGGCTCATCGGCCCCCAGCCCTACCGACCGGACAAAGCCGTCTTCCAGCGTAAGCACCCGCTTGCCCGCCTTGCGTGCCTCGGCAATGGCTTTAAGCGCACTGGGCTTGCGGCCCCACGCCATCACCCAATCAGTGGTCGCGACATCGCGCACAGCACCGTTGTGCAGCACGTAGTCGGGCAACAAGGCAGGCAAGGTAGCGATGCGCTGGGCACCCTTGGACAGGACCAGCAAACGTGGGCGAGGCGACGCGTCATCCATAAACGTGGAGCGGCATTCCATTCAAAGAAGATGACAAGGGCTTACGTGCCCTTGAGGATCCAAAAATTTGGGACGCGAATATTAATACAAATTCACATTTGTAGGACGCCTCCTACAGCGAATTCGTATAAAGAAATTAGACATTATGCGGAATTGGCGATGAATGGCATCACGTTGATATCAATTCGCGTCTTGGCTGAGGGGTAGGCGGGGCCAAGGGTGGTTGGCGGTACATTCGCTATGGCTAGGCGGTAGAGTTGCAGCGCCCTCAAGATCGAGCGCCGCCCGCGCGGCGCATCGCGGGGCAAGCCCGCTCCCACATTTGTTGCAACGTGCCGTTCCAGTCAGGCCATGGTTGTCCGCCTTGGCGCATGGCTGAAGACAGGCGGGGCGCCGGCAGCGCCAGCCGAAACATCGCGTCATGCCAACAAGGCTGGCAACTATGGCCTATCAGGCCATGGCACGTTGCAACAAATGTGGGAGCGGGCTTGCCCCGCGAAGCGCCGCGCGGGCGGCGCTCGATCTCAAGGGCGCTGAAGATCTTGAGGCAAGCCCTTCGCGGGCGCCGCTCGATACCGAACGCGCCTCACCCCTCAAGGCATGCCCCCAGCAAATACTCATACTTCTCCCGCAACATCCCCATCCGCTCGCGCTCGCGATACTCTTCGACCGTCTCCGGCCGCAGGCAATGGAACAACGCAGTCAGCAAGAACACATAACGCAGATTCCCCAGCGCCTGCCCCTCATCAAACCGCTCTGCCAATGCCTCGCGATAGGCCTCGACAAACTCGCTCTGCGCGGCCAGAAAAACGCCCATATCCTTGCGCCGGAACAGGCTACCCAGGTAAGCCCCGCCATCGAAGCCAACCCGCCCGACCTTCACCTCGCTCCAGTCGATCAGGTGCAGTTGCCCCTTGTTCACGAACAGGTTCTTGCGCAGGTAATCCATATGGCTGAAGCACCGCGGGCTGCGCCGTGCCTCGCCGGCCAGCTTGCGAATCAGCGGCACAAATGCCTCGAAGCGCTCGGCCAACCCAGCAAACTGCGCATCTTCCCGCCCCAACTGCGCAAGCCCCGGCAGGCAACGGTCGAAATTGAAGCGCGGGCGCAGCAGGAACCACGGCCGGAAGAAGTCCATGCTCCACAGCAGGGGCGCCTTGCCCAGCGGTTGTGCCTGCAGCCAGGCGTGACTGAGGTCTTCAAGCTCAGCGATACCTGATGCCAACTGCCGCGCAATCGCCTGCATGCGCGGCGGCTTGCCACGCACGAACTCGGTGAAGATCAAACTCTCCCAGGGCGTTTCGATTACCCCAAGGCAGGACGGGTAACGGAACTGCGTGCTTCCCGCCAGCATGCCCTCGGCGCGGTGGAACCGCGCCTCCTGGCTACCGAGGAAGGCGACTTTGCGAATTGATTTTTCCACCACTTCTACCGGTTTACCGGTGTTGGGGTCGGTGAAGCGATGGTGGCGCACGTAGTTGACGAACGAGGCATTGGACGCCAGGTCCTGGCTGCTGATCTCCAGCGCCTGTCCGCCCCACTGGGGCATCAGTGCGTGAAGGTTGTTTTGCAGAGGGGCCCGTTGCCAGCGGAAGAGCGTCTTGCTCGGCGCAGGCGGGCTAGGAGGGGTTTTCATGACATCCAATCAGGCAGCAGCCGTCGTCCATTCAAAGCTGTGAAGGGCGGCTATGCTGCGTCATGTGCGTCCTGCGTACAACGAAAAGTTACAACAACTTGTTGATTTACTTGGGGGATGTGGGGGGGGGTGGTGTTCGCGGGGTGCATGGCTTGAGCTGTTTGGTGATGGTGAGATCGAGCGGCGCTCGCCTTGGTATCTTCAGCGCCCTTGAGATCGAGCGGCGCTCGCCTTTGTATCTTCAGTGCCCTTGAGATCGAGCGCCGCCCGCGCGGCGCATCGCGGGCAAGTCGGATCGCCGCACCGCCGCTCCTTGTATCTCGACTTTCGCCTCCCAAGAGGCGAAAGTTCTCGACTGATCATCGAGGGAAGGTCTTGAAG
>NZ_JBDFPP010000032.1:0-48329 GCF_039672635.1 Pseudomonas sp. P39-UII1
TAGGAGCGGCTCCGCTTCAAGACCTTCCCTCGATGATCAGTCGAGAACTTTCGCCTCTTGGGAGGCGAAAGTCGAGATACAAGGAGCGGCTTTAGCCGCGATGCGCCGCGCGGGCGGCGCTCGATCTGATAGGCGACATCACATCCAGGGCGGGCACCGATGAATGTCACCCATTACCTCATGTTCGCCTACAGCGACAGCCGGCGGGCGCTGGAGCGGATCGAGGATGAAGAGGCGCGGCAGCAGCTGGAGCATGGATTGCGGGCGATGCAGATTGCCTGGGGGCAGGCGGATGCTTTGGCCCTGGCGGTTGAGCGGCATCGGTAGATGCTGAAGAAATACCGGAGAGATATCTGTCGGGCGCTCCAACTACGTCCCAACTTCTCTCCGGTGTTCGCTGGTTTATGCAGAGCGCTTCAACGTATGCGCTGATTTGTTCTGTTTTTTCCCATGCCCCGCCGCCGAAAGCTTCATCAGCCGCTGGAATTTCGGGCAGGCCAGATGATCCTCCTCAGGGCACTGCGCCGCATGTCGCAGCCCCTTGCTCATCGCCTGCAGCTGCCTGATCCGCGCATCTAGTTCATCCGCCTTGGCTATCAGCATCTGCCGGTCAACCTGCAGGTTGACCAGCATCGCTCCCACTTCATCCAGAGAAAACCCAGCCGCCTGGCCCAATGCGATCAGCGCAAGCCGGTCTTCAACGTCAGCTGCAAACTGTCGGCGTTGCCCCTGCCTGGCGAGTGATTCGAGCAAGCCTATCTTCTCGTAATAACGCAGCGTTGATGCAGGTACACCTGTGCATTTGGTGACATCGGCAATGTCCATTTCAGGCCCTTGACTTGAAGTTGACTTCAACTTCTATGCTGCGCGGCATGACGATGACCGTCAATCTTCGAGGGCTTGTTCAATGACGTTTTCGGCGATGTTTCTTGCTGCGTTGCCAATAGGCATAGGTGCCACGATGGTCATGGACTTGTCGGGCCTGCTGCTGAGGAGGTTGGGGGTGGGCACGTTGAACTTCGCCCTGGTCGGGCGTTGGGCAGGGCACGCGCTTGAGGGGCGCATGTGGCACCAGGCGATTGCCAAGGCCGAACCGGTGCGGCACGAGCTGGCGTGGGGTTGGGTGATTCATTACGGCATCGGTGTGCTGTTCGCCATGCTGCTGGTCGTGATTGTAGGGGAAGGCTGGTTGCAGGCACCTATGTTGTGGCCTGCGCTTGGTGTCGGTATGGGCACAGTGGTGGCGCCGTTATGTTTCATGCAGCCGGTGATGGGGGCAGGGTTCTTTGCGTTGAAAACGCCGGCGCCTGCGCGTAACTGTTTGAAGAGCCTGCTTACGCATTTGGTGTTCGGGGTGGGTTTGTTCTTGAGTTCGGCGCTGATCACGCTCTTTTAGCTATGGGTCACTCCTCGTGCTGCGGGATGTGGCGATCTAGAAGCTACTGGGGCAGGGGGGGACTGTGCTTACGCCGGCTTCATGCTTTAAACACTGATGTTTACATCGAGCGGATTTTATCGGACCGAGCCCACGGGGCGTGGAGGTCGCGTCCTGCATCTTTGCGCAGCAAGCATCATTACAGTGATGCAAGCCGCAATAAAAGGAGCGCAGGTATGAAAATGAGCAAGCGGGATCTGGTCGCCGGTGTGTTGGTGACCGTGCTGTGGGGTTGTAACTTCTCGGTCATCGAGCTGGGTTTGAGAAGCCTCGACCCCTATCTAATGACGCTGTTGCGCTTCTCTTTCTGCGTGATTCCTCTGGTTTTCTTTATTCGCCGTCCATCCGGCATATCGTTCGGCGTACTGGCACTTTACGGCGTGCTTTTCGGCGCCGGGTTGTGGTGGTTGGTCAACTTCTCGATGTACCAGGGTTTGTCTCCAGGCATGTCTTCCGTATTCTTGCAATTCAGTGCCTTCTTCACAATTTTGCTGAGCAGTGCGGTGCTGGGCGAGCGTATCAACGTGGCTCATCTTTGCGGCATGGCCTTCGCAGCCTGCGGTTTGATGATCTTGCTGTCGAACGCTGAGTCATCGACATTGATGGGCGTGATTCTGGTATTGGTCGCGGCCTTGGCCTGGGCGTTATGCAACCTGCTGGTAAAGCTGAAGCGTCCATCCGAAATGATGGCTTTCATCATATGGTCGAGCCTGTTCTCGGTGCCGGCCATCTTCGTTCTGACCTTGGCAGTCAAGGGTTGGGCACCATTCAGGGCCCTGACTGAGGGGGTGGCACCGGAGGCGGCGTTCTCGATTCTCTTCCAGAGCTATATCACGACCATCCTGGGGTATTGGGTGTGGAACAACCTCATGAAGAAGTATCCCGCTGCCCAGGTTGCGCCTTTGTCGCTACTTGTCCCAGTGTCGGGGGTGGTTGCCTCGTATGTCTTCTTTGGTGAGCAAATGAATGCATCCAAGACAATAGCCATTGTTTTTGTTCTCCTGGGTCTTTTGATTTTTGTCAACGCCCAGAGCCTGGCGGGTTTCCTGCGTACAGGCCGCCGAAATTGCTAATTTACAACGTGGATATAAAGCGCATGGATGCCCTTTGTCAGAGGTTCGGCGTATCCGAATCCTGTGACTTCTCGTGTGCCTTGAACAATGTGTAACCGTCGAAATCGAGCGCAGCGCGGGCGGCGCTCGATCTCAAATGAGCCACATTAATCTAGGCGGACCCGCAGCCGCCTGTTCAGGGACGGGCCGCGGAACCCCCCTCCCTATACCCAGTAATCCCATACCGCCGCGTAATCCGCTCGATTTCCCCCGACTCCTTCATCCGCACCAGTGCCCTCAACACCCCCTGCGTCGGCAGCGCCGGGTCGTTGCGCACCATGCACCCTAGCGCCTGTTCTTCCAGCACCGCCAGTATCTGGAGGCGCTGCTCGGCCGGTAACCGGTGGTTGAACCACTGCAATGACAGTTCATTGCTGACCGCATGCCGATAACGCCCTATTTGCAGCTTCTGCAGCGCCAACTCCTGGCTACGGCTGTCCTCGCGGCGCAACTGCCCCTGCTCGAATAAAGGCTCCAGCGTCGGGTAGGTGTACCCCAGCACCGTGCCAATGGGCTGCCGCGGCAGTTGCTCCGGCCGGGTCGGGGCGTTGTCACCTGGCTGCCCGACCAGCACATCGCGCTGATGGAACAACGGTATGCTCCAGACAAAATGCCCTGGCCGGTCATTGAACCACTGCGTGCTCACATAGCAGCGCACGTCGATGTCGCCATCATCCATCGCCTGTTGCAGGCGCAGGCGGGCCAGCACGTGGTATTCGGGGCGGGCGCCGACTTCGCGGGCAATCCATTGCATCAGGTCGAACAGCAGCCCTTCGACCGGCTGCTCGCCCTCGACGCGCATCAGCGGCATGCTCCAGCTTTCGGCGACGGAAAAGCGCAGCACCGGTGGATCGGCCAGGCTGCAAGTGGTCCAGAGCAATAACAGGGCCAGCAGTCTTCGCAAAGCACATCCTCCATGAACAACGTGCGCCAGTTACTTAGCGTAGACGAACCATGCAGGGTGCAATTTCGGCCCCGCTCCGCTAGCATTAGCGATCTTCCGCTCGATCAGGCTGCGATGGTTTTTCGATGAGTTATCAGGTTCTTGCACGTAAATGGCGTCCGCGCTCGTTCCGCGAAATGGTCGGCCAGACCCATGTGCTCAAGGCCTTGATCAATGCCTTGGACAACCAGCGCCTGCACCATGCCTACCTGTTCACCGGTACGCGTGGCGTGGGCAAGACCACCATTGCGCGGATCATCGCCAAATGTCTCAACTGCGAGACCGGTATCACCTCTACACCGTGCGGCACCTGCTCGGTGTGCCGGGAGATCGACGAAGGCCGCTTCGTCGACCTGATCGAGATCGACGCCGCCAGCCGCACCAAGGTCGAGGACACCCGCGAACTGCTCGATAACGTGCAGTACGCGCCCAGCCGTGGGCGCTTCAAGGTCTACCTGATCGACGAAGTGCACATGCTCTCCACCCACTCGTTCAACGCCTTGCTCAAGACGTTGGAAGAGCCACCGCCCTACGTCAAGTTCATCCTCGCCACCACCGACCCGCAGAAGCTGCCTGCCACCATCCTGTCGCGCTGCCTGCAGTTCTCGCTGAAGAACATGAGCCCGGAGCGGGTGGTTGAACATTTGAGCCACGTGCTGGCCGCCGAAAACGTGCCGTTCGAGCCGGATGCCCTGTGGCTGCTCGGCCGCGCTGCCGATGGTTCCATGCGCGATGCCATGAGCCTCACCGACCAGGCCATCGCCTTTGGCGAAGGCAAGGTGCTGGCCGCCGATGTGCGTGCCATGCTCGGCAGCCTCGATCACGGTCAGGTCTACGGTGTGCTGCAGGCGCTGCTGGAAGGGGATGCGCGGGCGCTGCTGGAGGCGGTGCGCAACCTCGCCGAGCAGGGGCCGGACTGGAGTGGCGTGCTGGCCGAAATGCTCAACGTGCTGCACCGGGTGGCCATCGCCCAGGCCCTGCCGGAAGCCGTGGACAACGGCCAGGGCGACCGCGACCGGGTGCTGGCGCTGGCGTCGGCCTTGCCGGCCGAAGATGTGCAGTTCTACTACCAGATGGGCTTGATCGGCCGTCGCGACCTGCCATTGGCGCCGGACCCGCGAGGCGGTTTCGAAATGGTCCTGTTGCGCATGCTGGCGTTCCGCCCAGCCGATAACGACGATGCGCCGAAGCCGGTACTAAAGCCGGTGGGGATCAGCCAGGCCACAGCTGATCCTGCAACACCGGTGGCAGCGCCTGCGGTGGTTGCGCCCCCGCCAGCCGAGGTGGCTGCCGTCGTCGAGGCAGCGCCTGCGCCACAGCCACAAGCCGAGCCTGAGGCCAGCGTCGCTGACCCAGAGCCAGAGCCAGATCCGGCCCCGGTGGAGGAGGTCATCGACCTGCCCTGGGAAGAGCCGGCAGCCAAGCCTGAGCCTGAGCCTGTTCCCGCGGCCGTCGAACCAAGGCCGGCCCCGGTTACCGAGCCCAAGCCTTCGGTAGCCGAACCGCCCGTTGCTCAGCCCATCCATGACGAGCCGCCATTCGACCCTTCTGCCTACGCCCCGGCGGGCATGGACCGTGATGACGAGCCGCCGATGGATGAGGATTACTACGGCGGCGAAAGTGACCCGGTTGGCTTCAGCTACCTGGACGAACTGGTCGAACACGTCCAGGAAGAGGCCCCCATCGCTGCGCCCGAGCCGCTGCCGGCCGCCAAGCCTGCCACTGGCCTGGCCCTGCAATGGCTGGAATTATTCCCGCAGTTGCCTGTCTCCGGTATGACAGGCAACATCGCCGCAAACTGTACGTTGATCGCTGCAGACGGTGACGATTGGCTGCTGCACCTGGACCCGGGCCAGGGCGCGCTGTTCAACGCCACCCAGCAACGCCGCCTGAACGAAGCGCTCAACCAGCACCTGGGGCGCACCCTGAACCTGCGGATCGAGCTGATCCTCCCGGAGCAGGAAACCCCGGCCCAGGCAGGGTCGCGCAAGCGCGCCGAGCGCCAGCAGGATGCGGTGACGTCGATCGAGCAGGATCCGTTGATCCAGCAGATGATCAAGCAGTTCGGTGCCACCGTGCGGCAGGATACTATTGAGCCTGTAGAAGCCCTGGCCAGCCAGGGCCAGTAATCGATAACCATGCGGCCGGGCCTGCGCCGGGCCGCATCACACGAACCAATCGAGGTATACCCCCATGATGAAAGGTGGCATGGCCGGCCTGATGAAGCAGGCCCAGCAGATGCAGGAAAAAATGGCCAAGATGCAGGAAGAGCTGGCCAACGCCGAAGTGACTGGCCAATCCGGTGGCGGCCTGGTCAGCGTGGTGATGACCGGTCGCCATGACGTCAAGCGCGTCAGCATCGACCAGAGCCTGATGTCGACCGACGAAGACGACAAGGAAGTGCTCGAAGACCTGATCGCTGCCGCGCTGAACGACGCCGTGCGCAAGGTCGAGCAGAGCAGCCAGGAAAAAATGGGTGGCATGACCGCCGGCATGCAACTGCCGCCGGGCTTCAAGATGCCGTTCTAAGGCATTTGCACCGAAAACCGCCACTGGGAAACCGTGGCGGTTTTTTTATTGGGTTTGCTGATTGAATGCTTCGAACAATCAACCTCAGCCCTCACTCGCCTTTGGACAACTCCACTGATCGCCGATGTGCAGCAACGGCAGCCGCACCCACCAGTTCGCGAAGTTTGCCGTCCCCTTCAAATACTTCAATGGCAGCCGCCGTCGTGCCGTTCGGTGAAGTTACCGCTGCTCGAAGTTCGGCGAAATCGGCATGTGGCTGATGTTGCAAAGTGGCAGCACCCCACGCAGTTTGCGCTGCCAGCTTGCGCGCCAGTTCCGCTTCCAGGCCTAACTTCACACCGGCCTGTGCCAGCGCTTCGCTAAACAGGTGATAGTACGCCGGCCCGCTTCCACTGATGGCTGTGACTGCGTCAAGTTGCTCTTCTTCTGCAACCCAATGTGCCGTGCCGACTGCTTCGAATAGCTGACTGATGGCAGCCTTGCGCGCCATATCCAGCTCCCCGCTCGCATATAGCCCGGTGCAACCCGCCGCCACGAGTACCGGAGTATTAGGCATGGCCCTGACCACCGGGCAGCGCTGCTTCAGCGCGCAGCTCAATGTGGCCTCGGTAACACCAGCGGCAACCGATATCACAATGGCCTGGCTGCACTGGTGGTCGCTCAGCCCCACAAGTGCATCCGTGACATAGGCGGGTTTCACGGCCAGGACGATTAGCTGGAACGCCTGGTCGTAAGGGACCTCTTCAAGCCGTGCATAACAGCCAGCCCCGGCATCCTTGGCAAAGCCCGGATCGACAATGGTCAAGCGCT
Organism: Pseudomonas sp. P39-UII1; assembly: GCF_039672635.1. NCBI lineage: Bacteria > Pseudomonadati > Pseudomonadota > Gammaproteobacteria > Pseudomonadales > Pseudomonadaceae > Pseudomonas > Pseudomonas sp. P39-UII1. Next base: position 6,830 of record NZ_JBDFPP010000032.1, read on the forward strand.
CTATCAGCCCAGCTTTAAGCCAGGCATTACCCAGCGCGCCGCCCATACGTCCATAGCCGATAAACAGCACATTCATTGGATGCTCTCCGTGTAGTTGTTGTTGTGTCATTTTTAGATTAAGAGCATTTCCCTGTTGGGTGCAACCCGGTGCAACTTTGAATGTTCATTCAACTAAAACCTTGCGGTGTGGTTTTTTCTTCCCAGGCACCATTATGGTGAGCGCGCTGTTTTTTTCTGTGAAAACGAATCAAAACAGGGCATTTCCTTAAGTATTCAAAAAAATTTAAAGATTAAACGTTTAATCTGGGTTGCACCTTTTTCCACAGTTTGAATACCATCCGCTCGCAACGGTGCAACCTGGTTGCTCTTTGTCACACTTCACACAGTGCTCGCCGACATAACATCAAAAAAACGGAGACTCGAATGACGCCGTCCAGTGCAACTCCCCCAGCAACCCAGGGGCGTGGCCGAGCCTTGGTCGCCAGCCTTACCGGCAGCTCCATCGAATGGTTCGACTACTTCCTCTACGGCACCGCCGCCGCCCTGGTATTCAACAAGCTGTTCTTCCCGACCTTCGACCCGGTGGTCGGCCTGCTGCTGGCGTACCTGTCGTTTTCCCTGACTTTTTTCGTGCGGCCCATCGGCGGTGTGCTGTTCGCGCACATTGGCGACCGTATCGGGCGCAAGAAGACCCTGGTCATTACCCTGTCGCTGATGGGCGGCGCTACGGTGCTCATCGGCTGCTTGCCCACCTATGAGCATATCGGCGTCTGGGCACCCATCCTGCTCATCAGCCTGCGAGTGATCCAGGGCCTGGGCATCGGTGGCGAATGGGGCGGCGCGCTGCTGCTGGCCTACGAGTACGCACCGGCCAAACGCAAGGGCCTGTTCGGCAGCGTGCCGCAGGTGGGGGTGACGGTTGGCATGCTGCTGGCCACCATGGCCGTGAGCTTGATGGCGATGTTGCCGGAAGACCAGTTCATGAGCTGGGGCTGGCGTGTGCCGTTCGTACTGAGCGCGGGCCTGGTGTTCCTTGGCCTGTGGATTCGCCATGGCCTGGACGAAACCCCGGACTTCAAGAAAGCCAAGGAAACCGGCAGCGTGGCCAAGATGCCGCTGGTCGAGACCCTGCGCGACCACTGGCGCGAAGTACTGATCGCTGCCGGCCTGAAAGTGGTGGAAACGGCGCCTTTCTATATTTTCTCCACGTTCGTGGTCAGCTATGCGGTGACGACCCTGGGTTACAGCAAGGTCACTACTCTGAATGCAGTGATGATCGGTGCGGCGGTCGCCTCGCTGATGATTCCGCTGATGGGCTGGCTGTCGGACAAGGTCGGGCGTAAGGCGGTCTACATTGCCGGTATTCTGCTGATCGCCGCGTTCATCGTGCCGTATTTCATGTTGCTTGATACCCGCACCACCTGGGGCCTGATGCTGGCAACGGTGATTGCCTTCGGCGTATTGTGGGCGCCGGTGACTGCCGTGCTGGGTACCATGAGTTCGGAGATCTTCTCCACCCGTGTGCGCTACACCGGCATCACCCTGGGCTATCAGCTGGGCGCCGCCCTGGCTGGTGGTACCGCACCACTGATCGCGACTTTCCTGCTCAGCCGTTACAACGGCAGCTGGCAACCGGTCGCCCTGTACTTGCTGGGCACGGTGCTGATCTCGCTGGTCGCAGTACTGGCCGTGCGCCCTGGCCGGCGCGACGACCAGCAGACCCCGCTGCGCGGGGCGGTCGAGTCCTGAGCCGCTGGCTATCGCTGCAAGCGAAGGCCTGCGGCGATAGCCGGATTCAGTGAGGCGCGGGTGAACGCGTGCTGGGCAGCCGGGGTCAACTGCAACGCTGGGTCAGTTGTTTTTACCCGTGACGTGGGAGATTTGACGCTGCCAGCCCGCGCCGGTATAAACCGCCTCTCATTGATTTATCAGGCCTTCCCCCATGAGCTTCAGCCCCCTCATCCGCCAACTGATCGACGCCCTGCGCACCCTGCCCGGTGTTGGCCAGAAAACCGCCCAGCGCATGGCGCTGCAGCTGCTCGAGCGTGACCGCAGTGGTGGTGTGCGCCTGGCCCAGGCGCTGAGCCAGGCCATGGAAGGGGTTGGCCATTGCCGCCAGTGCCGCACCCTGACAGAGCAGGAGTTGTGCCCGCAGTGCGCCGATACGCGCCGTGACGACACCCAGTTGTGCGTGGTGGAAGGGCCGATGGACGTGTATGCGGTGGAGCAGACCGGTTATCGCGGTCGCTACTTCGTGCTCAAGGGGCACCTGTCGCCGCTCGATGGCCTGGGGCCTGAGGCGATTGGTGTACCGCAACTGATGGCGCGGATCGAAGAGCAGGGCAGCTTTACCGAGGTTATCCTGGCGACCAACCCGACCGTGGAAGGGGAGGCGACGGCGCATTACATCGCGCAGTTGCTGGCGGAGAAGGGCTTGGTGGCATCGCGGATTGCCCACGGCGTGCCATTGGGTGGCGAGCTGGAGCTGGTCGATGGCGGCACCCTGGCGCATGCCTTTGCGGGGCGTCGGCCGATTTCCCTTTGATTCGAATTGTCGGGGGCCGCTGTGCGGCCCTTTCCGACCGCTCCGGCGCCCCGGCAAGGCCGCTCCCTGTAGGAGCCGGCTTGCCGGCGATTGGGGCCGCAACGCGGCCCACGGGGCTGACTCAGTACTCGCTCAGCGAAAACTCGGTCAGGCAGAAGGTAGGCACACCCGCCGCCTGCAACCGGCGCGAACCGTCCAGCTCCGGCAGGTCGATGATTGCCGCCGCCTCGAACACCTGAGCACCGGTTCTGCGCACCAGGTTGGCCGCAGCCAGCAGCGTGCCGCCGGTGGCGATCAGGTCATCGAAGATCAGTACCGAATCCCCTTCGCACAGGCTGTCGGCATGCACTTCGAGGAAGGCTTCGCCGTATTCGGTCTGGTAACCCTCCGACAATACATCGGCCGGCAGCTTGCCTTGCTTGCGGAACAGGATCAGCGGCTTGTTCAGCTGGTGGGCGATGATCGAGCCGATCAGGAAACCCCGCGCGTCCATGGCGCCGATGTGGCTGAACTCAGCCTCGACGTAACGCTCGATGAACTGGTCGGCGACATAGCGCAACCCGCGCGGCGACTGGAACAGCGGAGTGATGTCGCGGAAGATCACGCCCGGTTTGGGGAAGTCCACTACCGGGCGGATCAGGGCTTTGAGGTCGAAGGCTTCGCTGTGCATTGTTGCGGGTATCCTGGGAAAACGAATGCGCCAGTATACCTTTTTCAGCCAGGCTTTCAGGCCTCCATTGCTCCGCCGGCCAGCGCACACAGCTGGATCGGGTCGAGAATGTGCACTTCCTTGCCTTCGGCGCGGATCAGGCCGTTCTGCTGGAAGCGGGTGAACACCCGCGACACGGTTTCCACCGCCAGGCCAAGGTAGTTGCCGATTTCGTTGCGCGACATGCTCAGGCGGAACTGATTGGCCGAATAGCCGCGGGCGCGGAAGCGCGCGGACAGGTTGACCAGGAAGGTGGCAATGCGTTCGTCGGCGGTCTTTTTCGACAGCAGCAGCATCATTTGCTGGTCGTCGCGGATTTCGCGGCTCATTACCCGCATCAGTTGGCGGCGCAGCTGCGGCAGTTGCACCGAGAGCTCGTCCAGGCGCTCGAAGGGGATTTCGCACACCGAGGTGGTCTCCTGGGCCTGGGCCGACACCGGGTAGGCCTCGGTGTCCATGCCGGACAGGCCGACCAGTTCGCTGGGCAGGTGGAAGCCGGTGATCTGCTCTTCGCCGCTGTCGCTCAGGCTGAAGGTCTTGAGCGCGCCGGAACGTACTGCGTAGACCGAGCCGAAATTGTCACCCTGGCGGAACAGAAACTCGCCTTTTTTCAGCGGTCGCCCGCGTTTGACGATTTCATCCAGTGCATCCATGTCTTCCAGGTTGAGGGAAAGAGGCAGGCACAGGGGGGCCAGGCTGCAATCCTTGCAATGGGCCTGGTTGTGGGCGCGCAGTTTGACTGGCTCGGACATTTGAATCGATCCTTGTGGGAAAGCACACATAAGTCGTAAGGGTAACCTACGGCATAGGGTGTAGGCCAGCGTGCGCTATTGTGGTGCGCCGTGGCCGAACCCCAGCTGCATGATGCCGGGGGTCCGTTGGTGCCCATAGTGTGCCTGGCCAGTAGGCTTGTCCATGCGGTGAATCGACTCGTTAGGCTAGATAACGCGAGAGAAACGCTGGTGATTGTGCATCGCCAGGTAGGCATCGAACACCATGCACACCGAGCGGGCCAGCAGGCGCCCGGCTGGCAGAATGCGAATGCCTTTGTCGTCCAGGCGGATCAGGCCGTCGCGTTGCAGGGTGAGCAACTCCGGCCACAGCTCGTTGAAGTAGCCGCGAAAATCGATGGTGAAGGCTTCTTCCATCGGCTCGAAATCCAGCTCGAAGTGGCAGATCAGTTGCTGGATGACGGCCCGGCGCAGGCGATCATCATGGGTGCACACCAGCCCGCGCTGGGTGGGCAGTTGGGCATTGGCAAGCGTGTCCTGGTAGGTATTGAGGTCGCTGCTGTTCTGGCAGTACAGGTCACCGATCTGGCTGATCGCCGAAACCCCGAGGCCGATCAGGTCGCAGTGACCGTGGGTGGTGTAGCCCTGGAAATTGCGTTGCAGCGTACCTTCTTCCTGGGCCACGGCGAGTTCGTCGTCGGGCAGGGCAAAATGGTCCATGCCGATGTAGCGGTAACCGGCGGCGGTGAGCCGCTCGATGGTGGTGTGGAGCATCTCCAGCTTCGCTGCCGGGGCCGGCAGGTCGTTGTTGTCGATGCGCCGTTGCGGCATGAAGCGTTCCGGCAAGTGGGCGTAGTTGAACACCGACAGGCGGTCTGGCTGCAGGCGGATGACCTCTTCGACGGTGCGCGCGAAGCCTTCGGGTGTCTGCTTGGGCAGGCCGTAGATCAGGTCAAGGTTCACTGAGCGGAACTGCAGGGTGCGCGCCGCCTCGATCAGGGTGCGGGTCTGTTCCAGGCTCTGCAGGCGGTTGACCGCGCGCTGCACCGCTGGGTCCAGGTCCTGCACGCCGAGGCTGACACGGTTGAAGCCCAGTTCGCGGAGCAGGCCCATGGTCGACCAGTCGGCCTCGCGTGGGTCGAGTTCGATGCCGTAGTCACCGGAATCGTCGTCCAGCAGGTTGAAATGCTGGCGCAGGGTGGCCATCAGCTGGCGCAGTTCCACATGGCTGAGGAAGGTCGGTGTGCCGCCGCCAAAATGCAGCTGTTCAACACGTTGTTTAGGGTCCAGGTGGCAGGCGATCAACTGGATCTCCTGCTCCAGGCGCTGAAGATAGGGCGCGGCGCGGCCGCGGTCCTTGGTGATGACCTTGTTGCAGGCGCAGTAGTAGCAGATGTTGGCGCAGAACGGCACGTGCACGTACAGCGACAACGGGCGCACCGCCCGGCGGCTCTCCCGCAGGGCGTGAAGCAGGTCGAACGAGCCCACTTCGCTGTGCAGTTGCACGGCGGTGGGGTAGGAGGTGTAGCGCGGGCCGGCCAGATCGTAGCGGCGGATCAGGTCGGCATCCCAGCGTAGATCTTCGAGCATGTGGGCGGTCCCCGGAAAGAGCAGCAGTGCCCCGGAGTCTATGGTCGTCTGTAGGAATCTGTGTTGATTTGTATCAAGAGCTAACGGGGCACAATCACTGCGGTCCGCCGCCACGGCAAGCCGGGCCTCACAGTTACTTTCGCGCTACATGACTCTGTGGGCGCCGGCTTGCCGGGGATTGGGCTGCGCAGCAGCCCCTGTCAGTGCCCCATCAACCAGTGCTGGTGCGGCCCAGGCAAGGTCCACACGCCGAACAGGATCACCAGCAGGCCGCCCGCCATCCGCACGCTGCGCCGCCGCAACAGGCTGTTCACCTGCTCTGCCGCCAACCCGGTCGCTAACAATACCGGCCAGGTCCCCAGCCCGAACGCCAGCATCAGCGCTGCGCTATACCCCGCATTGCCCTGGCTGGCCGCCCACAGCAAGGTGCTGTACACCAGCCCGCACGGCAGCCAGCCCCACAGGGCGCCGAGCAGCAGGGCGCGAGGCAGGCTGGAGACGGGCAGCAAGCGTGAGGCCATGGGCTGGATATGCCGCCACAGCCCTCTGCCCAGCGCTTCGATCCGCGTCAGCCCGCTCCACCAGCCGGCCAGGTACAGCCCCATGGCGATCAGCAGCAGCGCGGCGACCACCCGTAGCGCCAGGGCCGCCGGGCTACTGGCCACGGCCCAGCCGGCCAGGCCGAGCAGCAGGCCAGCGCAGGCGTAACTGAGGATGCGCCCCAGGTTGTACGCCAGCAGCAGGCGCGCGCGCCGGCCGCGTTGCTCGGGCGGGATGGCCAGGGTCAGGGCGCCCATCAGGCCGCCGCACATGCCCAGGCAGTGGCCACCGCCCAGCAAACCGAGGACCAGCGCCGAGCCGAGCAGGGGGAGCAGGTCAGGCACGGGGCGTTGGGTCCTTGTCTGGCGGCTGGTCGGCTTCGGGCTTTACGGCGGCTTGGTGACGCGGGTCCTGGTCGTCGAACAGGATGCTGTGGGCAGGGCCTTCAAGGTCGTCATACTGGCCGCTGTCCACCGCCCAGAAGAAGATGTACACGGCCACGCCGACGAGCAGCAGGGCGGCCGGGATCATGACATAGAGGGCTGGCATGGGCGGCTCCTGATCAGGCAATGGCAGGTTGTGCGGGGCTGCTGACGGCCGCCGTGCCCGGCAGCCGGGTCAGGCGCAGGGCGTTGAGGACGACGATCAGCGAGCTGACCGACATGCCGACGGCGGCCCACACCGGGGTGATCCAGCCGAGCGCGGCAAACGGCAACATGAGGCCATTATACAGGGTTGCCCAGAGCAGGTTCTCGAGGATATTGCGGCGGGTACGGCGGGCCAGGTCGAAGGCCTGTACCAGCGCCTGCAGGCGGTTGCTCAACAGCACTGCATCGGCGCTGGTTTTCGCAAGGTCGGTGGCGCTGCCCATGGCGATGCTGATGTCGGCGGCGGCCAGCACCGGCACATCGTTGACCCCGTCGCCGAGCATCAATACCTTGCGCCCGGCGGTCTGCAGCGCTTTCAGCCGGTCCAGCTTGTCATCCGGGCGCAGGCCGCCGATGGCCTGGTCGATGCCCAGTTGTGCGGCCACTTCAGCGACCATCGGCGAGCTGTCGCCCGACAACAGCAGCGTGCGCCAGCCACGTGCCTTGCAGGCTGCCAGCAGGGCAGGGGCGTCATCGCGCAGGCGGTCATCCAGGCCGAACCAGGCCAACGGGCCTTCGCGGTCCCCCAGCAACAGCCACTGGCCGCGAGGTTCTGGCACTGGGGGTATTTCGGCGCCGCTGAGGGCGCACACGAAAGTGGCCTGGCCGATACGCAGCGGCTGGCCGTCTACCCGCCCTTCCAGGCCCAGGCCTGGCACCGTTTGTACATCGTCTGCAGCTGCAGCGTTGCGCCCAAAGGCCCGGGCGATGGGGTGTTCGGAGCGGTTTTCCAGTGCGGCAGCCAGGGCCAGGCAACGGTCGGGGGGGAGTGAACCCAGCGGGCGGATGCTACGCAGGGTCAGGCGGCCTTCGGTGAGCGTGCCGGTCTTGTCGAAAATGACCGTGTCGATCTGGTTGAGGCCTTCCAGCACATGCCCCCGGGTGATCAGCAGGCCGAGTTTGTGCAGGGTGCCGGTGGCGGCTGTGAGCGCCGTTGGCGTGGCCAGGGACAGCGCGCACGGGCAGGTCGCCACGAGCATGGCCAGGACGATCCAGAAGGCCCGGGCCGGGTCCAGCTGCCACCACCACAAGCCGATCACCACGGCGGCCACCAGGCTGAACAGCAAAAACCACTGCGCGGCCCGGTCAGCGATCTCGGCCAGGCGCGGCTTTTCGGTTTGCGCGCGTTCAAGCAGGCGGACGATGGCAGACAGCCGTGATTGCTGGCCGAGGGCTTCGACTTCGATGTTCAGGGTGCTTTCGACATTCAGGGTGCCGCCGGTAACCCGTTCGCCCACCCGCCGAGGCTGCGGCAGGTACTCGCCGGTCAGCAGCGATTCGTCGACACTGGAGCGGCCCTCGACGATGCGCCCGTCAGCCGGGATCACTGCCCCGGGCAGCACTTGCACGGTGTCGCCGCGCTGCAGTTCGCTGAGCAGGATGCGCTCGGTGCCGCCGATGACGTCCAGGCGCAGGCACGAGGCAGGCAGCAGGTTGACCAGCTGTGCGGTGGCCGCGGCCGTGCGCTCGCGGGCGCGACGTTCGAGGTAGCGGCCGGTGAGCAGAAACAGCGCGAACATGCCCACGGTGTCGAAATACAGCTCGCCGCTGCCGGTGATCGCCGTCCAGATACCTGCACCGAAGGCCAGTGCGATAGCCAGCGATACCGACACATCCATGGTCAGGTGGCGCGTTCGCAGGTCGCGCGCGGCCCCTTTGAAGAACGGTGCGCAGCTGTAGAAGACGATGGGGATGGTCAGAAACAGCGCCACCCAGCGCAGGATGGTGTGCAGCTCGGGCGACAGGTCGATGTTGAATTCCGGCCAGGTGGCCATGGTTGCCATCATCGCCTGGAACCACAGCAGCCCGGCCACGCCGAGCCGGCGCAGGGCGCTGCGGTTTTCGCCGGCCAGCTGTTCGGCGGCCTGGTCGGGCTGGTACGGGTGCGCGGCATAGCCGATCTGGCGCAGCTCGGCCAGCAGCCGGGACAGCGGCAGCTGATGGTCCTCCCAGCTGATCAACAGCCGGTGGTTGGACAAATTGAGCCGTGCCTCGGCAACGCCCGGCACATTACGCAGGTGTTTTTCGATCAGCCAGCCGCAGGCGGCGCAACTGATGCCCTCGACCAGCAAGGTGGCTTCGGCCAGGTCACCGGCGTGGTGGACGAAGGCCTGCTGCACGTCACTGCGGTCATACAGTGCCAGCTCATCCTGCACCTGCCTGGGCAGGGCTTCGGGGTTGGCGCTGCTGTCGCTGCGGTGCTGGTAATAGTGTTCCAGGCCGCCAGCGACGATGGCTTCGGCCACCGCCTGGCAGCCAGGGCAGCAGAATTGTCGTGGCTCACCGAGCACCACGGCAGTGAAGCGGCTACCGGCAGGGACGGGCAGGGCGCAGTGGTAGCAGGGGGTGGGCTGGGTCATAAGGCGAGTACGTATCGACAGTAAGGAACGGATCCTGTGGGAGCAGGCTTGGCCCGCGAATGGGCCAGACCTGCACATGATATTGCCTGAACCGGCCCCTTCGCGGGACCAGCCCGCTCCCACAGGAAATGAATGTGATGCGGCTATTGGTGCTCGGCACCCTGCAGCGCTTCATCGCCTAGCTGCAACGTCACGCCATGCTCCACCTTCTCCTCCTCGAACAACCGCCACACATGCTCACCCTGGCTGCCCAGCAGCTCGACGAAGCGCCGGCCATCGACCTTGTCATCCAGCTGGCCGACATAGCGCCCGGGTTCCGCAAGGCTCAGCAACACCTTGCGGTCCTTGCCCGGCTGGGTCGGTGAAATCAGGTTCAGTTCCAGGCTCTGTGGGTCGCTGTTGCCGGTCAGGCGCACGTCCACTTCACCGGTCAGCTCGTCCAGGTGCACGCTGGCCTTGAGGTTCAGGGTCTGCGCCAGCAGTTCGCGGTCCAGCGAGCGGTTGATGCCCTTGCCGGCCTCGTAGTAATTGTCGTTGACCAGGTTGTCCGGGTTGCGCACGGCGATGCTGACCATGGTCAGGCTCAGGCACACCGAAGTGGTGAGGATGCCGATGATGATCCAGGGCCAGAGGTGCTTGTACCAGGGGCTGGTGGCGGTGGCGGCAGGCATTGGGCGAATTCTCTCTCAGCGGATCTGTGGGCCGATGAAGCGGCTCTTGGCTTCGACCTCGGCGGCGCTGTCGTCGGCGCTCTTGAGGATGAAGGTGATTTCGTTGGTGGTCGAGGGCAGTTTCTCGGGGGCGACCGACAACTGCACCGGCAGGCTGACGATGTCGCCGGCGGCCACGCGGATTTCGCGCTGGCCTTCCAGGCGCAGGTCGGGCAGGCCGGCTGCGTCGAGCACGTACACGTGGTCGCGCTGGTCCTTGTTCATGACCTTGAGGCTGTACACGTTCTCGATCCGGCCCTGGGCGTTTTCGCGGTACAGCACGCGGTCCTTGCTGACGTCGAAACCGACCAGCGAGCGGGTGGCGAAGGCGGTGGCCAGGGCGCCAATCATCACCAGCAGCACCAGGGCATAGCCGATCAGCCGTGGGCGCAGCATGTGGGTCTTCTGCCCCGACAGGTTGTGCTCGGTGGTGTAGCTGATCAGGCCTTTGGGGTAGTTCATCTTCTCCATGATGCTGTCACAGGCATCGATGCACGCGGCGCAGCCGATGCACTCGATCTGCAGGCCGTCGCGGATGTCGATACCGGTGGGGCACACCTGCACGCACAGGGTGCAGTCGATGCAGTCGCCCAGGCCCTGGGCCTTGTAGTCGGTATCCTTTTTACGCGGGCCGCGGGTTTCGCCGCGACGCGGGTCGTAGGAAACGATCAGTGTGTCCTTGTCGAACATCACGCTCTGGAAGCGCGCATAGGGGCACATGTACACACACACCTGCTCGCGCAGCCAGCCGGCGTTGCCGTAGGTGGCGAGGGTGAAGAAACCGACCCAGAAGTACGCCCAGCCATCGGCTTGGCCGGTGAAGAATTCGATGGCCAGCTCACGGATCGGCGAGAAATAGCCGACGAAGGTCATGCCGGTGACGAACCCGATCAGCAGCCACAGGCTGTGCTTGACGAACTTGCGCAGGAACTTGTTGCCGCTCATGGGGGCTCTGTCGAGCTTCATGCGTTGGTTGCGGTCACCCTCGGTGACTTTTTCGCACCACATGAAAATCCACGTCCACACGCTTTGCGGGCAGGTGTAGCCGCACCAGACGCGGCCGGCGTACACCGTGACGAAGAACAGGCCGAAAGCGGCAACGATGAGGATGCCCGAGAGCAGGATGAAGTCTTGTGGCCAGATGGTGGCGCCGAAGATATAGAACTTGCGCTCGGGCAGGTTCCACCACACGGCCTGGTGGCCGCCCCAGTTCAGCCACACGGTGCCGAAGTAGAGCAGAAACAGTACCGCCCCGCCGACCATCCGCAGCCTGCGGAAGATGCCGGTGAAGGCGCGGGTGTAGATTTTCTCGCGGGAGGCGTAGAGGTCGACGGAGTCCTTCCCTTTGCTGGCAGGCGGGGTGACATCATGTACCGGAATTTGCTTGCTCATCATCAAGTCCCACGGCAGTGGAAAAACGCCGCAGCCAGTGCGTGCCGGCCACAGTCTCGCGCATTCTGCTAGCGCTCTGCGGCCCATGATACGCCGGTGATGGCACTTCGGGGACGCGCTGCGACCTTTAGCCGCATTGGGTTCGTGGTGTGAATCGTGATAGGGCGGGTGTCAATTGATCCAGGTCATCTTGTGCTAAATCTACCGGCCTTATCGCCGGCAAGCCGGCTCCCACAGGTAATCCCTTGACTCAAATTCGGTGGGGTCCCTGTGGGAGCCGGCTTGCCGGCGATGGGGCCAGTGCAGGTATCACTCAGCCTTTTCAGGCTCCTGCTGCTGATGCGACAGGCTGTACACATAAGCCGCCAGCAGATGCACCTTGTCGTTACCCTGCAGCTGCTCCTGCGCTGGCATTTGCCCCTGGCGCCCGTAGCGGATGGTCTGCTGCAGCTGGGCGAAGCTCGACCCATAGATGAATGCCTGCGGATGGGTCAGGTTCGGCGCGCCCATTGCCGGCGTACCCTTGCCTTCCGGCCCGTGGCAGGCCACGCAGTTGGCAGCGAAGATCTTCTGCCCGTTCTCGGCATCGGCCTTGACGCCTTCAGGCAGGGTACGGCCATCGAGCTTACTCACCACGAACGCCGCGACATCGGCCACGCCTTGTTCACCGATCACTTCCGACCAGGCCGGCATCACGCCATGACGACCGCCCATGATGGTGGTCTTGATGGTTTCCGGCTCGCCGCCCCAGCGCCAGTCGTTGTCGGTCAGGTTGGGGAAGCCATAGGCGCCCTTGGCGTCGGAGCCGTGGCACACCGAGCAGTTGGAGGCGAACAGCCGCGCGCCCATTTTCAGCGCTTGCGGCTGCTGGGCTACCTCTTCGATCGGCATGGCCGCGTACTTGGCGAAGATCGGCCCGAAGCGGGCATCGGCCTTGGCCATTTCCTTTTCCCACTCGTGCACGCCGGTCCAGCCTGGCTGGCCATTGGTGAACTCGGTCTGCTTGTCGTTATCCAGGTACGAATACCCCGGTAGCACACCTTTCCAGTTGCCCAGGCCCGGGTACAGCACCAGGTAGCCGAGGGCGAAGATGATGGTGCCGACGAACAGCCAGAACCACCACTTGGGCAGTGGGTTGTCATATTCCTCGATGCCATCGAAGGCATGCCCGACGGTTTCGTCGGTGGCCTCTTCGCGCTGGCCCTTGCGGGTGGACAGCAGCAGCCAGGTCAACGCGAAGATGGTGCCCAGGGTCAGGACGGTAACGTACAGACTCCAGAAGGTTGTCATTGTTGTTTGCTCCCAGAAGCTTTTGCTTGCGCTTGCTCGACGTGCGTTTTGGCCTCGGGGTCATCGGCGAACGGCAGTTGGGTGGCCTCGTCGAATTCCTGCTTGCGCCGTGGGTTGAACACCCACAACGCCAGGCCCACGAAGGCCACCATCACCACGACGGTGCCCAGGCCGCGAATCATCCCGATATCCATCAGCGTCACCGTTTGCTTTTGATGATGGTGCCAAGACCCTGCAGGTACGCCACCAGGGCGTCCATTTCGGTCTTGCCCTTGACCGCGTCAGCGGCACCGGCGATGTCCGCATCGGTGTACGGCGTGCCCAGGGTGCGCAGCACCTCGAGCTTCTTGGCGGTGTCCTTGCCGTCGAGCTTGTTCTCTACCAGCCACGGGTAGGACGGCATCTTCGACTCCGGCACCACGTTGCGCGGGTTGTACAGGTGCGCACGGTGCCAGTCATCGGAGTAGCGGCCACCGACGCGGGCCAGGTCCGGCCCGGTGCGCTTGGAGCCCCACAGGAACGGATGGTCCCACACGCTTTCACCGGCCACCGAATAGTGGCCGTAGCGCTCGGTTTCGGCGCGGAACGGGCGGATCATCTGCGAGTGGCAGCCTACGCAGCCTTCGCGGATGTAGATGTCGCGGCCTTCGACTTCCAGCGCGGTGCGCGGCTTCATGCCTTCGACGGGCTTGTTGGTGACGTCCTGGAAAAACAGCGGGACGATCTGGGTGAGGCCACCGACGCTCACGGCGATGACCATGAAGAAGGCCAGCAGGCCTATGTTCTTCTCGACAGCTTCATGCTTCATCAGTGCGCTCCCACGACGACGATCTTGGCCGCTTCATCCGCTTCTACCGGGTTGGCCGCGCGTACGGTACGCAACACGTTGTAGGCCATCAGCAGCATGCCGGAGGCGAAGAACGCACCGCCCAGTGCCCGCACGATGTAACCCGGGTGGCTGGCCTGCAGGGCTTCGACGAAGGAGTAGGTGAGCGTGCCGTCATCGTTGATGGCGCGCCACATCAGGCCCTGGGTGATGCCGTTGACCCACATCGAGGCGATGTACAGCACGGTGCCGATGGTCGCCAGCCAGAAGTGCGCGTTGATCAGGCCAACGCTGTGCATCTGTGCCCGCCCATACAACCGGGGAATCATGTGGTACACCGCGCCGATCGAGATCATCGCCACCCAGCCGAGCGCGCCGGCGTGGACGTGGCCGATGGTCCAGTCGGTGTAGTGCGACAGCGAGTTGACCGTCTTGATGGCCATCATCGGGCCTTCGAAGGTGGACATGCCGTAGAACGCCAGGGACACCACCAAAAAGCGCAGGATCGGGTCGGTGCGCAGTTTGTGCCAGGCACCGGACAGCGTCATCATGCCGTTGATCATGCCGCCCCAGCTTGGCGCCAGCAGGATGATCGACATCACCATGCCCAGCGACTGCGCCCAGTCGGGCAGCGCGGTGTAGTGCAGGTGGTGCGGGCCGGCCCAGATGTAAAGGGTGATCAGCGCCCAGAAGTGGACGATCGACAGGCGATACGAGTAGATCGGCCGCTCGGCTTGCTTGGGTACGAAGTAGTACATCATCCCCAGGAAGCCGGTGGTGAGGAAGAAGCCTACGGCGTTGTGCCCGTACCACCACTGGATCATCGCGTCGGTGGCGCCGGCATAGGCCGAGTACGACTTGAACAGGCTCACCGGCAGCGAAATGTGGTTGACGATGTGCAGCATCGCGGTGACCACGATGAAGGCGCCGTAGAACCAGTTGCCGACGTAGATGTGCTTGGTCTTGCGCTTGACGATGGTGCCGAAGAACACCAGCCCGTAGGTGACCCAGACGATGGCCAGCAGGATCGCCAGCGGCCATTCGAGCTCGGCGTATTCCTTGGTGGTGGTGTAGCCCATCGGCAAGGTGATCAGCGCACCGACGATGACCGCCTGCCAGCCCCAGAAGGTGAAGGCCGCCATGCTGTCGGAGATCAGCCGGGTCTGGCAGGTTCGCTGCACCACGTAGTAGCTGGTGCCGAACAACGCACAGCCGCCGAAGGCGAAGATGACCAGGTTGGTGTGCAGCGGGCGCAGGCGGCCGAAACTGGTCCAGGGCAGGTCCAGGTTCAGTTGCGGCCACACCAGCTGCGAGGCGATGAAGACGCCGAGGCCCATGCCAAGGATCCCCCAGACCACCGTCATGATGGCGAACTGGCGGACGACCTTATAGTTATAAGCAGTCGGACTGAGTGCTGTGCTCATTCTAAGGTTCCACGGTTTTGGTGTTCTTGTTGGTTGAAAAATCGGCGCCAGTATCGATAACCACCAGGGTTATGGCAACGCAAGGAGACTTGCGCCGACCCGTGTCCGGGCCCTTTTGCCGGTGTCCCGAGGCACTAGGGTCTGGGCGATTGTACACAAATAAATATTTGTAATGTGTACCGTTTTTCACCTTTTTCTGATCGTTTGGTCAAGCTTTTTTTGAGGGCGGCGTCAGGCGTTGCGCCGCGTCCTGCTCCGCTGGATTGGCAGCGAAGCCCGCTGTGGCAACAAGCTTAGTTCTGTTCGGAGGGGGTGCAAGGGGAGGGGCGAGGCGGGGAAGTGCAGGGGCCGCTTTGCAGCCCAATCGCCGGCAAGCCGGCTCCCACAGGATATTGCAACGCTGCGATAACGGTGGGAGCCGGCTTGCCGGCGATTGGGCCGCAGAGCGGCCCCGGGGTATTACTTGGCGGTTACGGTTTCGGCAACATCACCCTGCGACAGGCTGTACACATAAGCCGCCAGCAGGTGCACCTTGTCATTGCCCTGGATTTCCACCTGGGCCGGCATCTGCCCCTGGCGGCCATAGCGAATGGTCTGTTGCAACTGGGCAAAGCTGGACCCGTAGATGAACGCCTGCGGGTGGTTCAGATTAGGTGCACCCATGGCCGGCGTACCGTTGCCCTCAGGGCCGTGGCAGGCCACGCAGTTGCCGGCGAAGATTTCCTTGCCTTTGGCCACGTCGGCTTTGGTGCCTTCCAGCAGGCTGCGGCCATCGAGGTTGGTCAGCACGTAGGCGGCCACATCCGCCACGCCCTGCTCGCCGATCACTTCAGCCCAGGCCGGCATCACGCCGTGGCGGCCATTCATGATCGACGCCTTGATGGTCTCCGGCTCGCCACCCCAGCGCCAGTCGTTGTCGGTCAGGTTGGGGAAGCCATAGGCGCCCTTGGCGTCGGAGCCGTGGCACACCGAACAGTTGGAGGCAAACAGACGGCCGCCCATTTTCAGCGCCTGTGGGTCCTTGGCCACTTCCTCGACGGGCATGGCGGCGTACTTGGCGAAGATCGGGCCGAACCTGGCGTCGGCCTTGTCCATTTCCTTCTGCCATTCGTTAACGCCTGTCCAGCCATTCTCGTAGCCGGGCAGGATGCCTTTCCAGTTGCCCAGGCCCGGGTAGAGGATCAGGTAGCCCACCGCAAACACCAAAGTGCCGACGAACAGCCAGAACCACCACTTGGGCAGCGGGTTGTCATACTCCTCGATGCCATCGAAGCTGTGGCCCATGGTCTGGTCGGTGGTGTCGCTGCTCTGGCCCTTGCGGGTCGACAGCAACAGCCAGGTCAGGCCAATCAGACTGCCGATGGTCAGTACGCTGATGTACGTACTCCAGAAGGTGGTCATTGCCCGGAACTCCTCTTGGCAGCAGGTTCCTGCCCGGCAGGGGGCAGGCGGTCGTCGACGAAGGGCAGCAGGCGCGCTTCGGCGAAATCATGGTCGCGGCGGCGGTTGAAAACCCACAGCGAAAGGCCGATGAAGGCGACCATCACCACCAGGGTGCCCAGGCCGCGGATCATGCCGATGTCCATTTCCATCGCACTCACCTCTTGTTCTTGATGGCGGTGCCGAGCACCTGCAGGTAGGCGACCAGGGCGTCCATCTCGGTCTTGCCCTTGACCGCGTCGCGGGCGCCGGCGATGTCTTCGTCGCTGTACGGCACGCCCAGGGTGCGCAGGGTGCGCATCTTGGTGTCGGTATGGCTGTTGTCCACTTGCGCTGCGACCAGCCACGGGTAGGACGGCATCTTCGACTCCGGCACCACGTTGCGCGGGTTGTACAGGTGCGCACGGTGCCAGTCATCGGAGTAGCGGCCACCGACACGCGCCAGGTCTGGCCCGGTGCGCTTGGAGCCCCACAGGAACGGGTGGTCCCACACGCTTTCACCGGCCACCGAATAGTGGCCGTAGCGCTCGGTTTCGGCGCGGAACGGGCGGATCATCTGCGAGTGGCAGCCTACGCAGCCTTCGCGGATGTAGATATCGCGGCCTTCCAGCTGCAGCGCGGTGTAGGGCTTCATGCCTTCGACCGGCTTGTTGGTGACGTCCTGGAAGAACAGCGGGACGATCTGGGTCAGGCCACCGATGCTGACGGCGAACACCATCAGCAGCGCCATCAGGCCGACGTTTTTCTCGATCACTTCATGTTTCATCAGGCAGGTCTCCTCAGGCCAGCTGGGCGTTGGCAGGGGCGGCTTCGGTGGCCGGTGCACGCACGGTGCGCCAGGTGTTCCAGGCCATCAGGAACATGCCACTGAGGAAGATCGCGCCACCGACGAAGCGCACCACGAAGCCCGGGTGGCTGGCCACCAGGGTTTCCACGAACGAGTAAGTGAGCGTGCCGTCGCTGTTGACCGCGCGCCACATCAGGCCCTGGGCGATGCCGTTGACCCACATCGAGGCGATGTACAGCACGGTGCCAATGGTCGCCAGCCAGAAGTGCGCGTTGATCAGCCCAAGGCTGTACATGCGCGCTTTGCCGAACACTTTCGGGATGGTGTGGTACAGCGCGCCGATGGAGATCATCGCCACCCAGCCGAGAGCACCGGCGTGCACGTGGCCGATGGTCCAGTCGGTGTAATGCGACAGGGCGTTGACGGTCTTGATGGCCATCATCGGGCCTTCGAAGGTGGACATGCCGTAGAACGCCAGGGACACCACGAGGAAGCGCAGGATCGGGTCGCTGCGCAGTTTGTGCCAGGCGCCGGACAAGGTCATCATGCCGTTGATCATGCCGCCCCAGCTCGGTGCCAGCAGGATCAGCGACATCACCATGCCCAGCGACTGCGCCCAGTCAGGCAGCGCGGTGTAGTGCAGGTGGTGCGGGCCGGCCCAGATGTACAGGGTGATCAGTGCCCAGAAGTGGACGATCGACAGGCGATAGGAATACACCGGGCGCTCGGCCTGCTTGGGCACGTAGTAGTACATCATGCCCAGGAAGCCTGCGGTGAGGAAGAAGCCCACGGCGTTGTGGCCATACCACCACTGCACCATGGCATCGGTGGCGCCGGCATACACCGAGTACGACTTGGTCAGGCTGACCGGCAGTTCCAGGTTGTTGACGATGTGCAGCAGCGCCACGGTCAGGATGAAAGCGCCGAAGAACCAGTTACCCACATAGATGTGCTTGGTATTGCGTTTCATCAGCGTGCCGAAGAACACGATGGCGTAGCAGACCCAGACGATGGTGATCAGGATGTCGATCGGCCATTCCAGCTCGGCGTATTCCTTGGAGCTGGTGTAACCCAGCGGCAGGGTGATGGCCGCCAGCAGGATCACCAGTTGCCAGCCCCAGAAGGTGAACGCGGCCAGGCCCGGTGCGAACAGGGTGGTCTGGCAGGTGCGTTGCACCGAATAATAGGAGGTGGCGAACAGTGCACAGCCGCCGAACGCAAAGATCACCGCATTGGTATGCAGTGGGCGCAGGCGGCCGAAGCTGGTCCAGGGGAGGTCGAAGTTGAGGGAAGGCCAGGCGAGCTGGGCGGCGATGAAGACGCCGAGCCCCATCCCGACGATTCCCCACACCACCGTCATGATGGCGAATTGGCGGACCACCTTGTAGTTATAGGCGGTACTGCTGGTTGTGTTCATGTATGGGTTCCCATCCACGGTTATTGGCAGGCTTTACAGCGAGGCAAGCATGAGTAATGGGCTAAGTGCCGGTATTGACGGGGATCAATGGGCGAAGGTCGCAAATGTCCCAGGCTTGCGCTGCGATCCTCCGCAAAATCAGGGAGATAGCAGCTCGTCCGCGTGCCTGATCCTGGCCCACGGCGCGGGTGCGCCGATGGACAGCGGGTTCATGGACGAGATGGCGCAAAGGCTGGCGGCGCTTGGGGTGGGCGTGGTCCGCTTCGAGTTCCCGTACATGGCCGAGCGCAGGGTCGGGGGCGGCAAGCGGCCACCCAACCCGCAAAAGGTATTGCTGGAATGCTGGCGCGAGGTGTACCGGCAGGTGCGACCTTTGGTCACGGGCAGGCTGGCGATTGGTGGCAAGTCGATGGGCGGGCGTATGGCCAGCCTGCTGGCTGACGAACTGGGCGCGGACGCGCTGGTGTGCCTGGGCTATCCGTTCTATGCCGTGGGCAAGCCGGAAAAACCACGGGTCGAGCACCTGGCCGGGTTGCAGACGCCGACATTGATCGTGCAGGGCGAACGGGATGCGCTGGGTAATCGCGAGGCCGTGCAGGGCTATGCGCTGTCACCGTCGATCGAGGTGAGCTGGTTGGTGGCGGGGGATCATGACCTGAAGCCGCTGAAGGCTTCGGGGTTCAGCCATGAGCAGCACTTGCAGGCGGCGGCTGAGAAGGTGGCGGGGTTTCTTGTGAAATAGTGTTGCCTTCATCGCCGGCAAGCCGGCTCCCACAGGAGTACCACAGCGTCGAGCACTGCGGGGTTCCTGTAGGCGCCGGCTTGCCGGCGATGAGGCCGGAGCAGGCTACCGCTTAGTCGCGGTACTCGCACAGGTAAGCGGTATCCACCGCCACCTTCAGCTGGAACTTGCTGTCAGCGGCCACGTTGAACTTGTCGCCAGCGTTGAAGGTTTCCCAGTTGTCGCTACCCGGCAGCTTCACGGTCAGCGCACCGGAAACCACGTGCATGATTTCGCGCTTGGCGGTGCCGAACTCGTATTCGCCCGGTGCCATGACGCCGACGGTGGCCGGGCCTTCAGTGCCTTCGAAGGCGATCGACTTGACGGTACCATCGAAGTATTCATTGACCTTGAACATGGGGCGACTCCTGAAAAGGGGGATGAAAAAGGGCTGGCCAGTATGCCCAAGCCCATCCGCCCCGTCATCTGCTTTCAGGGGCCCTGGCTTCAAACGCTCGGCAGGCTCAAGGGCAGCAGCCGGGCGGTGTTGCGCGCATCTTCCAGCGCCCGGTGTTGCTGCCCGCAAAAGTGCATGCCGGCCAGTTGCAGCGCGCCGTTCAGCCCGGCCGGGCGCTGCAGGTGGCGGGCCTTGGCGAAGCGCTGCTTGAGGTTGATGTGCGGCAGGTTGCGCAACAGGCTGTCGAGGTGATGCTGCCGCCATTCCTGCAGCAGTTGCTGGCGGTCGTAATCGCCCCAGCTCACCCACGCCTGCAACTGCCCGCGATGGTGGCCCAGCCAGCGTTCGAAGCACCCCCACACCTCGGGCAGCGCCGCAGCGCTGTCGACGTTGGCCTGGCTGATATGGGTGAGCTCGCGGCAGAACGGCGTCAATTGCGGCCGCCGCCGTGGCCGCACGAAGCGCTGGAAGTGGTCTACTTCCCGGCCGTCACGGGTCACCAGGCTGGCGCCGATTTCTATGATTTCCATCTCTGTGACCGGCCAGCCACCTTCATCGGTGGTGGCTTCCAGGTCGATCACCAACCAGTGGCCCATACCAGGCTCCCTCGCCATACATGCTAGAGCAGCGTAGCCAATGTCTGGCCACACGGCATCCCCTGGCAAAATGCCGTTGCTTTGGCATAACCAGCGGTTGTGCGCTGCCGGGAAAACGCCTAGCTTAAGGCGCATCCAGGTATGAACCGTGATGAGTGTCCGTGTTGACCCCAGCGCCCGGCCGGAAGGCTTTGTCCACCCTGTTGATGCTGGCCGCGGTATGGCTGGCGGTGCCGGTCTGGGCTGCCGACGCCATTGATGTGAAGATCGGCGCCGCGCATTTCCCGCCTTACACAGTGCGCCCGGAGCAGGGCGCCGATACGGGCCTGCTGCCGCAACTGGTCGAAGCGTTGAACCGCCAGCAGCAGGACTACCGCTTCGTGCTGGTGCCCACGTCCATCCAGCGGCGTTTCGGCGATTTTCAGCAAGGCCGCACCGACATGGCCATCTTCGAAAACCCGGCGTGGGGCTGGCAGCAGATTCCGCATCATGCCGTGGACATGGGCCTGGAAGACGCCGAGGTGTTCGTCGCCAGGCAGGTCGACAACCGCGACCAGCACTACTTCGATGACCTCGCCGGCAAGCGCTTGGCGCTGTTCAATGGCTATCACTATGCTTTCGCCGGTTTCAACTCCGACCCCAACTACCTGCGCAAGACCTACAGCGCGACCCTGACCTATTCGCACGACAGCAACCTGCTGATGGTTCAGGCCGGGCGTGCCGACATTGCGCTGGTAACCCGCTCGTACCTCAGCGATTTCCTGGTGCGCAACCCCGCCAGCGGCAGCCAGTTGATGGCCTCCACGCGCGTTGATCAGGTGTATCACCACTACGCGTTGCTGCGCCCGGGTGCCCCCATCAGCGACCAGCAACTCGCTGCGCTGTTGCGCCAAATGCGCGACAGCGGCGAGCTGGCCCGGATCTTCCAGCCCTATCGAATCGCCGTTGACGCCCCACGCGACTAAATTCCCAGGTTGCAGCGACGTTTTCAGGGGTGAGCCTTTCTTTCATTTTCAGTGAGCCCTGCCCATGCCGTTCGATGCCGCTTCGCAGCCCCTGTCACCGCCACGCTGGCGCAGCCTGAGTGCCGACGAAGGTGACTGCTGGTTGAGCCTGACCCTCGAGGGCAGGCCGTTGATCAAGGTGCGCCTGGAGACCGGCGATACGTTGGCCATCCACCTTGAAAGCCTTTGCCCAGAGCGCCCGCAGCAAGCGCTGTGGGCTGCCTGCTATTGGCTGCTGTCCCGTGACCAGGGCCGCCAGCGCCTGGCCTGGCACCTGCCAGAGGCGCTACCGCAGGCACTCGCCAGCGGCTTGTTGCTGGCAACCGAACAGCCTGGCGTCTACCTGTGCGAGCGCACGATGTTCTGGCAGTTGCCACAGCCTTGGCTCGGTCAGCCCGTGGGCGACGCTTACCCGCAACAGATGCAGATCAGCAACGGCAAGCGCCACCCGCGCCGCGCGCCCAAGCCCCGTGGTGAGGTCTACCGGCGCTTCGATGCGCGCCTGGGTAGCTGGGTGTCACTGCGCACCCTGGAGATCGACCAGGACCTGGAGCGCTTCAATCGTTGGCAGAACAACCCGCGGGTGGAGCAGTTCTGGCAAGAGGGCGGGTCGCTGGAGCAGCACCGCGACTACCTGGCCAAGCTGGAGGCCGACCCGCATACCGTGACCCTGATCGGCTGTTTTGACGATCAGCCGTTCGCCTACTTCGAGGCGTACTGGGCCAAGGAAGACCGCATCGCCCCGTTCTACCAGGCCGACGACTACGATCGCGGCATCCACATGCTGGTGGGGGAGGAGGCGCATCGCGGCCCGCACAAGGTCGCCAGCTGGTTGTCGGCGCTGGTCCACTACCTGTTCCTGGATGACCCGCGCACCCAGCGGGTGGTGGCTGAGCCGCGTGCCGACAATGGCAAGATGATCGGCTACATGCACGACCAGTGCTTCCATTGCGACAAGGAGTTCGACTTCCCGCACAAGCGCGCGGCGCTGATGATTCTGGGGCGGGAGCGGTTTTTCGAGCGTTGCAGGCTCGCCTAGGGCGACAGCTTCAAGCTCCAAGCTGCAAGAGAAGGGCGCGTCGGCGCTGCTCCATCTTGCGGCTTGCAGCTGCGTCAAACCTGCCGACTGGCCGTCTTGCGGCAATGCACCAGGGCATCGCGAATCATGAAGTTGACCAGCGTCGGCGACACGCCAAGCTCCTTGGCGATGTCCTTCTGCGGCACACCGTGCAGGCGGTACATCTCGAACGCATAGCGGGTGCGTTGCGGCAGTTCGTTGAGCGCATCGGCGATGTGCTCGAGTGCCGCCAGGTTGATGTGCGTGGCTTCGGGCGAGGCGTTGGGGATGACCACGTTCATGCCTTCCTCTTCGCTGCCCGAATACCTCAGCTCCATGGCCTGTTTGCGGTAATGGTCGATGGCCAGGTTGCGCACGATCTGGAACAGGTAGCTGAGCTGCGCCTTGAATGACGAGGTGATCTGCGGGGCGGCGCTGAGCCGGAAGAAGGCATCTTGCACCACGTCTTCGGCCCGCGATCGGCAGCCGGTAATGCGCGCCGCGATCTTGACCAGGATGCTGCGGTTGTCGACGAATGCCTGGAGTAATGGTGAATCGCACTTACTTGTGGATAGTTGTTCCGCCATGGAAATCACCTTGTCTCAGAAGGGAATAGGAGCACCCAAGACAGGGAAGCTTCCTACGACGTGCGACAAACTATTCAGAATGATAATGATTGTCAAATACGAAAGGTAATTAGTAACCGGTGATTTCGGTTCTAAGCAGGTGAGCGTGACGCGCTTCACCTTTTGCCGGTTTCATGGCTGCGTCCTCGCGGTAATTTCTTCCGCTGCCCATCCGTTCCCCTCTGTACATCCGGCCGCCGAACGCTGCCCGCCACCCCGTGCGGGGCAACCGGCCCGACTTACCCAGACACTGGCAGGAACACCCCATGACGGACGCCTTCGAACTCCCGCTCTCGCTGGTCCAGGCCCTGGCGCAACGCGCTGCGCAAACCCCGGACCGCATCGCCTTGCGCTTTCTGGCCGATGCCCCCGCCGAGCAGGCCGTGCTCAGCTATCGGGACCTGGACCTGCGCGCGCGCACCATCGCCGCCGCCTTGCAGGCGCGCGCCGGGTTCGGTGAGCGTGCCGTGCTGCTGTTCCCCAGCGGCCCAGACTACGTGGCGGCGTTCTTCGGCTGCCTGTATGCGGGTGTGATTGCCGTGCCGGCCTATCCGCCGGAGTCGTCGCGTCAGCATCACCAGGAGCGCCTGCTGTCGATCATTGACGACGCCGAGCCGCGCCTGCTGCTGACCGTGACGGCGCTGCGCGACAGCCTTCAGGGCCTGGAAGCCCTGGCCGCCGACAATGCCCCTGAACTGCTGGCGGTGGATGGCCTGGACCCGGCGCTGGCCAGCGTCTGGCGCGAACCGGCGTTGGCCGGCGACGACATCGCCTTCCTGCAGTACACCTCAGGTTCCACCGCGTTGCCCAAAGGCGTGCAGGTCAGCCATGGCAACCTGGTGGCCAACGAACAACTGATCCGTCATGGCTTCGGCATCGACCTCAACCCCGATGACGTGATCGTCAGCTGGCTGCCGCTGTACCATGACATGGGCCTGATTGGCGGGCTGCTGCAGCCGATTTTCAGCGGCGTGCCGTGCGTGCTGATGTCGCCAGGTTACTTCCTCGCCCGGCCGCAGCGTTGGCTGCAGGCGATCAGCGAGTACGGCGGCACCATCAGTGGTGGCCCGGACTTCGCCTACCGCCTGTGCAGCGAACGGGTCAGCGAGGCGGCCTTGGCCGGCCTCGACCTGAGCCGCTGGCGCGTGGCCTACTCCGGCTCCGAGCCCATCCGCCAGGACAGCCTGGCCACCTTCGCCGAAAAGTTCGCCGCCTGCGGCTTCACGCCCGACAGCTTCTTTGCCAGCTACGGCCTGGCCGAGGCGACCTTGTTCGTCAGCGGCAGCCGGCGTGGCCAGGGCATCGGCGCGCTGGAACTGGATGCCGAGGCGTTCGCTGCCAACCGCGCCGAAGCCGGCCAGGGCAGTGTGCTGATGAGCTGCGGCTACCCGCAGCCAGGCCATGCGGTGCGCATTGTCGAGCCGCAGCGCCGGGAGGTGCTGGGTGACAACCGGGTCGGCGAGATCTGGGCCGGCGGCCCGAGCATCGCCCTGGGCTACTGGCGCAACCCCGAGGCGAGTGCGCGCACCTTCGTCGAAATGGACGGCCAGACCTGGCTGCGCACCGGAGACCTGGGCTTCATGCGCGCGGGCGAAGTGTTCGTCACCGGGCGCCTGAAGGACATGCTGATCGTGCGGGGCCAGAACCTCTACCCGCAGGACCTGGAAAAAACCCTGGAGCGTGAAGTCGATGTGCTGCGCAAGGGCCGGGTGGCGGTGTTTGCCGTCGACGACCAAGGCGAAGAGGGCGTTGGCGTGGCGGTGGAAATCAGCCGCAACGTGCAGAAGACGGTCACGCCCGAAGCGCTGATCAAGACGCTGCGCCAGGTCATCGCCGATGCCTGCCGCCAGGCGCCTGCCGTGGTCCTGCTGCTGAACCCGGGTGCGCTGCCCAAGACGTCCAGCGGCAAGTTGCAGCGTACTGCATGCCGCTTGCGCATGAACGACGGCAGCCTCGATTGCTATGCGCGTTTCCCGGCCGCTACCGAGCCGGCCGCCGCCGCCGCCGCCAGCGATGGCCTGCAGGCACGCATTGCCGGCATCTGGCGCGAGGTTCTGAAGGCCGAGTCGGTCGCCGCCGATGACCACTTCCTGCTGCTGGGCGGCAACTCCATCGCCGCCACCCAGGCTACCGCGCGGCTGTCCGATGAGCTCGGTATCCAGCTGGGCCTGCGCGTGTTGTTCGAAGCGCCGGTGCTGAGCGATTACTGCGCCGCAGTGGCGGCAGCCCTCGCCGGAGGCGGCCGAGAAACGGCAGCCATCGCCACCTTGAACCGTGGCAAGGCCCTGCCGCAGTCGCTGGCGCAAAACCGCCTGTGGCTGCTGTGGCAGTTGGAGCCGCACTCAGCGGCCTACAACATTCCTGCCGGCCTGCACCTGCGCGGCGAGCTGGACCCTGCCGCGCTGGAAGCCGCGTTCCAGGCGCTGGTGGCGCGCCACGAAGCGCTGCGCACGGTGTTCAGCGAAGCAGACGGCCAGGCCCTGCAGCGTATCCTGCCCGAGCAGCCATTCACCTTGCACCGCCTCGACCTGCAAGGGCTGGCTGATGCGCAAGTAGCCGAGCGCCGCGAAGCAGAAGCGCAGCAACCGTTCGACCTGACCCAAGGCCCCCTGCTGCGCGTGACCCTGGCGCAGCTGGACGATGAAGACCATCAGCTGTGGGTGACCTTGCACCACATCGTCGCCGACGGCTGGTCGCTGAACATTCTGCTCGACGAGTTCGGCAAACTCTACGCCGCCCGCTGCCAGGGCCTGGAAGCCTCGCTGGCGCCGCTGCCACTGGGCTATGCCGACTACGGCAACTGGCAGCGCCAGTGGCTGGCCGAGGGCGAAAGTTCGCGTCAACTGGCCTACTGGAAGGCCCGGCTCGGCGATACGTCGCCCGTGCTCGACCTGCACCCTGACCAGCCACGCACCAGCCAGCAGCACAACCGTGCAGCACGCCTGAACCTGAAAGTGCCAGCCCGGCTCACCGACGCCCTCAAAGGGCTGGCCCGCGAACAGCAGGCCAGCCTGTTCATGGTCCTGCTGGCGGCCTGGCAAGGCCTGCTGCACCGCTACACCGGCCAGGGCGACATCCGCGTCGGCGTGCCCAACGCCAACCGCCCGCGCCAGGAAACCCAAGGCATGGTCGGCTTCTTCATCAACACCCAAGTGCTGCGTGCGCAACTGGACGGCCGCCTGCCGTTCAGCGAACTGCTGGCCCAGGTGCGCCAGGCCACCCTCGATGCCCAGGCCCATCAGGACCTGCCCTTCGAGCAACTGCTCGAAGCGCTGCCTGACGCCCGTGAGCAAGGCCTGTTCCAGGTCATGTTCAACCACCAGCAACGCGACCTCTCGGCGTTGCGCCGCCTGCCGGGGCTGCTGGCCGAAGAGCTGCCGTGGCACAGCCGCGAAGCCAAGTTCGACCTGCAACTGCACAGCGAAGAAGACCACCTGGGCCGCCTGAGCCTGGCCTTCGACTACGCCGCCGAGCTGTTCGCCGAAAGCACCGTCAAGCGCCTGGCCCAGCACCTGCTGGCACTGCTCGAGCAGGTGTGCGCCCAGCCGCAATTGGCCGTGGGCGATGTCGACTTGCTGGATGAGCCAAGCCGCCAGCAATTGCTCGCCTGGGGCCAGGCACCGGCGCCGGCGCCGCAGCGTCTGGTGGTCGAGCAACTCAACGAACAGGCGCGCCAGACCCCGGAACGCACCGCACTGGCCTGGCAAGGTGGCAGCCTGGATTACGCCGAACTGCACCAGCAAGCCAACCGCCTGGCCCATTACCTGCGCGACAAAGGCGTGGGCCCCGACACCTGCGTGGCCATCGCCATCGAGCGCTCGCCGCAGCTGCTGGTGGGCCTGCTGGCCATCCTCAAGGCGGGCGGCGCCTACGTGCCGCTGGACGTCGACTACCCGGCCGAACGCCTGGCCTACATGCTGCGCGACTGCCAAGCCAGCCTGCTGCTGAGCAACAGCGGCACGCTCGCCAGCTTGCCGCAGGTCGACGGCGTCAGCGCCATCGCCCTCGACCAGTTGCACCTGGACAGCTGGCCAAGCCAGGCGCCAGGCCTGCACCTGCACGGTGACAACCTGGCCTACGTGATCTACACCTCCGGCTCCACCGGCCAGCCCAAAGGCGTGGGCAATACCCATGCCGCCTTGGCCGAGCGCCTGCAGTGGATGCAGGCTACTTATGCGCTGGATGACAGCGACGTGCTGATGCAGAAGGCACCGATCAGCTTTGACGTGTCGGTGTGGGAGTGTTTCTGGCCGCTGATCACCGGCTGCCAGCTGGTGCTGGCCGGCCCCGGCGAACACCGTGACCCGCAGCGCATCGCCGCGCTGGTGCAGCAGCATCAGGTAACCACGCTGCACTTCGTGCCGCCGCTGTTGCAGGTGTTCGTGCAAGAGCCGTTGGCTGCGGGCTGCAGCAGCTTGCGCCGGCTGTTCTCGGGCGGTGAGGCGTTGCCTGCGAGCCTGCGTGACCGCGTGCTGCAACTGCTGCCGCAGGTACAGCTGCACAACCGCTATGGGCCGACCGAAACCGCCATCAACGTCACCCACTGGCACTGCCAGGCTGCTGATGCCGAGCGCTCGCCCATCGGCCGCCCGCTGGGCAACGTGATCTGCCGTGTGCTCGATGCCGACCTGCAACTGGCCGCTCCAGGCGTGCCGGGTGAGCTATACCTGGGTGGCGCCGGCCTTGCCCGTGGCTACCTGGGCCGCCCAGGCCTGACCGCCGAGCGCTTCGTGCCCCAGGCCGATGGCGACGGCGAGCGCTTGTACCGCAGCGGCGACCGTGCCCGCTGGCAGGTGCAGGCCGAAGCCCTGGAGTACCTTGGCCGCCTGGACCAACAGGTGAAGGTGCGGGGCTTTCGTGTCGAACCTGAAGAAGTGCAGGCTTGCCTGCTCGGCCAGCCGGGCGTCGAACAGGCACTGGTGTTGATCCACCAGGACGCCGTCGGCGCCCAGTTGGTCGGCTACTACAGCGGCGCCGCACCGGCGGATAAGCTGCTGGCCAACCTGGCAGAGCGCCTGCCGGCCTACATGGTGCCGGCGCAGCTGATTGCGCTCGACTACATGCCACTGGGCCCCAGCGGCAAGGTCGATCGCAAGGCGCTGCCGGCACCGGTCTGGCAGCAGCGCGAGCACGTCGAGCCGCACACCGCGCTGCAACAGCAGGTCGCCGCGATCTGGCGCGAAGTACTCAACCTGCCGCGCATCGGCCTGCACGACGACTTCTTCGCCCTCGGCGGCCACTCGCTGCTGGCGACCCAGATCGTTTCGCGCACCCGCCAGGCGTGCGACGTCGAACTGCCGCTCAAGGTGCTGTTCGAGGCCAGTGAGCTGGCTGCGTTCTGCAGCGAGATCGCGCGCATCCGCGATGCCGGCGAGCGGAACCTGCACGGCGAGATCACCCGTGTCGACCGCCGCCAGGCCGTGCCGCTGTCGTACGCACAGCAGCGCATGTGGTTCCTCTGGCAGATGGAGCCGGACAGCCCGGCGTACAACGTCGGCGGCATGGCGCGGCTGCGTGGCACGCTGCATGTAGATGCTTTCGAGCGTGCGCTGCAAGCGCTGATCGTGCGCCACGAAACCCTGCGCACCACGTTCCCCGCCATCGATGGCGTAGCCTACCAGTGCGTGGCGGATGACAGCGCCGTGAAGCTGGACTGGCAAGACCTCAGCGCCTTGCCTGCCGCCACCCGCCAGCAACGCCTGCAGCAACTGGCCGACGAGCAGGCGCACCAGCCGTTCGACCTGGAGCGCGGCCCGCTGCTGCGCGCCTGCCTGGTGAAGGCCGAGGAGCGTGAGCATTACTTCGTGCTGACCCTGCACCACATCGTCACCGAAGGCTGGGCCATGGACATCTTTGCCCGCGAATTGGGCGAACTGTACGAAGCGTTCGTCGACGAGCGCGAGTCGCCGCTTGAACCACTGCCGGTGCAGTACCTGGACTACAGCGTATGGCAGCGCCAGTGGCTGGAAGGCGGCGAGGGCGCACGCCAGCTGGCCTACTGGAAAGCCCGCCTGGGCGATGAGCACCCGGTGCTGGCTTTGCCCGCCGACCGCCCACGCCCGGCGGTACAGAGCCACCGTGGCGAGCTGTACCGCTTCGACCTCGACCCGGCGCTGGTCGCCCGGGTGCATGCGTTCAACAGCCAGCGCGGGCTGACCCTGTTCATGACCATGACCGCCACCCTGGCCGCGTTGCTGCACCGCTACAGCGGCCAGCGCGACCTGCGCATCGGCGCGCCGGTGGCCAACCGCATTCGCCCGGAAAGCGAAGGGCTGATCGGCGCCTTCCTCAACACCCAGGTGCTGCGCTGCGAGCTGGACGGGCAAATGACTGCCGCCGCACTGCTTGACCAGGTGCGCCAGGCCGCCATCGAAGCCCAGTCGCACCAGGACCTGCCGTTCGATCAACTGGTCGAAGCCTTGCAGCCGCCACGCAGCAGTGCATACAACCCGCTGTTCCAGGTCATGTGCAACGTGCAGCGCTGGGCCTTCCAGCAAAGCCGCGACCTGGCCGGCATGCGCGTGGATTACCTGGTCAATGACGCCAGCGCCACCAAGTTCGACCTGTACCTGGAAGTAACCGACCTCGATGGCCGCCTGGGCTGCTGCCTGACCTACAGCCGCGACCTGTTCGACGCGCCGCGTATCGCGCGCATGGCCGAGCACTGGCAGCAATTGCTGGTCGGCCTGCTGGATGACCCGCAGCAGCGCCTGTGCGAGCTGCCGATGCTGGCCGAGGCCGAGCAGCAGGTAATGATCGGCCAGTTGCAGGGCCACCATCACTACGCCCTCGACCAGACGCTTCATGGCCTGTTCGCCGCCCAGGCTGCGCGCACGCCGCAAGCCGGCGCGCTGACCTTCGCCGGCCAGCACCTGAGCTATGCCGAGCTCGACCAGCAGGCCAACCGCCTGGCCCGTGCCCTGCGCGAACGCGGTGTCGGCCCGCAGGTGCGCGTGGGCCTGGCGCTGGAGCGTTCGCTGGAAATGGTCGTCGGCCTGCTGGCCATTCTCAAGGCGGGCGGCGCCTACGTGCCGCTCGACCCGGAATACCCGCTCGACCGCCTGCGCTACATGATCGAGGACAGCCGCATCGGCCTGCTGCTGAGCCAGCGCGCGCTGCTCGAAACCCTTGGCGAGTTGCCCGAAGGCGTGGCGCGCTGGAGCCTGGAGGACGACGCCCCGAGGTTGTGCGCTTACAGTGACGCGGCGTTGGACAACCTCAACCTGCCGCAACACCAGGCCTACCTGATCTACACCTCCGGCTCCACCGGCAAGCCCAAGGGGGTGGTGGTCAGCCACGGGGAAATCGCCATGCACTGCCAGGCCGTGATCGACGCCTTCGGCATGCGCAGCGACGATTGCGAGCTGCACTTCTATTCGATCAACTTCGACGCGGCCAGCGAACGCCTGCTGGTGCCGCTGCTGTGCGGCGCCCGTGTGGTGCTGCGCGCCCAGGGCCAATGGGGCGCCGAAGAGATCTGCCAGCTGGTGCGCGAGCAACGGGTGAGTATCCTCGGTTTTACCCCAAGCTATGGCAGCCAGCTGGCCCAGTACCTCGCCGGGCAAGGCGAGCAACTGCCGGTGCGCCTGGTCATCACCGGCGGCGAAGCGCTGACGGGCGAGCACCTGACACGCATCCGCCAGGCGTTCACCCCGCAACAGTTCTTCAACGCCTACGGCCCGACCGAAACCGTGGTCATGCCGCTGGCCTGTCTGGCGCCGGACACGTTGCCCGCCGACGCCGGCAGTGTGCCGATCGGCCAGGTGCTGGGTGCGCGCAGCGCCTACATCCTCGATGACGACCTGGCGTTGCTGCCACAAGGTGGCATCGGCGAGCTGTACGTCGGCGGTGCCGGCTTGGCCCAGGGTTACCACGACCGCCCGGGCCTCAGCGCCGAGCGCTTCGTCGCCGACCCGTTCAGCCATGACGGTGGCCGCCTGTACCGCACCGGCGACCTGGTGCGCTTGCGCGCCGACGGCCTGGTGGAGTACGTCGGGCGTGCCGACCAGCAGGTGAAGATCCGCGGTTTCCGCATCGAGCTCGGCGAAATCGAAAGCCGCCTGCAGGACCATGCCGACGTCGATGAGGCCGTGGTCCTGGCCCTCGACTTGCCAGGTGGCAAGCAACTGGTGGGCTACCTGGTGTGCAAGCAGGCCGGCGCCGACAGCGAGGCCCAGGCCCTGCTGCGCGAAGCGGTCAAGGCCAATGCCCGCCAGCACCTGCCGGACTACATGGTGCCGGCGCACCTGGTGCTGCTGGGCAGCCTGCCGCTGATGGGCAACGGCAAGCTCGACCGCCGTGCCCTGCCGATGCCCGATCTTGAACTGGCGCGCCAGCACTATCAGGCGCCAGCCAATGAGCTTGAAGAGCAACTGGCGCAGATCTGGCGCGATGTGCTCAACGTTCCCCGGGTGGGCGTGCAGGACAACTTCTTCGAACTGGGCGGCGACTCGATCCTGTCCATCCAGGTGGTCAGCCGTGCCCGCCAGCTGGGCCTGCAGTTCACCCCGCGCGACCTGTTCCAGCACCAGACCATCCAGACCCTCGCCGCCGTGGTCAGCCGCAGCGCGGCACCGAGCAGCATCGAGCAGGGCCCGCGCCAGGGGCGCAGCGGCCTGACGCCGATCCAGCACTGGTTCTTCGACAGCGACGTGGCCCAGCCGCAGCACTGGAACCAGGCGGTATTGCTGGAGGCCCGGCAGCCGCTGGACAGCACCACCCTTGAACAGGCCCTGGCCGCGCTGGTGGCGCACCATGACAGCCTGCGCCTGCGCTTCACCCAGCGCAGTGGCCGCTGGCAGGGCGAATTCGCCGCCGCCACCGGCGAGCAACTGCTGTGGACCGCCACAGTGGCCGACTTCAATGACTGTCAGGCCCTGTACACCGACGTGCAACGCAGCCTGGACCTGGCGCAAGGCCCGTTGCTGCGGGCCTTGTTGGTCAGCGACGGGCAGGGCGCCCAGCGCCTGCTGCTGGCGGTCCATCACCTGGTGGTTGACGGTGTGTCCTGGCGCGTGCTGCTCGAAGACCTGCAGGCGCTATACCGTGGCCAGCCGCTGCCGGCCAAGACCCACGCCATGGCCGACTGGGCCGCGCGCCTGGCCAGCTATGCCGGCAGCGATTCGCTGCGCGACGAACTTGGCTGGTGGCAAGCCCAGTTGGGCGATGTACGCCATGAGCTGCCGTGCGATCACCCGCAGGGCGGCAACCTGCATCGGCATGCCGACACCCTGGCCATCGGCCTGGACGTGGAGCAGACCCGTCAGCTGCTGCAACAGGCCCCGGCGGCCTATCACACGCAGGTCAACGACCTGCTGCTGACCGCCCTGGCGCGCACCCTGTGCCGCTGGACCGGTGACGACGAAGTGCTGGTGCAGCTCGAAGGCCACGGGCGCGACGGCCTGTTCGAAGACATGGACCTGACCCGCAGCGTCGGCTGGTTCACCAATGCCTACCCGCTGCGCCTGAACCCGCAGGCCGGTGACGGCGACAGTGCCCGCGCCACCTCGATCAAACGGATCAAGGAACAGCTGCGCCAGGTGCCGCACAAAGGCCAAGGCTACGGGGTGCTGCGCTACCTGGCTGACGACGCCGGGCGCGAAAGCATGGCCGCACTGCCGCAGGCACGCATCACCTTCAACTACCTGGGCCAGTTCGACCAGCAGTTCGATGCTGCAGCGTTGTTCCAGCCGCTGGATGCCCCGGCAGGCCTGGCCCATGACCTGGATGCGCCACTGCCCAACTGGCTCAGTGTCGACGGCCAGGTCTACGGCGGTGCCCTGCAACTGCGCTGGACCTACAGCCGCGAGCGCTTCGACGAACAGACCATCGCCCACCTGGCCGAGGCCTATCGCCAGGAGCTGCTGGCCCTGGTCGGCCACTGCCTGGCCGATGGCAACGGCAGCTTCACGCCGTCGGACTTCCCGCTGGCGCACCTGAGCCAGGAGCAGATCGACGCGCTGCCGATCCCGGCCGCGCAGATCGAAGACGTCTACCCACTGACCCCGATGCAGGAGGGCCTGCTGCTGCACACCCTGCTGGAGCCGGGCACCGGCATCTACTACATGCAGGACCGCTACCGCATCAACAGCGCGCTCGACCCCCAGCGCTTCACCCAGGCCTGGCAGGCCGTGGTGGCGCGCCATGAGGCCCTGCGTGCGTCGTTCAGCTGGAGCGCCGGCGAAGCGATGCTGCAGATCATTCACAAGCCGGGCAACACACCCGTGGACTACCAGGATTGGCGTGGCCTCGACGACGCCGCCCAGGAACAGCGCCTGCAGGCCCTGCACAAGCAGGAGCGTGAGGCCGGCTTCGAGCTGCTGCACGAGGCGCCGTTCCACCTGCGCCTGGTGCGCGTGGCGGACGCGCGCTACTGGTTCATGATGAGCAACCACCACATCCTCATCGATGCCTGGTGCCGTTCGCTGCTGATGAACGACTTCTTCGAGCTCTACCAGGCCCTTGGCGAAGGCCGTCAGGCCCAGCTGCCGGTGCCGCCGCGCTACCGCGACTACATCGGCTGGCTGCAACGCCAGAACCTCGACGAAGCGCGTGGCTGGTGGCAGGCCAACCTGGCCGGCTTCGAACGCGCCACGGCGCTCCCCAGTGACCGCCCGCTGCGCAACGATCACGCCGGCGACGGCATGGTCGTCGGCGACTGCTACACCCGCCTGGCGGTCAGTGATGGTGTGCGTCTGCGGGAACTGGCCCAAGCCCATCAGCTGACTATCAACACGTTCGCACAGGCGGCTTGGGCCCTGGTGCTGGCCCGTTACAGCGGTGAGCGCGACGTGGCCTTTGGCGTGACCGTGGCCGGGCGCCCGGTGAGCATGCCGCAGATGCAGCGCACCGTCGGCCTGTTCATCAACAGTGTCGCCCTGCGTGTGCAACTGCCCGAGCCGGGCCAACGCCGCAGTGTGCGCCAGTGGCTGCAAGGCCTGCTGGAACGCAACATGGAGCTGCGCGAGTACGAGTACCTGCCATTGGTGACGATCCAGGAATGCAGCGAACTGCCCAAGGGCCAGCCGCTGTTCAACAGCCTGTTCGTGTTCGAGAACGCCCCGGTGGAAACTGCGGTGCTCGACCATGCCCAGCACCTGAACGCCAGCTCCGACTCGGGCCGTACCCACACCAACTTCCCGTTGACGGCGGTGTGCTACCCGGGCGACGACCTGGGCCTGCACCTGTCGTATGACCAGCGTTACTTCGACCATGCCACCGTCGAGCGCCTGCTGGCCGAGTTCAAACGCCTGCTGCTGGCGCTGGTGCAGGGCTTCGAAGGGGAGGTCAGCGATTTACCGTTGCTGGGTGAGGACGAGCAGCGCTTCCTGCTCGACGACTGCAACCGCACCGCGCGTGCCTACGCCCTGGAGCAGAGCTACGTGGCGCAGTTCGAAGCGCAGGTCGCCGCGCACCCCGACCGCACCGTGGCCCGTTGCCTTGAGGCAAGCTACGACTATGCCGGGCTGAACTTGGCGGCCAACCGCCTCGGCCACGCCCTGGTGGGTGCGGGCGTTACCCTTGACCAGCCGGTGGCGCTGCTGGCCGAGCGCGGCTTGCCGCTGTTGGGCATGATCGTCGGCAGCTTCAAGGCCGGCGCCGGTTACCTGCCGCTGGACCCAGGCCTGCCGTCGGCGCGCCTGCAGCGCATCGTCGAGCTCAGCCGTACGCCGGTGCTGGTGTGCAGCGCGGCCTGTGCCGCGCAAGCGCGCCAGTTGCTGGACGAGTTGGCGGGGGTGGCGCGCCCGCAGTTGCTGGTATGGGAAGAAGTGCAGGCGAGCAGCATCGCCAGCCACAACCCAGGCATCCACAGCGGGCCGGACAACCTCGCCTACGTGATCTACACCTCCGGCTCCACCGGTTTGCCGAAGGGCGTGATGGTCGAGCAGCGCGGCATGCTCAACAACCAGCTGAGCAAGGTGCCGTACCTGGCGCTGAGCGAGCACGACGTGATCGCCCAGACGGCTTCGCAGAGCTTCGACATCTCGGTCTGGCAGTTCCTCGCCGCGCCGCTGTTCGGCGCCAAGGTCGAGATCGTGCCGAACGCTATCGCCCATGATCCACAAGGCCTGCTGGCGCATGTGCAGGCCACTGGCATCACCGTGCTGGAAAGCGTGCCGTCGCTGATCCAGGGCATGCTGGCCAACGATCACCAGGCCCTGGACGGCTTGCGCTGGATGCTGCCCACTGGCGAAGCCATGCCGCCGGAGCTGGCCGCGCAATGGCTGCAACGTTACCCGGGCATCGGCCTGGTCAATGCCTACGGGCCGGCTGAATGTTCGGACGACGTGGCGTTCTTCCGCGTAGACCCGGCCTCAACCCGCGGCAGCTACCTGCCGATCGGCACGCCGACCGACAATAACCGCCTGTACCTGTACGGCGAGGATCAGGCCCTGGTGCCGCTGGGCGCGGTCGGCGAACTGTGCGTCGCCGGCACTGGCGTGGGCCGCGGTTATGTGGGTGACCCGGTGCGCACTGCCCTGGCATTCATTCCGCACCCGCAGGGTTCCCCGGGCGAGCGCCTGTACCGCACCGGTGACCTGGCGCGGCAGCGCCCGGATGGCGTGCTCGAATATGTCGGGCGCATCGACCACCAGGTGAAGATCCGCGGCTACCGCATCGAGCTGGGCGAGATCGAAGCCCGCCTGCATGAGCAGGTCGAGATCCGCGATGCCGCCGTAGGCGTGCAGGATGGCGTCAATGGCAAGCACCTGGTCGGCTACCTGGTGGCCCACCAGGGTATTTCGGCCGACGCCGCCCTGCTGGAGCAGATAAAGCTACGCCTGCGCGCCGAGCTGCCGGAGTACATGGTGCCGCTGCACTGGGGCTGGTTCGACAGCCTGCCGCACAACGCCAACGGCAAGCTCGACCGCAAGGCCCTGCCAGCCATCGACATCGGCGGCCAGCACAGCCAGGCCTACCTGGCCCCGCGTGACGAGCTGGAAACGGTGCTCGCCGGCATCTGGGCCGACGTGCTCAAGGCCGAGCGGGTAGGGGTGCACGACAACTTCTTCGAGCTGGGCGGGCATTCGCTTCTGGCCACGCAGATCGCTTCGCGGGTGCAGAAACAGCTGCAGCTCAACGTGCCCCTGCGGGCGATGTTCGAGTGCAGCACGGTGGAGGAGTTGGCTGAGTACGTGCGCGGGCTGCAGGGCAGTGCGCTGGATGAGGGCAAGGTGGATCGGTTGAGTGACCTGATGGCCGAGCTTGAAGGGCTCTAGAAAAGCGGGGGGCGCTTTGCGCCCCTTTTTGTGGCTGAGATTGTCACAGCGAGGCATTGATGAACGCTTCATCAAGCGATTTGGCGCGATGGCGGGCCATGAACTCTTCGCCGCTATTGAAGGCCTCCAGGCGCCTGTTAGCAAGCATGTAAAAGCGGTGGCAATTTGCCGTGATCTCCTCTGTGTAATGCGAAGAAACGAGCACGCAAGCACCTTCTCGGCATGCGTTATGGATGCCAACCCATATGAAATGGCGAAATTCAGGGTCCACGCCAGCCGTGGGTTCATCGAGGATGATCAAGTCAGTGTCCTGCAGCAGCAGGGTTAAAGTAAAAAAACTGCGAATTTCTCCATAACTGCAAGTGGAGGCTTTTTTTTGGGAGATATCAGTGTATCGCTTGGACAGTGACGGCGACCATTGAGTTAATCTTGATAGAATTTCAGCGTGACTGGGTGGGGTGTTGGCGTTCAGGCTGCTGATCAGTCTGCCGATTTCATGCATTCGTAGTAAGGGTGGTGGCGTGATAATTTGGGTGAGATAAGCCGTTCTTTGGGAGGCGTTGAAGATTGTCCCGTTCGTGGGTTTCTTTATTCCGCAAATGAGGTCGAAGAGCGTTGTTTTTCCTGCGCCATTGCAGCCTAGTATGCCTATCGCTTCGCCCTGTTTGGCGTGCAGTGCCAGGCTGTCAATCAAGGTGTTACTGTCATGGCCAAAGCTTAAATTTTGTGTTTCTAGGATGATCATTTAATAGCGGCTCCAAATGGGCTGTATTCTGAAATATCGGCCTGTGAAGTAGAGTGCGCTCAGTGCAGCGGCCAGTGTTGCCACAAAACTGCTGATCAAGGGGAGTTCGTTATTAAATAGCCGCGTGCTCAAGTATAGGGGGTTGAGCAGGATCAGCGAGTGCGAGGTCATGAGGCTTTGCGTTGCCCCTGAGTATCCCGATATCAGCATAAGAAATGACATCAGCGAAAACAGCGTGCTGGCCGTACTGAATTTGATAGGCAGTGCCGCTATGCCGAGTCCGATGCAGGTGAATAGCAGGTAGCTGGTATAAAAGCATGCCAGTAAATGCAGTAGTTCAACGACCGAGTAATTTCCGTAAAAAGGCTTGGTTATAAGGTAGAAGAGTGATGCATAGGCAGTGCTTATTATTGAATAGCTGAAAGAGTGCGCTAGCAAAAAGCGCAGGATTGAATTGTGCTCATAAATGAAGGATCGAACAAAGCCGCTTTCTCTTCTGCCGATCAAGTAAAAGCTGAATCCAAAAAAAGCGACACTGGCGGAAATGTACGAATAAAACCATGCGGCCGATGCGGCATACGACTGCGTAGTCACGTCGGGGGTTGGGTGTTGCAGGGTGGTTATTACGAACAGTAGACAGGGTGCGATGGCTGACCATAAAAGTGCAGTGGGTTCTCGGGTGTGCTCGGTGATCAATATTTTTGTGATGGACATGATTTTTTTGGTGTTCAAATATAAGGTGGCTGAATGTGGGCTCATGGGAAAGGCACCATACTGAGTGACTGGGAGGGGATAATGTCATTGCGGAAAGGCTTCGAGTAGATGTTGTGAGTGTTGAAATTTTTGGCATTGTTCATATGGAGAAATAGGTTGGGTGAGAAATATTTGCAGAGGTGCAGGTGGGATTGTTTGAAAGGTGTGGATGATAAATATAGATAGCCATTGAATCCCAGGTCTCTGATAGTGTGAATGAGGCTTTGAGTCGTTAAAGGTGTCGTGCAGCGCTTCCTGTGTTTAGGATTTTCTAATTCACTGCAGGTAGTGATGTTGCGGTAGGTGTCGTATCGGTTGCAGGCTAGAAAGTGTTTGAGGTAGGGGTCTTGCAGATCGCTTTCACTCTCGTGGTTGCTATCGACTGAGAGCATGAAGCGGAACGTCTGCCATAGTTCTATAATCGATTTTTCCAAGGCTAAGCCTGCGGTCGCGGCATAAGCCATGCCAGCGCAATATTTTACTTTCGCGTCCGCCGTTTGATTGCCGTAGCACAGGAGTATGCAATTTCCTGGGAGCCGTTTATCTGTCAAGTCAAGAATGCAAAGTTCGCCGGTTTTCTTGAGCTCTTTGAATAGTGTCAAGCTGGCGCTATTGGCAAGTATGGAACATGCCGCGTTGTATCCAATTTGTTCAGTGCAAGTCTTAGTGAGCCAGCATCGGAGAAGGAACTGTCGCTCTAAATTCTCCTTGAGCGCGCCCAGCATTGCTTTTTCGACTGACACGTGTGCGCTACACCCGCAAGTATCCCTCATTGGGTAAAATCCATTATCAATGGGATCCCTGCATTCCGATATCGAAATGCAAGCAGTTGGGACCTTGCATTGAGTAAAGTCGGTAATCCTGTAAACAGTCGTGCGATCAAAAAGATGCAGATGCAATGGGGTCTTGAGGCCCCCTGTAGAAGTTTGAGAAAGCGCCTCTTCGAATGCTCCACATTCTTGGGGCGTAAGGCTGTCACTCAATCGATTCTTATCATTCACGGGAATATCAAGATAGAAGTGTTTGCGCTCAAAGTGCTCACCCAGTGCGGATTGTTGAACATCTGATGACCACCCGCTGCTCGAGCCGTACGTGCGCCAGCGGCTGCCACACTCTACGCTGTGGGGCAGTTGGGTTATCGCATTGGGTCTGATTAACTGAAAGTCTGCCTGGCTGGCGTGATGTATTTCGTTATAGGTATTCATCGATTCAACCTATCAATTGGATGCAAGCGGGGAGAAACAGTGTTGGGTTAAGGTTAAGGTTCTTTGTTATTTGGTGGTCCGTGAAACCTGACCAAGGTCTGCTGCGTAGATCCAGCTCTTTGCAGCGCAGGTCCGTGAGCATATACATGGAGCCTGCCTCCATTAAGCTGAGGCGGTATCCTCGGTATCGGTACTTGAAAAGCGCTTTGGGTAAGTAGATGCAGAAAATCAATGCCAAAGCGGGTGAGCCAATGGCAGTGTTTTGCGCGGTGATTGCACGGGAGAGTGTCTGGATGTTGATCGTGGAGCTGTGAGCTTCGAGGGTTCTGGATGAAGAAAGTAGATGCAATGCACTTGTTTCTGCGGGCCAGGCTTCAATAGTGTCGTCCAGGTTTATACAGAACACCTCTATTGGGAAAAGAGCCCCGCCACTTGGGTAGCCTCTCTTGTAAGTGGAGTCGCTTTTCACCAAGAGGGGTGCTAGAAGCAATCGAACAGTGTCGAAGTGCATGGGGCGTCCGCCAAAGTGGTCGCATGAATTGTTCCGTTGCAGGGGGTGGGAGGCTGGAAGCGGGGTCAGATTTATCGCAGAGCGCTCGCTCTCGTTGGCGAGTGTGTTGAGAATTAGTTCGTTTCCGCTCAGTTTTTCCAGATCATGAGATGGTATATGGTGCAGCGTGCTCAGGTGCTGGGTGGCTTTATGAATCGTATAATTGCCCTTGGCATGAAACGCTAAGGTCTCATCAATGACGTTAGGGGATGTGAATTTAAGGTACTCGTCATGACTTATGAGCATTATTTGAATTCCAGGCATTGGCAAAGCGGCCAGTGGACGCTGATGTCTTCAGTGATCGCCCCAGTGTCTAAATTAATTGTCTTTGATAGGAGAATCTGGTCTTGAGTGCTCTTACGTATGGGGGCGCCTAGAAGTTTTGTTGCGAAGCTAACAATCGAACCGAAAACTAACGATAATTGGAGTTCGTCGATCTCTGCCTTGGGCAGGTCAATCTTGTTGTTACGGCAAAATGCCCATACCTTGCTCCAGTGATGCTGGCTCGTTCGAAGGGTTTCATAGTGAGCAATCCGATCAAGCGTGCAAAAGGCACACGGGTTTCCGATCGACGGCAGGTAGGCCTCTGTCAGGTGGAAGTGGTTGGCACTGATAAATCCTATGCTGGCCCCGCTTTCAGGGTTAAGTGCTAACACCTCGTTATACATCGATCTGATCGATACAGGGCGAAGCTTCAGGCAGGCAAGCACGAACAAAGTCGGTGCACCTGTGTACTGTGGTTTATAGCGTGAGAGGCTCTTAATCTCCAATTTCCCATGAAATCTTTTTTCTAAGTGGTTCTTCAAATCACCTGAGAGGTCGAAGTCGTGGCAAATAATTATTTTTTCAAAATATGGGGCTTCTGCTGTGTCTCCAATGATTGACGCTTTTTCCAAAAACGCCATGACGGATTGGGGGTCCAGATTCTCTTCTGTAAGAATTCGTGTCAGTTCGTCTTGCGTGATGTATTTTGCTTGTCTTTCTTCAAGGCGTCGTAGGGCTTGTGTTAGTTGGGGGTTTGTGATTTTAGTGAATCCTTTGGCGGAAAAGACCAAAGGGTCAGCGTCGAAATTGAGTATTTCGTAGTTATAAATTCTAAGTGTTTTCATTTCGCACCAGGTGCAATAGAGCGGGCGTCCTTTTTAATAGATCGTCTGGGACGCCCGCGTTTTAGTTAAAGGCTAGCAGAATCGTTGGTGTCAATAGCGTTCCCCCCGCTGCCGCCGGAGCCCCCGCTACCGCCACTACATCCACCGCCGCCTCCACACCCGCCGCTGCCGCCACAACCACCGGCGCCACCTGACCCTCCGAAGAATTCCGCCTCCATATCGCAGCTGTTATCGGACGGTAGTGCCATGACGTTGATACCAAACTGAGTTTCCATAATGTCTCCTTGTTTTTGTTGTTGCCCGCGATGTGTGGGCATATGTAGGTGTAGAAGTGTGAATTAATTGTGTCAATGAATGGTTGAGGTTGGGTTGGTGTTGTTGTGGTTTTTCGCTGTTCATTTGAAAGATTCGTTGTAGGAGAGTTCTTCGGAATTTTCCTGCTTAATGGCTGACTTTGATTTTCTGGTGCGTCGATGCCGTTATTTATGTAAGAATCTTCTGTTTTGCAGGTCGGGCAGAGCTTTCATTGCTTAAAGGCATTTCTTATATGGGCGGAGTGTGATTTTTTCATCGTCACGGGCTTGAGGTGGTGTTTAAATGCGGGGGGCGTCAGAGGAGTGTTGCGAGATGTGTAATTTAGCAAATCACTTTTTGGATTCGCCTATAGCGAGGCTGGCGTTTCTAACGTAGGCGGGCAATCCGCTGCAGACCACGCGGATGGCCTTGAGCGAGCAGAAACAGCTGCAGCTCAACGTGCCGCTGCGGGCGATGTTCGAGTGCAGCACGGTGGAAGAGTTGGCTGAGTACGTACGCGGGCTGCAGGGCAGTGCGCTGGATGAGGGCAAGGTGGATCGGTTGAGTGACCTGATGGCCGAGCTTGAAGGGCTCTAGAAACGCGGGGGCGCTTTGCGCCCCATTCGCCGGCAAGCTGAACTGGCTTAATGATCCCGGACACCTCTTAAGGGCGATATGATTCGCCCAATCAGGAGGTTCCATGCAAGAACGAAAGACCTATACCCGCGAGTTCAAGCAACGTGCTGCCAGCATGG
>NZ_JBDFPP010000033.1:0-42651 GCF_039672635.1 Pseudomonas sp. P39-UII1
CGATGCGCAAGCTGCTGCACCTGGTTTACGGGGTGGTGAAGTCGGGGATACCGTTTGATCCCAAAATCGCTCTTGCAGGGTGAGGGTCAAGACGGTATCTACATTTGTTGCAACGTGCCATGGCCTGATAAGCCATAGTTGTCAGCCTTAGTGGCTCGACGAGGTTTTTCGGCTGGCACTGCTGCCGCCTCACCTGTCTTTAGTCATGCGCCAAGGCGGACAACCATGGCCTGACTGGAATGGCACGTTGCAACAAATGTGGGAGCGGGCTTGTCCCGCGAAGCGCCGCGCGGGCGGCGCTCGATCTCAAGGGCCCTAAAAAATCATCGGCGAACTCCGCACCGCCACCTCAATAGCTGAAATCATGCCCCAACTGCCCCTGCATCCACGCCAGAAACCGCCGCACCCGCGGCAACTCCGCGTGCCCTCGCGGAAACACCAGGTGGTGCGCGCTCACCGGGCTGGCCTGCTCGGCGCCAAACACCGCCACCAACTGCCCACGCGCCACATAGTCCTGTGACAGCAACGAGCTTTCCAGGGCAAAGCCATACCCATGGCTCGCCGCCTCCAGGCTCATGTACGAGCGGTCGAAACTCAAGGCGAATGGCGCCTGCGGCAGCGATACACCCTGCTGGGCAAACCACTGCGGCCATTGCACCAGTGCCGACTCGGACAGAATCAGGTTTTGCCCCAGCAGGTCGGCGGGCTGCTGGA
The DNA here is from genome assembly GCF_039672635.1 of Pseudomonas sp. P39-UII1. Classification (NCBI taxonomy): domain Bacteria; kingdom Pseudomonadati; phylum Pseudomonadota; class Gammaproteobacteria; order Pseudomonadales; family Pseudomonadaceae; genus Pseudomonas; species Pseudomonas sp. P39-UII1. The sequence goes on from NZ_JBDFPP010000033.1 coordinate 715, forward strand.
TCGGCTGGCGCTCCAACAGGGCCGGTGAGGCCAATACCGTGGTGCGTTCGTGGCGGATGGTGCGCACTTCCAGGCTCGGCCAGTTGGGGTAACCGTGGCGGATGTCCACGTCGATCTGGTGGCGGCCGAAATGCAGCGCCTCGTAGGAACAGGACAGGTTGATCTGAATGTCCGGGTGGCTGGCGCGGAACTGCTCCAGCCGCGGCAGCAGCCAGAGCAGGCCAAAGCTCGGCGCCGAATGCAGGCGCAGGCAATCGAAGCCCACGGCACTGCCGGCGCGTTCCGTGGCCGTGGCCAGGCTCTGCAAAATGCCGGACACCTCACGCAAGTACTGGTCGCCCGCAGCCGTCAGGGTCACGCCCTTGGCTGTACGCAGAAAAAGCGGGCGGCCAATCAACGCCTCCAGGTTGGCAATCTGGTGACTGACCGCCGAAGGCGTCAGGTTCAGTTGTTCGGCGGCGCGAGCGACGTTGCCAAACCGCGCCGCCTGCTCGAAGGCCTGAATTGCTTTCAGCGGTGGGAGCTGAAGGGGCTTCTTGCCCGTGTCGTGATTCATCGAATTCCTTGGGTGAACTGGCTGAGGCGTTGCCAGCCTACGTGGCCGACAACCGCCCCGTGCTGAATTTTTTTCAGCATAGGCTGAACCGCACTGCGTTGCCCAGTGCCGGCGCGGGTACCAAGCTGTGCTCATCGGTTCTGCCTGGAACCGCTGCTCACAACAACAATCATCCGGAGCACTGCCCATGCTACTCGAAGGCAAGATTGCAATCGTCACCGGCGCCGCCTCTGCGCGCGGTATCGGCCGCGCCACTGCCCAGGCCTTTGCCGCCCAAGGCGCCAAGGTGGCCATCCTCGACCTCGACCTGAATGCCGCGCGGGATGCCGCCGCACTGCTCGGCGAGGGCCACCTGGGCCTGGCCGCCAACGTGGCTGACGAAGCGCAGGTGCGCGACGCGGTGGCCGAGGTGCTGGCCCACTTCGGCCGCATCGATGTGCTGGTCAACAACGCGGGCATTACCCAGCCCGTGAAAACCCTGGAAATCACCGGCAAGGACTACGACCGCATCCTCGACGTCAACCTGCGCGGCACCCTGCTGATGTCCCAGGCCGTGATCCCGACGATGCGCGCCCAGCGCTCGGGCAGCATCATCTGCATGTCGTCGGTCTCGGCGCAACGTGGCGGCGGTATCTTCGGCGGCCCGCACTACAGCGCCGCCAAAGCCGCTGTACTTGGCCTGGGCAAAGCCATGGCGCGTGAACTGGGGCCGGACAACGTGCGGGTCAACGCCATCACGCCCGGGCTGATCCACACCGACATCACCGGCGGCCTGATGCAGGACGAGCGCCGCCACGCCATCATCGAAGGCATCCCGCTGGGCCGCCTGGGCGAAGCCGGGGACGTGGCCAACGCCGCGCTGTTCCTGGCCAGCGACCTGTCCAGCTACCTGACCGGCATTACCCTGGACGTTAATGGGGGCATGCTGATCCACTAAGCGACACGGCATGATATTTCGCATCTGAGCCCCGCCACGGCGGGGCAATCGATAACAACAAGAGATCAGATCGACATGACTACACTCGTCCTCGATGCGGCGACCGCCGCGCGCAGCCATGCCTACCGCAAGACCGCCTGGCGGCTGATGCCGTTTCTCATGCTGTGCTACCTGTGTGCCTACCTCGACCGGGTCAACGTCGGTTTCGCCAAACTGCAGATGATGGACGACCTGGCGCTGTCCGAGGCGGTTTACGGCCTGGGCGCGGGCATGTTCTTCATTGGCTACTTCCTCTGCGAGGTGCCCAGCAACATCATCCTGCACAAGGTCGGCGCGCGGCGCTGGATCGCCCGCATCATGATCACCTGGGGCATCATCTCGGCGCTGTTCGCCTTCGTCGAGACAGCCTGGCAGTTCTACACCCTGCGCTTCTTCCTCGGGGTCGCCGAGGCCGGCCTGGCACCGGGCCTGCTGCTATACCTGACGTACTGGTTCCCTTCCTATCGGCGGGCCAAGATGACCGCCCTGTGGTTCATCGCCATCCCGCTCTCGGGCATGGTCGGCGGGCCGCTGTCCGGCTGGATCATGGAGCGCTTTGCCGGCGTGCATGGCTGGGCCGGCTGGCAATGGATGTTCCTGCTGGAGGCGATCCCCACGGTGCTGGTGGGCATCCTGGTGCTGAGCTACCTGAAAGATGGTGTCGAGCAGGCGCACTGGCTCAACGATGAAGAAAAGGCGCTGGTGCGCAAGGAGCTGGCCGAAGACGAGCAGCACAAGGTGCATCACGGCTCGGTGGGTGATTTCATCCGCGACCGGTGCCTGTGGTTACTGGCGGGCATCTACTTCTGTGTGGTCATGGGCCAGTACGCCATTACTTTCTGGCTCCCGTCGCTGGTGCGCAACGCGGGCGTCAGCGAGCCCTTGCACATCGGCCTGCTGACCAGCCTGCCATACCTCTGTGCAATCGGCGTCATGCTGCTGGCCGGCCGCAGCGGCGACCGCCACCGCGAACGCCGCTGGCACCTGGCGATCCCCATGCTTGCCGGGGCCCTGGGCCTGACCCTGGCCGCACTGTTCGCCAGCCACCTGAGCCTGTCGATCCTCAGTTTGTGCCTGGCCGCCGCCGGTATTCTGTCTGCCTCGTCGCTGTTCTGGATGTTGCCGACCACCCTGTTGGGCGGTGTTTCGGCAGCCGCAGGTATCGCGGCAGTCAACAGCTTCGCCAACCTGGCCGGGTTCTGCTCGCCCTTCCTGATCGGCTGGGTCACCAGCACCCTGGGCAGCAACGCCATCGGCATGTACCTGATCACCGCCGTGCTGATCTTCGGCGCCGGGCTGGTGTTCCGCATTCCGGCCAGCCTGGTCAACCGCTAACCCGTCTGCAACCAACTGTGTAATTTCCTCTGCAAGGAGTCTCCCCATGAACGCCGTACCCGCTACCCCGGGTGCGCTGCCTCTGGCTGCGCGCGCCCACAACATTCGTCGCCATGCCCTGCGCATGGGCCAGGTCCAGGGCCAGGGCTACATCGGCCAGGCGCTCGGCGCTGCCGACCTGCTGGCAGTGGCCTACTTTCATGCCCTGCGCATGGACCCGGCCGACCCCGAATGGGAGCACCGCGACCGCTTCTACCTGTCCATCGGCCATTACGCCATTGCCCTGTATGCGGCGCTGATCGAGGCCGGTGTCATCCCTGAAGACGAACTGGAAACCTACGGCAGCGACGACAGCCGCCTGCCGATGTCCGGGATGGCGGCCTACACCCCCGGCATGGAAATCACCGGCGGCTCGCTCGGCCATGGCCTTGGCATCGCCGTTGGCGCCTGCCTTGGGCTCAAGCGCAAAGGCTCGAGCAACTGGGTGTACAACCTGCTTTCCGACGGTGAACTGAACGAAGGCTCGACCTGGGAAGCGGTGATGTCCGCCAGCCACCGCAAGCTCGACAACCTGATCGCCATCGTCGACGTCAACAACCAGCAGGCCGACGGCCACTCCAGCGAGATTCTCGCCTTCGAGCCGATCGTCGAGCGCTGGCAGGCGTTCGGCTGGTATGCGCAACGGGTCGACGGCAACGACCTCGATGCCTTGGTCAAGGCCTTCGACCAAGCCCGTGCGCATAGCGCTGCGCAACCGCGGGTGATCATTTGCGACACGCGCATGGGCAAGGGGGTGCCCTTCCTCGAAAACCGCGACAAGACCCACTTCATCCGTGTCGACGAACACGAATGGGACCTCGCCCTGCAAGCACTGGACGCCGGGAGCCACGCATGAACAGCCAGACCGCACCGCAAAAACGCCTGACCACTTCGGCGATGATCGCCTCGATTGCCGCCGAGGGCCAGCCAACCCGGCCGGCGCCGTTCGGCCATGCCCTGGCAGCGCTGGCCGAGCAGCGCCAGGACATCGTCGGCTTGAGCGCCGACCTGTCCAAATACACCGACTTGCACATCTTCGCCAAGGCCCACCCAGACCGCTTCTACCAGATGGGCATGGCCGAACAATTGCTGATGAGCGCTGCCGCTGGCATGGCCCGCGAAGGCTTTACCCCCTTCGCCACCACCTACGCGGTGTTTGCTTCACGGCGGGCGTACGACTTCATCTGCATGGCCATTGCCGAAGAGAACCTCAACGTCAAGATCGTCTGCGCCCTGCCCGGCCTGACCACCGGCTACGGCCCCAGCCACCAGGCCACGGATGACCTGGCGATCATGCGCGCCATGCCCAACCTGATGATCGTCGACCCCTGCGATGCGCTGGAAATCGAGCAGGCGGTGCCGGCCATCGCTGCCCACCAAGGCCCCGTGTACATGCGCCTGCTGCGCGGTAATGTGCCGTTGGTGCTGGACCGGTACGACTACCAGTTCCAGCTGGGCAAGGCACAAGTGGTGCGCGGCGGGCGCGACGTGCTGGTGATTGCCAGTGGCCTGATGACCATGCGCGCGTTGGAGGCAGCCGAGCAGCTACACAAGGATGGCGTGGACGTGTCGGTGCTGCATGTGCCGACGATCAAGCCGCTGGATGAAGCAACGATATTGGCCGAGGCGCGCAAACCGGGGCGCCTGGTGGTGACGGCGGAAAACCACTCGGTCATTGGTGGCTTGGGTGAAGCAGTGGCCGGCGTGCTGTTGCGCAATGGCGTGACGCCGACCTTCCGCCAGATCGGGCTGCCTGATGCGTTCCTCGATGCGGGGGCGCTGCCGACCTTGCATGACCGGTACGGGATTTCCACCGAGGCTGTGGCGCAGCAGATCAAGGGCTGGCTGTGATCTGCTAGCGGCACTACCGGCCTCATCGCGGGCAAGCCCGCGCCTGCACAAAAGCACCGAATCCACGTGCGGTGCGGTAACTGCAGGCGCTGGCTTGCCGGCGATGAGGCCGGTACTGACAGCCAACCCGGCTGGAGAATCAGCCCAGACCGTCTTTACTGGAAGTTAAACAGCCGCAGGAAGGTGTGCGCCTATGAAGATCGTTGTCACCAGCATCCTCGTCGACGACCAGGCCAAGGCCTTGGCTTTCTACCATTACGTGCTCGGTTTCGAGCCCAAGGACGATATACCCCTGGGCCAGCATCGCTGGCTCACCCTGACCTCCCCCCACGAACCCAACGGCGTCCAGCTGGTGCTGGAACCCGATAGCCACCCTGCGGCCAAAACCTACAAGGCAGCGCTTCGACAGGATGGCATCCCGGCGACCTCCTTCGGCGTGCGCGACATCCAGGCCGAATACACACGCTTGTGCAAGGCCGGTGTCAAATTCACCCAGCCACCGACCGACCTGGGCCCGGTCACCGTCGCGGTGTTCGACGACACCTGTGGCAACCTGATTCAGATCGCCCAGAAGCATTGACGCCAGGCCATGGCAGGCCAACGTTGCATTCGCTACATTTGCTGCAGTTCCCGGTGCGCCACAACAAGGAAAACCAATGCGCCACGAATTCAGCGAAGTGCTCAACGACCTGGTCGATTACTTGCTGGTCGGCGACATCCAGTTGCTCGACCGCTTCAAGCATGAACATGGCCTGCCCGACGACCTGGCCAGCGAATTCACCCATAACGACAGCGGTGACCAGGCGGTGCGCGAGGGTGTCGTGCTGCCTTTGGCCGGGGTCGACAACCTGCCCTACCACATCATCTTCACCCTCGATGGCGCCACCCCGGCCCTGCTCGAACCGGGCAGCCGCCTGAAGCACCGGCGTAACGGCTATGTGCTGCAGGTCGAATACCGTGCGGTGATGGTGTACACCTGGCGCATCCTCCAGCATTTCACCAACAAGACCCTCGGCGACCTGCTGGCGCGCTATCAGGTGCCGGGGCGGCCGATCATCGAGCTGGAGAACGGCTGGTATGACGTCGAGGTGCTGGGGGGCGCGGTGGTGCGTGACGGTTTGTACGAGCCCGCGTTCGAGTTCGTCTTGACCAAGCGCTGGAGCCGGGGTGAAGCCAAGGACGTGGATATCGGCTACGCCTTCAGCTTGCGTGGGTATTTCGACTGACGGTGTTTTTCAATACCGGCCTCATCGCCGGCAAGCCGGCTCCCACAGGTACGCCACTGCTTCGAAGGCTGGTGGAGTACCTGGGGGAGCCGGCTTGCCGGCGATGAGGCCCGAAAGCCCTACACAAGGCTCAAGTAATTTCCCGGTCCTTGGTCTCCGGCAGGAAGAAGATCCCCAGCACCGCCGTCATTACCGCGATCACGATCGGGTACCACAGCCCGTAGTAGATGTCCCCGGTGGCCGCCACCATGGCAAACGCCACGGTCGGTAGAAAGCCGCCGAACCAGCCGTTGCCGATGTGGTAGGGCAGCGACATCGAGGTGTAGCGGATGCGCGCCGGGAACAGCTCCACCAGCCAGGCTGCGATCGGCCCGTAGACCATGGTCACGTAGATCACCAGGATGGTCAGCAGCAACAGCACCATCGGGTAGTGGATTTTCGCAGGGTCCGCCTTCTCGGGGTAGCCGGCCTCTTTCAAGGCCCCGGTCAAGGTTGCGGTAAAGGCGTCGCCCTGGGTCTTCAGCTCGGCTGCCGGCAGGCGGCTGCCGTCAAAGCTTGGGATCACCCGTTCGCCAATGCGGATCTGCGCCACACTGCCGGGCTCGGCCTTCACGTTCTGGTAAGGGATTGCACGCTTGGCCAGCAGGCTCTTGGCGATGTCGCAGGAGCTGGTGAATTTGGCCTTGCCCACCGGGTCGAACTGGAACGCGCACTGGTCAGGGTCGGCGACCACCACCACAGGGTTCTGCTCCTGGGCGACGAACACGTCCGGGTTGCCGTACTCGGTCAGCGCCTTGAAGATCGGGAAGTAGGTCAGCGCGGCGATGATGCAGCCTGCCATGATGATCTTCTTGCGCCCGATGCGGTCGGACAGGCTGCCGAAGAAGATGAAGAACGGCGTGCCGATCAGCAACGACCCCGCAATCAGCAAGTTGGCCGTCTGCGGGTCGATCTTCAGCGTCTGTAACAGGAAGAACAACGCATAGAACTGCCCGGTGTACCACACCACCGCCTGGCCGGCGGTGCCGCCGAGCAGCGCCATGATCACCACCTTGAGGTTCTCCCAGCGGGCAAACGACTCCGTCAGCGGCGCTTTCGACGCCTTGCCCTCGGCCTTCATCTTCAAGAACACCGGCGACTCGTTGAGCTGCAGGCGGATGTACACCGAGATCGCCAGCAGCAGGATCGACAGCAGGAACGGAATGCGCCAGCCCCAGGCTTCGAACGCCTCGGTGCCCATCGCTGTGCGGCAGGCCAGGATCACCAGCAACGACAGGAACAGCCCGAGGGTCGCAGTGGTCTGGATCCAGGCCGTGAAGAAGCCACGCCGGCCCTTGGGCGCATGCTCGGCGACATAGGTGGCCGCACCGCCATACTCGCCGCCCAATGCCAAGCCCTGCAGCAGCCGCAGGCTGATCAGGATCACCGGCGCGGCCACGCCGATCGTGGCATAACTGGGCAGCAGCCCGACTATCGCCGTCGACAGGCCCATGATCACGATAGTGATCAGGAACGTGTGCTTGCGCCCGATCATGTCGCCCAGCCGGCCGAACACGATGGCGCCGAACGGCCGCACGGCAAACCCCGCTGCAAAGGCCAGCAGGGCAAAGATGAACGAGGTGGTTTCGTTGACGCCGGCGAAGAAGTGCTTGGCGATGATCGCCGCCAGTGAGCCGTAAAGGTAGAAGTCGTACCATTCGAACACGGTACCCAGCGAGGAGGCGAAGATGACCTTGCGCTCCTCCTTGGTGATACCCCGTTGGGGCGCGCTACTGCCCGTGGATGCGCTGTCGAGAACCGCCATGGGTTGCCTCCGGATTGTGGTTATCGCAGGCCGGAGTACCTCACACCCATTTCACCGTCGCACCCAGGCCCTAGGGCTTGCTTTGGTTGCGCGAAGCACGACGAGGCGGGCCGCCTCGGATCGCAGCAAGGTATTTGAAGCATAATCGGCTTTGCCGGGATGTCCACTTGCCAGCACCTGCGAATGCCATTACCCCGGAAACTGCCGCCACCTCAGCCAACGGGCGCATCACCTGAGCCCGGTCATAAGCCCTGCGGCACTGGCCCTTTGAGTTCGACCTGGTTGCCATCCGGGTCGTAGCAATACAGCGACGGCCCCTCGCCTTCGGCGCCGTAGCGCTTTTCGGCAGGCTCCACGGCCACACCGTTTGCTTGCAGATACAGGGTCAATGCCTGCTCATCGAACGGCTCGATACGCAGGCAGAAGTGGTGCAGGTTGCGCCCCTCAGGCCCTGGCGCGGCGCCGCCTGGGCGGCCCAGCGGGCCATCGAGGGTGACCAGGTCGATCATTGCAGTACCGGTGGCCAGGTGGACCATCCCCAGGTCGTCGCGCACCCTGCTCACCGTGCAACCCAGCAAATCGCGGTAGAAGGCCACGCTGCGTTGCAGGTCGCTGACCCGCAACACCAGGTGGTCGATGTGCTTGATGGCGAACGGTCGCATGCCGGATCTCCTTGTGGCGCGGGCGGGGTATCGTGCACCACCATAGCGCATCGGCAGGCCGATCGACCATTACCGGTTATTCGTTGACCAGCCGTTGCAGCAGCCCGCCCTCATGGCGCGCCAGCACGCGCAGGATCTGATCGACCAGCGCACGGTCCGGTGCCTCCAGGTGAAAATGGTGGCCCCCTGGGTGCCAGGAGACCCGCGCATTGGCGGGCAATGACGCCTCGCGCCGTTCAAACGCGCCTGCGGTGAATGCGCCCTGCCGGCCTAACATCAGGTACAGCGGGCAGCGGATTTCCCTGAGCAAGTCACAGGCTTCCCGCTCGGTCAATGGCATGGGCTCTGGCAGCACCAGGCGCGGGTCGTGGCGCCAACAATAGCCGTCGGCCAGTTGCAGCAGGTCACGCTGAGCCAGTACACGGGCGGCCTCCTCCGACAATTCACCATCCAGGCGACGGCGCCGTTGCTGCATGGCCGTTTCGAGGTTGTCGAAGCGGCTAGCATCCGGCTCGCCAAAACGCTGCAACTGGCTGCGCTGGAGCATGCGCTTGAGCCGGTAGGCGCGGGCCAGGTGCTCTACCCGGCTGCCTTCACTGACGGTGAACGGCGCGCCCATGCCGTCGATAAAAATCATGCTGGCTATGCTGCTGGTCATGGCTGCCAGCAATGAAGCAATGCCGCTGCCCATGCCGTGGGCCAGCACATGGAATTGCGCCAGGCCGAGGCTGTCGGTGACCGCCAGCATGTCCTCGGCGTGCTCCCAGAGGTAGTAGCCACTGTCGTGGCGGCGATGGTCGGAGCGGCCGTGGCCGACCAGGTCGGGGGCGACCACGAAGCAGCCGTCGAGCAACGGTGCAAGCCGCTCGAACGACGCGGCATTGTCCAGCCAGCCGTGCAGGGCCAGCACAGGTATGCCGTCTTCCGGCCCCCAGGTGCGGACCGCTATTTCGATACCGTTGAGGTCAAGCAAATGATCCTTGGGGCTGCACGGTGAGCGCATCGTGATTCTCCTTGGCCCATGGCGTGCTTCACCCTCTCGCAGATGCGCCGTGGCTGCTGGCCCGCTACCGACCCAGACGTGCGCGAGACCGACCTTTACCCAGGCAGGCTGAGCGAAGTCGCTTTTGCCCTCACTGGCCGCGCAAGTCCTCGAAGAACACCTGCCGGCCATCCACCTGGCTGGAGGCCCGCGAAGCGCCCGGCGCCTCGCCCTGGGTGGCCTCGACATGCCAGTAACAGTGCCTGACTGCGCGCGTCACCGCGACGTAGGCCAGGCGCTGCACCTCTTCCTTCTGCGCCGTGTCGAACGGTTGCGCGTCGCCCGAGCGACCCAGCCCGGCCAGCCGATACACCTGGTTCTTGTACGGTGAACTGGTCAGGTATTGACAGTCGCCGAGCATGAACACGGCATCGGCCTGCAGCCCCTTGGCGCTGTGATACGTCAACTGGCGCAGGCGGCGCTGCTCTGCAGGCAACGCCGCTTCGGCCTGCAGCACATTCTGCAGGTGGTCGTTCATCAGGGCTTTGTCGCTGCCCCTGCGGTACAGCAGCATCACCGACTCGCCGCGTTGGTAATGCTCGATGAGCGTCTCGCCCAGGACGGCCTCGTCTCGGTCGAAGACCCTGACCGGCGCGCCAGGCAACTCGGCGGCAGGCCCACTGGCACGCGCCTTCTTTCCAGCAATGGCCGGGGTGCCCTTTACCAGGTGCTCAGCCGCATCAATCACCTGTTGTTGGCACCGGTAGTTGTCCACCAGCATCACCCGTGTGTTGGCCGGTGACGGGAACGCCTTGGTGAACTCCATGAAGTACTTGGGCGAACTGCCACGCCAGCCGTAGATCGACTGCCAGTCGTCACCCACGCACAGCAGCGAGGAATGCTGGGCGTTGCGGCCCGTGTGCATGCTCGGGCCACGGCGGCGGATCTCGGCGAGGCTGGCGCGCAGCCAACTGACGATTTGCGGGGAGACGTCCTGGAACTCATCGATCATCAGGTGTGCCAACGGCCTGAGCAACGGGTCCGGCAGCAGTTGCAGGTTTTCCGGGTTGTTTTCGCCGAACAGGGCGAACATGCGGTTGTAGCTCATCACCGGTGGCGACTGGTTCAGCAGGTGCGCCTCGAGGGCCTTCCAGTACAGTGCCAGGGCCTCGAAGAACAGCGCATCGCTGTCACCGGACGGGAAGCTCATGGCCGCCACGGCACTGTTCACCTCCAGGCCCAGGTTCTCGATAAAGCTTGCCGCACCTACGAAGGCATCAAGCAACGGCGCCGGGGCCAGTTCGCCTTTGACCTTGTACTCGAAGCCCGGCCCTGCCACCGCATCGCCCGCCAGCGAAGCGGCCAGGCGCCGGGCCATGGCGTAGTTGTCCAGCCAGATCAGCGGCTTGTCGCAGAATGCCTGCAGCAACGTGCGCTTGACCGCCCATTCCGCCCGCACTGCCAGCTTGGCGCCAGGGCGCTGGTATTGGGCGCTTTCCGACGGGTCGAAACCCAGCACCACCCAGGCATCCAGGCCCTCCAGGCGGCCATGCACATGGAACCGGCTGCCGCGGATCTCGACCGTTTCGCGGCACGGCTCGATACCGTTGATCGGCCACACGCCGGCGGCGAACCACAAGTCCTCGATCACGTCGCACAGCTCTTCGTCGCGCTGGGCGGCCAGTTGGGTCACCTGCACGCGCTTCTGCACATCGGGGTGGTCCGGGTCCAGCGGTTTGAGTTGCAGGGCATCACGGCGCAGGTGCGCGACAATCTCGGTAAAGCGTGGGCTTTCGGCGAGCAGGTCGCGATAGCACAGGTTGAGCTGCTGACGCTGGGCGTCGTTCAGGCGCAAGTCGAATGGGTTGCTCTCGGCATCCGCTTCGCGCCCCGCAGGCATTTCGTTACCCAGGGTCTCGAACGCGCGCACCTGGCCGAACCCCGGCAGGCTGCGCACCAGCGGCAGTATGCGCGAATGGAAGGTGCGCACGAGCTCGCGTGCGCGGGCGGGCGGCAGGTCGAGCTGCCACAGCCCGAACACCTCCACCAGGCGCTTGATGAAGTCCTTGCGTGACTCACGGGTGAAGGTCACCACGGTCATCGCATCCAGCTCATAGCCCAGGTAATGGCGCAGCAGCAGAATGCGCAGCACCAGCGAGGTGGATTTGCCCGCCCCGGCCCCGGCCACCACGCAGGTGGACGGTGTGTCGCTGAAAATCAGCTTCCACTGGGCCGCGCTGGGCTGGGCTTGGGCAGGCAGGCGCTGGGCGACGTCGGCCTTGAAGCGCTTTTTCAGCTCTGCGGTCAGCGGCAGGCGCCAGTCGTCGAACAGATTATCGTCCTGGCCAGGCACCGCGGCGGTGGCCGGGCGCGCATCACGAATCACCAGCACCTGGCGCCCCGCCTCGTAACCTTCGACCCGCCCCTGCTCCAGGCCATCACGCAGCCCATCTGCATGGCCACTGCGCTGGCCGGTGGCGTGGCCAAGGAACCAGGAATCGCGGTGTTGTGCCTGCAGGCGGCTGAGGCCACGGCCCAACAGCCGCGCGGCAAGGCGCCGCAGCCAGGGCAATTGGGCGGGCGGGGTCAGTTCGGCTGGGGCCTGGGGTTGCTCGTGGGCCACGGTCACTCCGTTGAAAATTGAATCAGCCTGCATGTTCGCCGCATCGGCAAAAAATCGCCAGCGAATGCTTGCAGATCAGTGGATTAGGCGATGAATCGCACAGTTTACATCGCTATATCCAATCTACTTATTCGATTGTATTCAGCCAATATTCACGCTTATTTTCGATCTTTTTTTGCAGCATGATTACGCCATTCCACTGATTAAAGGAGCCCGACCATGCTGCAACTGCGACCGTTCGAAGGCCTCGGCCACGCCAACCACGGCTGGCTCGACGCCCACCACCACTTCTCGTTTGCCGAATACCACGACCCGGCACGCATGCACTGGGGCAACCTGCGGGTATGGAACGACGACCTGATCGCGGCTGGCAGCGGCTTCCCGCCACACCCGCACCGCGACATGGAAATCATCACCTATGTGCGTGAGGGCGCCATTACCCACCAGGACAGCCTGGGCAACAAGGGCCGTACCGAGGCAGGTGATGTGCAGGTGATGAGTGCCGGCAGCGGCATCGTGCACAGCGAGTACAACCTGGAAGAGGTCGACACGCGCATTTTCCAGATCTGGATTGTGCCGGAGCGGGTTGGCGATGCACCGTCGTGGGGTACCCAGCCGTTCCCCAAAGGTGAGCGCGGCGAAGGCTTCGTGACCTTGGCCAGCGGCCGGGCGGGTGATGAGCAGAGCTTGCAGATCCGCACCGATGCGCGCCTGGTGGCGGCTACCTTGCAGGCAGGTGAGACGGCTGAATACCGCTTCGATGCCGGGCGCCGGGGGTACCTGGTGCCGGCCAAAGGGCTGGTGGAAGTCAACGGCTTGCGCGCCAAGGGCCGTGATGGCGTAGCGATCGAAGAGGAAGAAGTGCTGCGGGTAACGGCCATTGAGGACAGCGAGATCGTGCTGGTCGATGTGGCTTGAGTATGGGGGGCCGCTGTGCGGCCCATCGCCGGCAAGCCGGCTCCTACAGGTTTAGCAGTGGCCCGTAGAGCGGTGCAACACCTGTAGGAGCCGGCTTGCCGGCGATGGGCTGCAAAGCGGCCCTCTTTCATCAGGTCAATCAAGCAATTGCGGCATCCACCAACACCTGCGCTTCTGCCACCAGGCGCTGCAAATGCGCCTCGTCGATAAAGCTCTCGGCGTAGATTTTGTAGATGTCTTCGGTCCCCGAAGGCCGCGCGGCGAACCAGCCGTTGGCGGTCATCACTTTCAAGCCACCGATGGCCTGGCCATTGCCCGGTGCATGGCTGAGGATCTGCTCGATCGGCTCGCCCGCCAACTCGGTCGACTTGACCTGCTCCGGCGCCAATTTGCTCAGCAGCGCTTTCTGGCGCGGATCGGCCTTGGCTTCCACACGGGTGGCGAATGGTTTGCCCAGCGCGTCGGTGAGGTCGGCATAAGCCTGGCTCGGATTGCGACCCGTACGTGCAGTCATCTCCGCAGCCAGCAGGGCCGGAATCAGGCCGTCCTTGTCGGTCGCCCAGACCGAACCGTCCTTGCGCAGGAACGACGCACCGGCACTCTCTTCCCCCCCGAAACCCAACGAACCGTCGAACAGGCCTTGAGCGAAGTACTTGAAGCCCACCGGCACTTCATACAGTTCACGGCCCAGGCGCTTGGTAACCCGGTCGATCAGGCCGCTGGACACCACCGTCTTGCCGACGGCAGCGTCGCTACGCCACTGCGGGCGGTTGCGGTACAGGTAGTCGATGGCCACGGCCAGGTAGTTGTTCGGCTGCAGCAGGCCATCGGCGGTGACGATGCCATGCCGGTCGTGGTCCGGGTCGCAGGCGAACGCCACGTCGAAACGCTCGCGCAGGCCAATCAGGCCTTGCATGGCATAAGGCGAGGATGGGTCCATGCGGATCTGGCCGTCCCAGTCGACGGTCATGAAGCGGAAGGTCGGGTCGACCTCGGTGTTGACCACTTCCAGGTCCAGCTTGTAATGCTCGGCGATTGCCGACCAGTAGCGCACCCCTGCCCCACCCAGCGGGTCGACGCCCAGGCGCAGCTTGGCGTTGCGGATGACGTCGAAGTCGATGACGTTTTCCAGATCGGCAACGTAGTTGCTCACATAGTCATGGCGGTGGGTTGTCGGTGCCTGCAGCGCCTGGGTGTGGTCCATGCGTTTGACGCCGGCAAGCCCTGCGGCCAGTAGTTCGTTGGCCTTGGCCTCGACCCACTTGGTCACGTCGCTGTCGGCCGGGCCGCCATTGGGTGGGTTGTACTTGAAGCCACCGCTCTGCGGCGGATTGTGCGACGGGGTGATGACGATGCCGTCGGCCAGGCCCTGTGTACGGCCACGGTTATAGCAGAGGATCGCGTGGGACACCGCCGGCGTCGGGGTGTACTCGTCGTCCTTGGACAGCATCACCTGCACGCCATTGGCGGCCAGCACTTCCAGCGCGCTGGCAGCGGCCGGCGTCGACAGCGCGTGGGTGTCGGCGCCAATGAACAGCGGGCCATCGATGCCCTTTTCCTGGCGATACAGGCAGATGGCCTGGGTAATCGCCAGTACGTGGTCTTCGTTGAAGCTCAGGTCGAACGAGCTGCCCCGGTGCCCTGAAGTGCCGAAGGCCACGCGCTGGGCCGCCACGGACGCGTCGGGGCGGCCAGTGTAGTAAGCGGTGAGCAGGCGGGGAATATCGACCAGCACGCTGGCCGGAGCCGGCTTGCCTGCCAAAGGACTGAGCGTCATGCAAAAACCTCGAGTTCAACGGATGTTGGAGTTTGAACACGCAGTGTACTGGGAGTTGCAATGCCATGCGAAGGGCTTGCCTGGGATTATTCGCTGGCTGTCTGCCACCAGCTGGGGAACATTTGCTGCACCCGCGCCTCAGCGAAACGCTCATCGATCAACACCAGCACCCCACGGTCCTGATCGCCGCGGATGACGCGCCCTGCGGCCTGGATCACCTTGCGTACGCCTGGGTACAGGTAGGCATAGTCGAAACCGGCGCCGAACTGCCGCCCCAGGCGTTGCTTGAACTGTTCGTTGACCGGGTTGACCTGAGGCAGCCCAAGAGTGGCGACAAACGCACCGATCAGGCGGGTGCCGGGCAGGTCGACACCCTCGCCAAAGGCGCCGCCGAGCACAGCAAAGCCGACGCCCTGCCCATCCGGGGCAAAACGCGCAAGAAATGCCCCACGCGCGGCTTCATCCATGCCCGGCGCTTGAGCCCAGGTCGGTATCGCCGGGTGCCGCTCGGCCAATAGCGCGTGGACCTGCTGCAGGTATTCGAAACTGCTGAAGAACGCCAGGTAGTTGCCCGGCTGACGCTGGTACTGCTCGGCGATCAGCGCGACGATCGGCGCCAGCGATGCCTGGCGCTCGCGGTAACGGGTGGAGACCTGGCTGGCGATGCGCACTTCGAGCTGCTCGGCACGAAACGGCGCCGCCACTTCAAGCCAGGCGGTATCCGCCGGCATGCCCAGCAGGTCGGTGTAAAAATGCCGGGGGCTGAGGGTGGCCGAGAACAGCGTCACGCTGCGCGCCGCCTGCATGCGCGGGCCAAGCAGGCGTGCGGGGGTGACGTTACGCAAGCACAGGCTGGCCAGGCGCCGCTTGCGCGGGCCTTCGCGCAGGCTCACATCGAACAGGAAGTGCTCATCGAACAGTTCGGCAACACGGCTGAACTGCAACGCCTGGAAGAAAAACTGCAGCACCTGCGCATCCACTTCAGTGGGCCTTTCGTTCAGGCGCTCCTGAATCAGGCCGATGCACTGCTGCAGCGCACGCAAAAAGGCATCCGGTAATTGCGCAGTGGCCTGATAAGGCGCGCGTTGCTCCTTGTACAAGGCATTCCACTGGCGATTGAGCCGGTCCAGCGCGCTGACCAGGCCTTGCGGCTTGCTCTGGCGCAAGGCCATCAGTTGCCCCTGGTCAAGGCTGGCGCTGTACATGCTGCGGCCGCGCTCCACCAGGTTGTGCGCCTCGTCCACCAGCACCGCCACCCGCCACTGGTTGGCCTGGCTCAGGCTGAACAGCAAGGCGTGGGCGTCGAAGTAATAGTTGTAGTCGGCTACCAGCACGTCCACCCAGCGAGCCATCTCCTGCCCCAGGTAATACGGGCAAACCTGATGCGCCAGGGCAACGTCGCGCAGGCGGGCGCGGTCCAGCATCGGCAGCTGGGCAGCTGCCTCACGCGCGGCGGGCAAACGGTCGTAGAAGCCTTTCGCCAACGGGCAGGATTCGCCATGGCAAGCTTTGTCCGGGTGTTCACAGGCCTTGTCGCGGGCGATCAGCTCCAGGGTTCGCAACGCCGGCTGCGGCGAGGCGTCGCTGACCTGCTGCAGGGCGTCCAGCGCCAGTGCCCGCCCAGGCGTCTTGGCGGTCAGGAAGAACAGCTTGTCGAGCTGTTGCGGCACCATGGCCTTGAGCAGCGGGAACAGCGTGCCGAGGGTTTTGCCGATACCGGTACTGGCCTGGGCCATCAGGCAGCGGCCGGTGCTGACTGCCTTGTACAGGGTTTCGGCCAGTTGCCGCTGGCCCTGGCGAAACTGCGGGTAAGGAAACGCCAGCGCCTGCAGGCCCTGGTTACGCTCGGCGAGCCGCTGCTCCTGGCCATGGGCCCAGGCCAGAAAACGCTGGCACTGGGTTTCGAAGAAGGTTTGCAGCGTGTCGGCGCTGTAGTGTTCGCTGATCAGCGTCTGGCCATCGTTGTCGACATGCAGGTACACCAGCGCCACCTCGATGGCCGGCAACTGCCGCGCCTGGCACATCAGCCAGGCGTAGACCTTGGCTTGGGCCCAGTGCAACTGGCGGTGGTTGGCCGGCTGCCGGGCCAGGTCGCCACGGTAGGTCTTGATCTCTTCCAGGCGGTTGGCAACCGGGTCGTAGCCATCGGCGCGGCCACGTACCTGAAGGCCTTGGTAGCTACCTTCGAGGGCAACCTCAGCCTCATAACCAGCCGCACGCCGGGCCACTACCCGGCGATGCCCTTCGATACCCTCCTGGGCAGTGGGCGACGGGGTGAAGCGCAGGTCCAGGTCACCGACCTTGGCGCTGAACTCACACAAGGCACGCACCGCTACCCGGTAACTCACGCTGCCTCGCTCCAGCGCACATGGCACACCGCTACCGGCAGGCCGTGCTCGGCGCAGAATTCCAGCCAGCGCAATTGGTTGTCTTGCAGGCGGTCGCCCGGCCCCTTGACCTCGACCATGCGGTAAAGGCCCTGCTCCGGCCAGAACTGGATCAGGTCAGGCATGCCGGCGCGGTTGTTGCGAATGTCCTGCAGCAAGCGCAGGAAGCAGTGTTTGAGGTGCGCGGCCGGCAGGCAGGCCAATGCCTGCGTGAGCAAGGCGTCGCTGAGCATTGGCCAGAACACGAACGGCGATTGCAGGCCTTGCTTGGCCGCGTAACGGTCGAGAATGGCCTGGTGATGGGTACCGTCGTCGAGGCGCCCCAGGCAGGCGTCGAACTGAGCGGCGCGCCGTGCCTGGAAGTCACAGTCGTGCAAATCCTGGGGGGCGGCCTGGAAGGGGTTGAAAAAGGCACCGGGCACCGGGGCGAAGATCGCGTCCCAGCACAACAGGCCGAACAGGCTGTTGAACAGCGTGTTCTCGACGTAATGAACCTCACCACCCGCTTGCGCCAGGTGTTGCCGTACCGCCTCTTCGACACCCAGCGCGGCGTGCTCGCGCGGCAGCTCCAGCTCGATCACCGGCGCGGGCGCAGCGCGCCGGCGTGGCTGGGCGGGCCCGCCCAGTTTGCGCGCCAGGCGTGGCAGCACGCGTTGCAGCGCTTGCACCTCCAGGGGGTTGGCCGGTGCTTCGGCCAGTTGCACTGCCAGCGCGTGGGCCTGTTGCCAGCGCTCGCTGCGCTCCAGCACACGCACCTGGCGAATACGCGCTTGCGCGTGGCTGCTCTGGGCATACACCGCAAGGGCCAGGTCCCAGTCGCCCAGGCGTTCGCACTGCTGGCCGAGGGCAAACAGCAAGCGGCCGTGGCGCCGGGCCAGCCACGGGTTGTCACTGTGCCAGCCCGCCAATGCCTGAACAATCGACCCTGGCCCTTCCCCCTGCTCCAGGCGCTCGG
Organism: Pseudomonas sp. P39-UII1; assembly: GCF_039672635.1. Taxonomy (NCBI): domain Bacteria; kingdom Pseudomonadati; phylum Pseudomonadota; class Gammaproteobacteria; order Pseudomonadales; family Pseudomonadaceae; genus Pseudomonas; species Pseudomonas sp. P39-UII1. The sequence continues at coordinate 18,806 of NZ_JBDFPP010000033.1, forward strand.
CGCACTGGTGCAAGGCCAAGGCCAGGTCCACCTCGCTGCGCTGCTGCAAGGCGCGCGAGCCGGGGCTGAACGGCACCTGCTCGAAGCGCAGGAGGCCAAGGTCGGCAAGGACGAACTCCGACCAGTCCTGGTACAAATTGCCGAAGAACAGCAGGCGCATGCGGTCGCACAGAGGCTGCAGGCACCATTGCACGATGCGCACCGGGGCCTGCGCAAACCATTCGGACAATGGCCTGGGCGCCGGCGCCAACGCTTGAAGTTGCGAGAGCAGGTCGCTTTTGGCGGCGCGCGGGCGGCTCAGCAGCCCGGCGAAACCGCTGGCGAGCTCGTCCTTGCGCAGCAGGGCAAACAACTGCTCCAGGCTCAGGTGCTCGGGTTCGCGTACCCAGCCCAACGCCTCCAACGATTGCAAGGCACTGCAGGTATCGCCGATTTCGGCGTACTCGAGGCGGTCACTGCGAAACAGCTCGCCCTTGCGCATCACCATGCGCACCATCAGGGCCTGGGCCGGCGCGTCCAGCCCGGCAAATGCCTGCATGAAGGCCAGCTCGTGCGGGTCGAGCAGGTCGGCATAACGTTGTTCAACCCACAGCAGCACCTGGCGGAAGTTATGCAGGTAGTAGAGCGGGTCATCGACAGAGTGGGCGATCACAGGGCAGGGTCAGGCAACGAGGACGAGCACTGTTTATACATACAGATAACCCGCCCTGGCAAGCGCCGTGGGTCAGGTCGGCACCCTGCCGACGGATGGCACCGCGAGCACTCAGAGCGACATGATCATTTCATGCCAGGCCATGCCACCATGGTCCGATGGCGAGGGTTTCACATACTGGTAGCCCATCTTGCGATACAGCTCGACATGCTGCTCCTTGCACATCAGGTGGATGCTTTGCTTGCCGAGCGTTTTCATGTGCTGGATGAAGGCGTTCATCAGCACGGTCGCGTAGCCTTTGCCCTGGTAGGCCGGGTCCACCACCACCGACATGATCACTACATTGGCGGCAGCCGGGTCATGCCCCACCAATTCCTTGAATGCTTCATCCGACATCACCACATCGTGGGCGCAACCGCTGTTGATGAAACCCACGACCTTGCCGTCGACCTCAAGGATGAGAAAGCCCTGCGGGTATTCGGTGATACGGGTCTGGATCTTTTCGAGGGTCGCGGCTTCATCGCCCTCGTAGGCACCGATCTCGATCGCGTAACAGCGTTCGGCATCCTTTGGAACGGGGTGGCGCAAGTGCGGCTGGCTCATGGGCAGGCTCCTGAACAGGGGATAACGATGCCGCCATGATACGTGAGATGCCAGGGGGGGCGATCATGCTTCGCTTCCGACCTGCCGGCCGCAACGCAGCTCCAACGCCTGGCTCAACCTGAAAATGGCTTCACGTAGCGCTTCTGGCGGGCCAGCCGTCCAGGCCAGGGCCAGGTAGTGTTGATAACGCCCCTGCACGCTGAACTGCGACCCCGCCAGTACGTGCAAGGCCGGGCCCGACAAACCGGCCACTACCCGATCCGACGGCATGGGCTGCAGCAGTTGCAGCCACAGGACGTGCCCGCCGTCTGGCATTTCATAGGCCACCTGCCCGCCCAGGCAAGCCTCCAGGTGTTGGCAGACCTGCTCCATGCGTAAACGCAGTTCCACGCGCCGCCGGCCCAATTGTTCGTCAACCTCGCCCTTGCCGAGCATCTGCGCCAATGCCTGCTGCCGCACGGGTGGGAGCTGGAAGGCACGCAGGGCAAAGACCTCGGCCAGGGCGCAATGCCTGCTCAGCACATAAGCATAAGGCGCCTCGACGCCGACCAGTGCTTCCAACGAGCCCAGGACCAGCAAACATCGAGGGTCGACCCAGTCGCGCAAACGGCAGCCCGGGGGTGCGGCAAAACAGTGCTCGCTGTCCACGTCATTCTCCAGCAGCCACACAGGGTGACGGGCTAGCAAATGGGCAATCTCCCGCTGATCCTGCGGGGACATCAGCCGCCCCATGGGCATGCTCAGGCAGGATGGCATGATCATCATGCGCACCGACTCACGCCCGAGCAGGCACGCCAGGCGGCGCAAATCAGGGCCGCCATGGTTGTCCAGAGGCACTTCCAGTACCTGCATGCCAACACGCTGCAAAACCCTCAACACGCGCCAGCAGCAAGGGGATGCGACCAGTACCGTGCTGCCCTGCAGCGCCAAACCTGCCAGCAGTGTTTCCAGCAACGCCTGCAGATCAGGGCCCAGGTGTACATCCTCGGCGTGCCACGATTGCCGGGATGATCGGGTGTAGCGTTCTGCCAACACATGGCGCAGGCGAATCTCACCCACGCCTTGCGCCACAGGCGACGCCCTGGCCCCCTGCCGCGCCAGCCTTCGCTCGTGCGCGAACAGCAGGCGCTCCATCGTGGGGTGCGCTGGCGCGGCGGCGTGCGATGGCGGCGTGAGGGGTGCGCCGGCCTTGCCGTCGGCCTGCACGAAGTAACCGGACTTGGGCACTGACAGCACGCGCCCTTCATGCTCCAGCAAGCCATACGCAGCCTGCACGGTGGCCAATGAAACGCGCAAACGCCGTGACAAGGCGCGCAGCGAAGGCAAACGCCGCTGCCCTCCCCTTGCTGTTTCATCGATCAATGTTTCGAGGTAGCGATACACCGTCTGATAGGCGAACTCACGCCTCATCAGAATCACGCCCCGCCGCCGGTCCCGCCGCCCCCGGCGGGCGTCCCAGTAGCGCCAGGTGCACATCGCGCCGTGCCAGGCTGGCCAGCAAGCGCCGCGCGCTGCGGTGCAAGCGCCCGTCATAGACCGCCCGTAACTGGGCAAGCGACAAACCGCTGGTATTGACCAGCCAATCCTTGACCGCATCGGGGCAAGGTCTACCTTGCAAGGCGCGGTGCAGGTAGGGCAATGCCACCAGCATGTCGGCGTGGCGAGATTGCAGAAAGTGCTCAAGCCCGCGCCCGTGGTCTGCGATCGGGCTGTACAACATGCACAGCAGTTGCGTTTGTTCGACACCGTAGCCCTTGCTCAAGCTGGCCTGCAGCATTGGCTGCGGGCCGACGAGGTGCAGTGCTTGCCTGCCGCTTGCAGGCATCCGGCAGCGCGAGCGCAGGTCATGCAACTGCGCCAAGGCCAGCGGGTCGAGAAAGGCCGCCAGTGGCGTGGCCTCCTCCGCCGGTTCGTAGCGGCATTGCATCATCGCATCCAGTTCGCCTTCGCCCAGCAGCTGGGGCAGTAGATCGTCTATGGCAATCAACCGCGTGGGCAGCGCGGGCACCTGATCGCACCCCAGCGTGCCGGGTTCCAGAAGCGGCATGCCGGCCGCATCATGCAACTGGCTCATGTGTGCGGCGAGGGTCGCCATGCACAGGTGCAGGCTTGCCGCCCCTCCACCCCCTGCCAGGCGCAGCGCCCTTCTGGCCCAGGCCAGGTAACGCCGCCGCTGGGGCAGAGGGATGGGGGTGACCCACGCATCAACAATCGGCTCCCCCTCGAGCACCTGGCGCAGGGTAGCGGCAAGCTCAAGGTGCATACGGCTACCCAGCAGCGCTTCCGGGCGCCCATCCACGAGATGACCGAAGAGCAGCAAGGCATCGCGGGCCAACATCCAGGGCTTGGCCACTGCCGACGGCCGACGGCTGAAAGCCACCACCTCCCCGGCGTCGACCATCTGCAACTGCACCCTCGGATCGTCATGCATGAACAAGGCATTGAAGCTGCGTTCGTGGTGTTCCAGCAGCGCGCCGCTGGCTGCAGGCAGGCACACCACCACCACCCGCAGCTGGAAGGTGACCGGCGCACGCAGGGCGATACTCAATTGTGCGGCGCGCAAGATTGCCAGCAGGTGGGCGCTGCGCCGATCGCTGCCCTGCAGCACCAGCAACCTGAAGGTACCGATGTATTCCGGCCCACCTGCAGCCACCAGTAACCGCTGAATCAGCAACTGCAGCGAGGCACGCTGGGCCTGGGACATATGGTTCAACAAGCGTTCCAGCACCTGTTGGTGGATATAGTGCATCGCCTGGTCGTGAATATTGCTCACGTATCACCTCACAACTTCATTCATCCGCCGCACTCCGTGCACACATGCATTAAAAGCGATAAGACGAAGCACGTTTGAAGAAATTTCCTACAAACATTTCGGAAACATTGAAGTGACAAACTACTGTCGCCAAGCCATTGAGCGCGAAGATCCCTGCCGCATGTTTGCTGCCGCACCAAACCGTCGCCCACCAGGGGGTTAACACCTTCATTCCACGCTCCTTGCGCCAAGTATCATTGCGCCATTATCAAGCGCTGACAAACGATTAGAAGATACAGATGCCGGTAAAAAAACCATTCAGCCAAAGTGAAAACTACTGTGCACTTAGCACCACTTCCATTCAAACAATAAGATTTTTCAAGGCATGTAAACGCACCTGCACGACTGGCATTAGTTAGGCAAGCTCATAGGTAAATTCATGTAATACGCCCCTGATCAAAGCCATAAAAAACCCGAGCCAGGCCCGGGTTCTTTTTGCTGCAAACGTGCTTCAGTTCGGCTGCATGTCCAGTACCACCCTGCCACCACAGGGGCACTCATCCATATACCGGTGGGCTGCTACCACCTGATCGAACGGGTACACCTTGATGATCTGCGGTGTCAGCAACTGATCGGCAGTGAACTGGTTGATATCGCGCAAGGCACGCTGCAAGGCCACCTGGTCCTGGCTGATGCCCAACTCGGGCTTGCCGGTGAAGTTGCCGATGCAATGCACATAGAACTGGATGTTCTTCTGGAACGCCGCACAGGCCGGGAACGGCGTCTGGTTGCCCCCTTGCAGGCCGTACAGCACCAAGCTGCCACGCGGCGCGAGCACGTCACCGAGCAGCGACATCTGCGGGCCGCCCATGCCGTCGAGGACCATGTCCACGCCGCGGCCGTCGGTGTATTTGCCAACCTGCAGGAGCAAGTCCTGCTCTTCGGTGACGATCACCTTGTCAGCGCCCAGGCCGAGCAGGTACTCGCGCTGCTCCGGCTCTTTGGTCGCGGCAAACACCTTCAGGCCAAGGGCCTTGCCCAACTGCACGAAAGCAGGCCCGGCACAATGGCTGGCATCGGTCACCAGCGCGGTCTGCCCGGCCTTGGCCCGAGCCAGGTCGACATAGGCAAAGTAGGCGATCAGCAGCGGCGTGTAATGCACACTGGCTTCGATCGGCGAAAGAATGTCCGGGTAACGGGTGATGGCCGTGCGCGGCAGGACGATCACATCGCCATAAACCGGATGCTCGTTGGCGCTGGTGGCCGGGAAACTGGCGACACGGTCGCCCACTGCGATGTCATCGACGCCTTCGCCGACCGCCGTCACCACGCCAGCCATCTCGTGGCCGATGCCCGCCGGCAGGCGGGCCTGGGAAGGTGCCAGGTTCTGCCGCCAGAGCACGTCGTACCAACTCACGCCGATTGCCTCGACGCGAATCTGCACCTCGCCGACAGCCGGGGACGGTTCGGCCTGCTCCTCGCAGCGGAGCACATCGGCAGCGCCGAACTTATGGAACCGGATCATGCGGGACATCGCATACCTCGCCTTTGTGAATCTCGTATTACCACGGACTTTATCCGGGCTTTTGCCGTTAGACCATCAGTGGCTATTAATAGTCGACATGCCTGTCATCGATTGGGCACCTCACATTCCTGTGCATTGGCCCCCATAAATCGGTGCAGGGTAACAGCCTTTGGCCTTAAGATTCACCCCTGCCCCACTTTAGGCGAAGCGCACCGATGAATCGAAACGACCTGCGTCGTGTAGACCTCAACCTGCTGATCGTGTTCGAAACCCTCATGCATGAGCGTAGCGTGACCCGCGCCGCCGAGAAGCTGTTCCTCGGCCAGCCGGCCATCAGCGCGGCCCTGTCGCGCCTGCGCAACCTGTTCGATGACCCGCTGTTCGTGCGCACCGGCCGCAGCATGGAACCGTCGGCCCGCGCGCATGAAATCTTCGCCCTGCTGTCGCCGGCGCTGGACTCGATCTCCACCGCCGTCAGCCGCGCCGCCGAGTTCGACCCGGCCACCAGCAACGCGGTGTTCCGCATCGGCCTGTCGGACGACGCCGAATTCGCCCTGCTGCCGCAATTGCTCAAGCGCATCCGCGCCGAAGCGCCCGGCATCGTGCTGGTGGTGCGCCGGGTCAATTACCTGCTGATGCCAACGCTGTTGGCCTCAGGCGAAATTTCGGTGGGCGTGAGCTACACCAGCGAGCTGCCTGCCAACGCCAAGCGCAAGGTGCTGCGCCGCAGCAAGCCAAAACTGCTGCGCGCCGACAGCGTGCCTGGCAGCATCACCCTCGACGACTTCTGTGCCCGCCCACACGCCCTGGTGTCGTTCGCCGGCGACCTGTCGGGTTTCATCGATGAAGCGCTGGAAGAAATCGGCCGCAAGCGCCATGTGGTGCTGGCGGTCCCGCAGTTCAACGGCCTGGGCAGCCTGCTCGGCGGCACCGACATCGTCGCCACCGTGCCGGACTACACCGCCGATGTGTTGACCGCTGCGGGCGGGCTCAGGGCTGAGGACCTGCCGATGGAGGTGCGCAGTTTCGAACTGCACATGGCCTGGCGCGGTGCGCAGGACAATGACCCGGCGGAGCGGTGGTTGCGGTCGCGGATTCAGATGTTTTTTGGCGACCCTGATAGTCTTTAGGCGATGCCGGGCAGGCTGTTTATCTTATTACTACTGCCTTTCCACAAACCATGGAGCTCCATTCACTTCCAGTGGATTGCTACAGTGGGGGCACATCTGAGGGCATGCTGTGGATGGTTTGGAAAGGATGCCCCCAGCCTGAGGCCAAGCCGGCTATTGATGAGGATACGTGGATTGGGGAGATATAAATCCTTGGCCCTAACCCGTATCAATGGCCGAGCCGTAGTGAGCACACCACCCACCACGCTGGACAAATGCGTGCAAAATGATGATGGCATAATGCCTCGGCAACCGGCAAAATCCACACGCTCCCAACGGATTTGAAGGACCGGTTCCGATGACATGGCCAGTCACGCTGAAACTCGACAGCGCAGCCTACCCGCTCAGCGTGGCGCAACGCGCCGCTTATTCACTGGCCGACACTGTCGCAATCCAGATCGGTATTGAAGCCAATCAAATTAGCCTCACGGCCCACCCCGCTGAAGCAAGATTAACGCTTTCCCCGGAGCATGCTCGCTCACTTATCCTCCAGCACCTGAACGACTTCGCCCTACGCGACCATATCAACCGCGAAACAGCAGGGTTACGTGAAATCCTGGCCCGAGCCGCGCTCGCTGGATGTGGGATTTCCAAGTGACACTGATTGCAACAGACGCCAAGCACTACCGCTTGCTGCCTTTTCGATTCATGCGCATGAACACGGGACATGACCGTGACATCCTGCTCACCTCCGATACCGGTGAGTACATGCACGTGAACGACGCGCAATTACGAGCCCTCAGTTACTTCGACGTTCAAGCAAGTACGCCTTTTTACAAGGACCTGCTGGCCCGCCACTTCATCTATGAACCAGGCCGCCACGACCCATTCCCGGAAATGGCCGCGCAGTATCGCAGCCGCAAGGACTTCCTCTTCCAGGGCCCTGCACTGCACTTGTTCGTTGTTACATTGCGCTGCAACCATACCTGCCAGTACTGCCAGGTCTCGCGGGCCCCTCTGGGAGGATCCGGCCACGACCTGTCGGAAACGGATGCACAGGCGGCGGTGGATCGCTTGTTCGAATCGAACGCTCCCGCTCTGACTGTGGAGTTTCAGGGTGGCGAGCCGCTTCTGGCCTTCGGGCGCGTCCGCCAGATTGTCGAATGGGTCGTTGAACGGAACGTGGTCGAACAACGGGATATCCAGTTCGTCATCACCACCACGCTGCACCACCTGACGGAGGAAATACTCGACTTCGCAGAACAAAATCGCATCCAGTTTTCGACCTCGCTCGATGGGCCGGCGCCCTTGCACAATGCCAACCGCCCGACCCCGTTAAGAGACTCCTACGAACGCACTGTAAAAGGCATCCAGTGGGTCCGTGAGCGCCTTGGTCATGATGCAGTTTCCGCGTTGACCACGCTGACTTCAAGAAGCCTCGAACAACCTGAAGCGATCATCGATGAGTATGTTAGCCAGGGCTTCTCCAGCATTTCGCTTCGGCCTCTGAGCCCTTATGGATTTGCCACCAAGAGTGCCCATCGACTTGATTATCCTATTGAGCGATACCTGGCCTTCTACAAGAAGGCACTGGCCTATTTACTGCGTATCAACCAACAGGGCGTATACCTCTCAGAGAGTTATACAAGCCTGTTGCTGAAGAATATCCTGACACCCTTCTCCTCCGGCTATGTAGACCTGCGCTCCCCTGCTGGCGCAGGCACTGCGGCGCTGGTTTACAACTATGACGGTTACGTCTATCCCTCGGACGAAGCCCGAATGTTGCTGGAGATGGGTGAAGACGGCTTGAGGCTCGGCACCGTGCAGCAACCCTTGTCTGAATTACTCGCATCGCCCGTCATGAATGCGTTGCTCGCCAGTGGTGTAGCAGAAGCGCTGCCGGGCTGCTCCGACTGCGCACTTGTCCCGTACTGTGGTGCTGACCCCATCGAACACTATGCCCGCCAAGCTGACCCAATCGGACACCGAGTGTTCAGCAGCTTCTGCAAGAAGAACATGGGGCTGCTGAAGCATCTTTTCGGCCTGCTTTGCAATGGCGACGACAACGTGCAGAGGGTGCTGCTGTCTTGGTTGAACAGTCGCTCTTACAACGATGTCCGGTTCCCGGGTTACAGGGGCTGATGGCGATGCTGCGCAAAGATACCCACTTCGAAATCCATCACCTGAATGAGCCGAAACTGCTAAAGGTCATCACTCTGGATGAGTTCATCGAACAAGGCCTGGCTGTTTGTGCCGGCAGCGCTGAGTTCAATGACCTGCTGCTTTGGCTGCCAAACGAAGAACGGCTACAGAGCCCGCATCTGCTCTCATTACCAGTCGGTGGTTTCCTGATTCCGGAGCCATTGATCGGCGACTTCGACAGCGCGCGGCCACACCTGCACACCCCCAAAGATGCAGGTGTCGTGCAGCCCGGCGATGTCATTGCCATTACACCAGGCAACGCTTTGGTGCGAGTGCTCTATCGACGAGGCTCAGACAGCAATCTGCTGTTCATGACCGATCGTTGCAACAGCCTCTGTCTGATGTGCTCGCAGCCGCCCAAAGATATCGATGATCGTTGGCACATCGAGGAAAACCTACGGCTGATCGACCTGATGGACCCGGGCGAGGAAAATCTGGGAATCAGCGGCGGAGAACCAACGCTTTATCGCGACGGCCTGCTCGAAATCCTGGCCAAGTGCAAAGCCGTTTTGCCGCAGAAATCCATTCATGTGCTCAGCAACGGGCGTCTGTTCCAGGACCCGAGCTGGATCGCAGCGCTCTCTGCCATCGGCCACCCTCAGTTGAGCTGGGGCATCCCGCTGTATGCCGACAATGCCGAAGACCATGACCATGTGGTGCAGGCTCCAGGCGCGTTCAGCGAAACCCTGCAAGGTCTTTATAACCTGGCGCGAGCCAGCCAGATCATCGAAATTCGCGTTGTGCTCAATCGTCTGACCACACCACGCTTGCCAGAGCTCGCCCACTATGTATTCAGAAACCTGCCCTTCGTGCGGCATGTTGCGCTGATGGGTATCGAAAGTACCGGCCTGGCCAGGAAGAACTACGAAGAACTGTGGATTGACCCGCTGGACTATCAGGAGTCGTTGAGCCAGGCCGTGTATTTCCTGTTCAACCGCGGAGTGCCGGTTTCGATCTACAACTTGCCCCTGTGCCTGGTCCCCGCCCACCTCTCGCGTTTCGCCCGCCAGAGCATCTCGGACTGGAAGAACCTGTTCATCGATACCTGCCAGCAATGCGCTGCCGTCAAACATTGCTCTGGCTTCTTCAAATCCCACACCGACCGCTGGCAAAGCCGCGGGGTACAACTACTATCGACCGAGGCCTTTAGCGCCTATGCAAGGAGTGCACAGTGAAATTGCTCGACCGCTGGAAAGTCCTGATCAGTGGGATCAGCTTGCTGCCAATGGCAGGTACCACCCTGGCACAGGCGGGCCATCTGTCGCTCGCCGATGCGAACTGGCAACCCAACGACAAGCTACAGCCCCCAGTATTCGCCGATACGCTCAATGCGCCAGACACCGTCAACATCTATGCGGCACATCGCTCGCACAGTTCACACCGGTCCCACAGCTCACACAGTTCTCACTACAGCGGCTCGGGTGGCTATAGCGCACCTCGCTACTACAGCCCACCCGCTACCAGTACCCGAAGCTACAGCGCGCCGAGTGCTTCGAGCAGCACCTCAAGCAGCAACAGCCTTTATCAGTCGTCTGGCACTACTAGCGGGACAAGTTCGAGCACTTCAAAAAGACGCGCGACCAATGAGCAGAAAAGCAACCTGGTCACCCGTGTGCAGACCGCGCTGATGGTGCGCCAGTATTACCAAGGCACCATTGATGGGGTGATGGGCAAGGCGACACGTGGTGCGTTGATGGCCTTTCAGATGGACAGTGGGCTGACCGTGAATGGCCGGATGGATACGCCATCGCTGAATGCGTTGGGTATCAAGATTCCATAAGTCGCTTCAGGTTAAAGCTAGCGTCCGTTCTGCAACGAAGGAATTATTCCATGCAGCACATCATTCAAGTCGACAACACTCTCTGGGCATTGATCAGCCGCCTGCAAGGCAAGGAACTGCTAATTGCCCCAGCGACACTACTGTGCGCCGCCCATCTACGCTTAGCGAGCACAAACCCTTAGTTGACTAGGTAAGGATAATTCCTTACCATCAATCAACTCATCCGGGAGAATGCTCATGCCTGCCATCCATGAAATCGCCACCCTGACCTCAAAAGGTCAGGTAACCCTACCAAAATCCGTTCGCCAGCTACTGGGCATTGACACCGGTGGCAAGATTGCATTCGACGTACGCGGTGGTGAAATCGTGGTTAGCCGCGTAGAAACCACCCACGAAGACCCTGCCATCGGTGCGTTCCTGGGTTTGCTGGAGGCTGATATCCGAGGCGGCCGCAACCTCACCACTCTGCCGGAAGACTTGGCGCAAACCATGCTCGCCAACGCAAACCACTCCGTAAATCTGGATGAAGATATCGACGGGGAGGTTGCGCTCTGATGCTGCGTCATGGCTGGACACTGTTGTTCCATGAAGGTGTGACGTTACAGCTACGCAAATTGCAAGAAGCCGCCGCCCGGGCTGAGCAGAACGACCCGCAGGGTTTTGAAAGCAACGCCAACGTCAAGCTGTTTCGAGCACTGAGCCATTTGATCATGGAGGCTGTACCAGCCAACCCGGGCCGTGATGAGTTCCGCCAAGGCAACACGCTGGGCACCGCCTACCGACATTGGCGCCGCGCAAAAATCGGCAGGCGCTTTCGGCTGTTCTTTCGCTACGACTCAAGGTCAAAAGTCATCGTCTATGCGTGGGTCAACGAAGCAACCACCCTGCGTAGCGACTGGGACGAGCCAAAAGCATAAGCTGCGCTACTGGGGTGAGGGTCGGAAGCTATGCTAAAACCAGCCTTCCCGAAGCCTGGGTTTACCATGAGCAATTTTCCAATCGTTGCCACGATACTCTCGATGATACTGGGGCTCTCGGTCACTCGGCTTCTTCTAGGCGTTTTGACGGTATTCCGCATCCGCCGCGTGGCCAAGCCCGACTGGGTGCCGCTCGCCTGGGCGGGGATTCTGTTCACGACGCAGCTTGACTTCTGGTGGGCTGTAAACGGACTGCCAGCGATAAAAGTGACGTTCACGTTCCTCGAGTTTCTCCTGCTCGTGCTGTTGGCGCTGTCGCTTTTTGTCTCTTCGGCGCTGTTGCTCCCCAGTCGTAGTGAGGATGAGCAGAATGGCCTTCAGGTCTACTTTGAACAGGACGGCCGTTATGCGCTGTTGTTCCTTTCCGCTTATCTGTTCCTCGGGCTGGTCGTGAACGTGAGCTTTTTCAAGGCATCTCCGATCGCGCTATGGGGCGTATTGGACGTGATCATGATTGCCCTTGCGCTCTGCGCGTTTGTCGCCAAGTCCCGCGAGCGCTATGCACTTATCGCCTTGGCATACGTCCCCATTACAGCGTTTGACTTGGTTGTCTCGCTGGCCGGCTAGTCAATTCGCTCGCACCACGGTACTGCTTGGGACGGCGGCTGATGCCCCGGAGCAAGCGGATCCGTTGAAACTTTCGCAAACCACGCCAAGTCCAGACCCCTATCGACCAATGAACGGGAGCAGGCAATGACAGGCACGGTAGGCGACTTTCTGGTGGAGCGCTTGTATCAATGGGGCGTGCGGCGCATCTTCGGCTACCCCGGCGACGGCATCAACGGTGTTTTTGGCGCACTGGCCCGCGCCAACGGCAAGATCGAATTCATCCAGGCCCGCCACGAGGAAATGGCAGCATTCATGGCCTGCGCCCACGCCAAGTTCACCGGGGAACTGGGTGTGTGCATCGCCACCTCCGGGCCTGGGGCCTCGCACCTGCTTACCGGTTTGTACGATGCCCGCATGGACCACATGCCGGTGCTGGCCATCGTCGGCCAGCAAGCCCGGGCGGCGTTGGGCGGCCACTATCAGCAGGAACTGGATTTGCTGTCGATGTTCAAGGATGTGGCCGGTGCCTTCGTGCAACAGGCCTCCACCCCCTCGCAGGTCCGCCACTTGCTAGACCGGGCCGTGCGCACTGCCGTCGGTGAGCGGCGGGTGACGGCGGTGATCCTGCCCAATGACCTGCAGGACCTGCCCTACCAGGAGCCGGCCCGCGAGCACGGCACCGTGCATTCCGGCATTGGCTACAGCAAGCCCAAAGTAGTGCCTTACGAGAGCGACCTGCAACGCGCCGCCGATGTGCTCAACGCCGGGCGCAAAGTGGCCATCCTGGTGGGCGCCGGTGCCTTGCAGGCCACCGAGCAGGTCATCGACATTGCCGAAACACTGGGCGCAGGTGTAGCCAAGGCATTGCTCGGCAAGGCCGCTTTGCCCGACGACCTGCCATGGGTAACCGGCGCCATCGGCTTGCTCGGCACCGAACCGAGCTACCAGTTGATGGCGGAGTGCGACACCCTGCTGATGATCGGCTCAGGGTTCCCCTACGCTGAGTTCATGCCCAAGGAAGGCCAGGCGCGCGGCGTGCAGATCGACCTGCAGCCGGACATGCTCAGCCTGCGCTACCCGATGGAGGTAAACCTGGTAGGGGATGCCGGGGAGACCTTGCGTGCATTGCTGCCACTGCTCGAGCCCAAAACCGACCGGCGCTGGCGCAAGAAGATCGAAGGATGGCGGGCACGCTGGGACAAGACCCTGGCCAAACGCGCCATGGTCAAAGCCGACCCGATCAACCCGCAGCGCGTGGTGTACGAGCTGTCCCCTCGCCTGCCCGACAACGCCCTGGTGACCAGCGACTCCGGCTCCTGCGCCAACTGGTATGCCCGCGACCTGCACATTCGCCAGGGCATGCAGTGCTCGTTGTCCGGCGGCCTGGCCTGCATGGGCGCCGCCGTGCCGTACGCGATTGCCGCCAAGTTCGCCCATCCGCAGCGCCCGGTGATCGCACTGGTGGGCGATGGCGCGATGCAGATGCGCAACCTGGCCGAGCTGATCACCGTCGCCAAGTACTGGCAGCAATGGGAGAACCCGCAGTGGATCTGCGCAGTGTTCAACAACGAGGACCTCAACCAGGTCACCTGGGAGCAGCGTGTGATGGAGGGCGACCCCAAATTCGAGGCGTCGCAGACGATCCCTGACGTGCCCTATCATCTGTTTGCCATCTCCATCGGCCTTCAGGGCATTTACGTCGACCGTGAAGAAGACGTCGCCGCGGCCTGGGAACGAGCCCTTGGCGCCGACCGGCCGGTACTGATCGAATTCAAGACCGACCCCGACGTGCCGCCATTGCCACCTCATATCAAGCTAGAGCAGGCGAAGAAATTTGCCGGCACCCTGCTCAAGGGCGACCCGGATCAGGCGGGTGTTATCGTGCAGACCGCCAAGCAGGTACTCAGCTCGGTACTGCCTGGCAAGAGGTGACGGGCGACAGAACGAGCCGGCCATCGCTCATGGTTCAAGCGGGATAGACAGCGGCGCGCCCGTGCAACAAGGCTTCGGTAGCCAGGGCGTCGCCCAAGGCCGCACCGCTTGCGGTGTTGTCGAATATGCACCAGGAAGGTTGTTGCGCGTCCTCGCGCTGCTGCAGCTGAGCAGCCAGGCGCTGCAGGTAATCGCGTCCGTAGGCGCTGAGGTAGATCTGCGGCTCCCCGTGCAAGCGCCAGTAAACCAGCCCCGGCCAGCCACCCGGTTGAGCATCTACGCCAAACCGCGAAGGGCTGGCCGCCACTTGAGCCACTTGCAAGTCCACAAGCAACGACTGCGCGGTCGCCCAGGTAGGATGCCGTGGTTCGACTGCAAGCCACCCATCATAGTGTTTACGCAGGCGGGTGAAGAATCGATCGGCAACTTCGACGTCAAACGCCAGTGACGGGGGCAATTGCACCAACAGGCAACCGAGGCGATCCCCCAGATGCCCGCACTCATCAAGGAATTGCTCAAGCAAGGCTGTACAGCCAAGCAGGCGCTTTTCATGCGTGATGGCTTTGGGCAACTTGACGGAGAAGCGAAAATGCTCAGGGACTGACGCAGCCCATCGGGTATAGGTTTTTGGCTGGTGAGCGCGATAGAACGAAGAGTTGATTTCGACCGCGTTCAATCGGGCCGCGTAGCGCTGCAGTTGGGTGCCTTGCTGGGGAAAGTGCTCGGCATGAAGGCGTGGCACGCTCCAGCCCGCGCAACCAAGATGAATCATCCTGAGGGTTCCGTGGCAACCTCTATCTCGGACAATCCCAGCAAGTGAATGTTGTGCGTTGCCATGGGCACCTCGAGGTTTACGGGGCTACTAAACCTGACTGACGGATTGAGGCGCAGTTCCGACCATTGTCGGGACATTGGGTGGGGGCTACCGTGGGCCTGGCTTGGGTTTTGCGGTGATGCATAAACCGAGCGCCGCCCGCGCGGCGCATCGCGGGCAAGCCCGCTCCTACATTTGTTGCAACGTGCCATGGCCTGTGAGGCCATGGTTGCCAGCCTTGTTGGCATGACCCAATTTTTCGGCTGGCGCTGCCGACGCCCCATCTGTCTTCAGTCATGCGCCAAGGCGGACAACCATGGCCTGACTGGAATGGCACGTTGCAACAAATGTAGGAGCGGGCTTGCCCGCGATGCGCCGCGCGGGCGGCGCTCGATCTTACTGGCGCTGAATGTGCCGTGGCGAGCACCGGGGGCACGCCAGACCTTGCCCTTCGATCCCCTCAACGGCACTATTCTTCCCTAAAGCCAAACCCGCTCGGCTGAACGGAGAAGTGATGCATGGACATTCAACGCAGGAACAACGTCACCGTCCATGGCGCAGGCACTTCGACGCTGGTCTTTTCCCACGGCTTCGGCTGCGATCAGACCATGTGGCATTACCTGTTCCAACACTTCACCAACCGCTTCCGCGTAGTGTTGTATGACCTGGTCGGCGCAGGCAGATCTGACCTGGCTGCCTATGAAAGCGAAAAATACGGTTCACTGGCCGGTTACGCTCGCGACCTGAACGACGTCATCGATCAGTTTGCAAGCGGCCCTGTGATCGTGGTCAGCCACTCGGTGAGTGCAATGATCGGAGCACTGGCCGACCGCCTTTCGCCGAATCGCATAGCCGCCCATGTCATGGTTGGGCCGTCACCGTGCTATATCGATTCCGATGGGTATGTGGGCGGGTTCAAGCTCGAAGACATTCACTCGCTCCTTCACACGCTGGACAGCAACTACCTGGGCTGGTCGAGCGCGATGGCCCCTACCATCATGGGCTCACCTGGGCAGCCGGCCCTGGGCGATGAACTTACCAATAGCTTTTGCCGCACAGATCCGCAGATCGCCAAGCAATTTGCACGCGTGACCTTCTTGTCCGATAACCGCGAAGACATCGCCGGGCTGGCTACCCCGACGCTTATCCTGCAATCTTCCGATGACCTGATCGCGCCGGTGGGCGTGGGCCATTACATGCATGCGACTTTACCCAATAGTGTTTTCCACCTCGTAGATAACGTGGGGCATTGCCCGCACATGAGCGCTCCAGACGCGTGTGCCAAAGCAATGGACGCCTTCCTTCAGCCATGGGTAGGCGCAGATGTCGATTGATCAGCCGCTACTTCCCGCGTTCGAAGAGCTTTTCGACGGTGCCCCCTGTGGCCTGGTCGTCACCGACGAAGACGGCACCATCCTGCGCAGCAATCGTATTTTCAGCATCTGGATGGGCATCAGCCAGGAAGCGCTTGGCCAGCTTCGGTTTCAGGACCTCCTGACAATGGGCGGTAAAATCTTCCATCAGACCCACTGGGCGCCCCTCATGCGCATGCAGGGCTCCGTTGCGGAGGTGAAACTTGACCTCAAAAACGCCAGTGAACAGACAGTCACCCTGCTGCTCAATGGCGTGAGGCGCGAACATGCCGAGGGCGTTTATTACGAACTGGCGCTGTTCGGGATGACTGATCGGGACAAGTATGAGCGCGAGATTGTGGAGGCCCGCCAACGGGCCGAACAGTTGTTATGGGAGAAGACGAGCGCCGAGGCCGCTCTACAGCAGGCAAAAGTGGAACTCGATCTCGCCTATGAAAAAACCCAACAGCGGGCTTTTTTTGCGGAGCAAATGGTCGCAATCGCAAGTCATGACCTGAAGAACCCGCTGACCGCGATCAAGATGGCGACAGACCTGCTGGCACGAGGCGAACGCTCATCGCGAGATACAGAATTGCTCGGCCACATCCGTCAGTCCTCCGAGCGCGCTCAACGGATGATCGCAGACCTGCTGGACCTCGCATTGGCCAGGGTCGGTCGCGGCATCGGCATCACACGGAAGGCGGTTGACCTGCACCTGGTCATTGAGCGAAGCGTAAACGAGCTGCGTGTCGCCTTCCCCCAGGCAAGGCTGGTGCATGAACAAGTGGGCGCCGGGCTGGCAGAGGTCGACGCTGACAGGATGCATCAGCTCGTTGGGAATCTGGTAGCCAACAGTGTTGCCTACGGGGATCTTGGCCAGCCCATAACGGTCACTTCCTTCCTAGAGGGCGAGGTGGCCTTGCTAACGGTGCATAACGAGGGTCCAGCCATACCCGAATCTTCGCTGGGTAACCTGTTTGAGCCGATGACACGAGTGAGCGAGTTGGACACCGACCTGAGAAGCGTAGGGCTCGGCCTTTTCATCGTTCGGGAAATCGCCAAGGCCCATGGCGGCGATGTGGTCGTCAGTTCCACGCACGAAAGGGGAACGTCATTCTGTGTGAGTTTGAGCCGTACCAGCATTGAGCGTTGATAGACGGTTTACCCACGTAAGCTCATCGAAGCGTCGCCTGGCGATCTCATGAATTCCCGGCACCATCACTATTGCGACTCATGCATTCACACTCAGCTTCGGCGCGCGTAGGCAGCCGAAGAATCAGGCGTGTTTTCTCCTGCGTATCGTAAAGATCGAACCCCTCTTCCACTGCACACGCAAAGCCTGAGCGCCTGGGAAGATAGTCTTTTGCAGCCGGGACAGCAGGAACCACCACAAAGCGCTTCAGCATGGCCACCCCCATGAGACAGTTCTTTAGCATTAGTCCTGTAGGAATGGCCCGAGTAATTCGAAGTTCATTTTCGTTGTAATTACCATCGGGCTTCTCGTCTGAACTTTGCCGTCCCTCATGGATTCCCCTGCATACCTATAATGCAAGTGCAAACACACGGCTGCAGGAGCTGATTCGATGAGAGCATTGACCTACCACGGCGCAAACGATGTCCGGGTCGATACCGTCCCAGACCCCATCATCCAAGCGCCGGACGACATCATTCTGAGGGTGACCGCAACCGCCATTTGCGGCTCTGATCTGCACCTTTACCGGGGCAAGATTCCGCAGACCGAAGCGGGGGATATTTTTGGCCATGAGTTCATGGGCATCGTCGAGGAAACGGGCAGTGACGTCACCGGTTTGCAGATCGGCGACCGTGTGGTGATCCCTTTCGTCATTGCCTGCGGCAGTTGCTTCTTCTGCCAGCACGACCTGTTTGCCGCCTGCGAAACCACCAACACCGGTCGCGGCTCGCTGATCAACAAGAAAGGCATTCCGCCAGGCGCTGCGTTGTTCGGGTATAGCCACTTGTATGGCGGCATCCCGGGTGGGCAAGCCGATTACGTGCGGGTACCCAAAGCCAATGTCGGCCCGTTCAAGGTGCCCACCGCGCTGGCCGATGACAAGGTGCTGTTTCTCTCCGACATCCTGCCGACCGCCTGGCAGGCAGTCCTCAACGCCGAAATCGGCCCGGGTTCATCAGTGGCCATTTATGGCGCCGGGCCAGTGGGCCTGCTGAGTGCCGCGTGCGCGCAAATGCTTGGGGCCGAAACCATCTTCATGGTCGATGACAAGGACTACCGCCTGGCCTATGCCCAGGACGCCTACGGGGTGATCCCGATCAACTTCGAGCAGGATGACGACCCTGCCGACAGCATCATCCGCCACACGCCAGGCAGGCGCGGCGTCGATGCGGTCATCGATGCCGTGGGGTTCGAGGCCAAGGGCAGCACTGCCGAAACGGTCTTGACGGCGCTGAAGATCGAGGGCAGCAGTGGCAAGGCCTTGCGCCAGAGCATTGCGGCTGTGCGCCGAGGCGGGGTTGTCAGTGTTCCGGGAGTGTACGCCGGCTTCGTCCACGCCTTCATGTTCGGCGACGCGTTCGACAAAGGCCTCACCTTCAAAATGGGCCAGACCCATGTGCAGAAATACCTGCCAGAGCTGCTCGAGCATATCGAGGCCGGCCGGCTGCAACCCGAAATGATCGTTACCCACCGCCTTGCCCTGGAAGAAGCGGCCATGGGCTACAAGATGTTCGACCAGAAACAGGACAACTGCCGCAAGGTCATCCTGGTTCCCGGCGCTGCGTCCGGAACCCTGGGCTCCAATCACGGGTAAGCACAGGGGGCTAGCGCTTCCCGGTATGCAGCCAAAGGAGGTTGACCATGATCGATCAAGCGACAGGCATGAAACCAGGTGAACGATACCGCGTGGATAACATCGAACGCGCCCATCAATTTCCCGGTTTCTTCCTGGACGGCAAGTATTACCTCGGGCCCGAACTGCTGACCGCTGTCGGCTGGCTGGAGGGCACCACATTCATCTATGACAGCCTGGATGCGCAAGGTGAGCCGGTGTTCCCCGATCGGGTGGCAGGCACCCTCGAGGGGCTGAGGTTGATGCTGGTGGATGGCACCGCCCTCGAGCTTTCGAGGCTGGACCCCAGCACCCTCCTCGCGCCTGCGGCGGACGCTGTGGAGCAAGCGCCACAGCCGGCCGAGCCGCCACGCCCAGCACCGATCAAGGGCCCACTGCGGGGCAAAGTGGTGGTCATCACCGGCGCTTCAAGTGGCATAGGCCGCGCCGCCGCACATGCCTTTGCCTGTAAAGGTGCGCGCCTGGTGCTGGCTGCACGCGATGAAGAAGCGTTGTTCGACGTGCTGGATGAGTGCACCGATTGCGGCACGGACGCCGTGGCAATCACCACCGACGTCAGCCGCAGCGACCAGGTACAAGCGCTGGCCGCGCAGGCTGCCGAATTTGGCCATGGCCGAATCGATATCTGGGTCAACAACGCCGGCGTCGGCGCGGTCGGCAATTTCGAAGACACGCCACTGGAGGCCCATGAGCAAGTCATTCAAACCGATCTGGTCGGTTACCTGCGTGGCGCCCATGTGGCCCTGCCCTACTTCAAGGCGCAGCGCAGCGGCACGCTGATCAACACGCTGTCACTGGGCAGCTGGGTTGCCCAGCCCTATGCCGCGGCGTACTCGGCAAGCAAGTTCGGCCTGCGAGGCCTGACCGACGCGTTGCGCGGGGAGCTCACGGAGTTCCCCGACATCCATGTCTGCGACATCTACCCAGCGGTCATGGATACGCCGGGCTTCAGGGATGGCGGCAACTACACCGGCCACGCGCTCACCCCGCCCGGGCCGATCTACGATCCGGAGTTGGTGGCCAAGGCCATGGTGGCGTGCGCCATTTCCCCGCGTGCGCACACCACGGTCGGCGCAACCGCGCGCCTCGCCCACCTGGCCAGCTTCCTGGTGCCAGCACTCCCGCAGATATCGGGATGGCTGACACGCTGGGGCTTGCACCGCAGTCCTGTTGCAGGGATTTCTTCGGGCAACCTGTTCGAACCACCCAGTGGCCGGCGCAGCGTGGACGGCGGCTGGCGAGAGCGCAAAGGCCACACACCGTTGCTGGTGGGCGCGGCAGTCCTCGGCATCATTGCCGGGCTGGTCCTCACCCGCTCGCAGCGCAGGCGCCGCTGATATCAACCGCTGAGCACCGCGCAGGAACTTTGCCTGCCGGTGCCGGGCCCTATCTGATGCCCTACAGTACGAGGAGATAACTGATGAGTGCACAACTTGACGGCAAGCGCGTGGCCTTTCTGGTCACCGATGGCTTCGAGCAGGTGGAACTGACCGGCCCGCGTGAAGCGCTGGAGAACAGCGGTGCGGTAGTCGATATCCTGGGTGAGAAGGAGGGTAAGGTACGCGGCTGGAACCATGACAAGCCCGCCGACGAGTTCAACGTGGATGCAACGTTCGACAGTGCCGACCTCGACCTTTACGACGCCTTGGTACTGCCTGGCGGCGTGCAGAACTCCGATACGATCCGGATCATCCCTGGCGCGCAAAAGCTGGTGAAAAGCCATGCTGCGGCCGGCAAGCCGTTGGCCGTCATCTGCCACGGTGCCTGGCTGCTGGTGTCAAGCGGTCTGGTCAAGGGCAAGCGGATGACCAGCTACAAGACGTTGCAGGACGACATTCGCAATGCAGGTGGCCAGTGGGTGGATGAGCAGGTGGTGGTAGACGGTAACCTGATCACCAGTCGCCAACCAGACGATATTCCGGCCTTCAATGAGCAATTGATCAAGGCGCTGGCAGGCTGAGCTCAGCGATCTGCGCCGCGCCCTCCGTTGTGCTTCAGCGCGGCTGGAGGGCGCGGGTCACGCCAGCTGGATGTAAACCGAATAGGTGCCCAGCAAGACCCAGAAGCCGAGAAAAATCCACGGTGTGCGCAGGGAAAACAGCAGCGATTTGCGGTGCCCAGCCTGAGAGGTTTCCGCCTCGCAGAACAACGGCGATTCGTCATACGCCAAGCCCATCATCGGCTCACTGCGCAGCAAGTGGCTTTGCTTGAGCTGCCAGTGCTCGATGATTCGAAAGGCCGCGCGGATGCCTGGCCAGGCGTTCAGCGAACTGAGCACACCGAGCAGTGCGAGAAACGCCGGCACTATCAACGTGAACATCTCGCCCCAGCCGTCGTTCAGGTTGCTCATCGACGACACGAACGCGATGACCAGGAATGACTGAGCCGCCAGGTAAGCATCGGTGCGGTTGGCCAGGATGGTAGTTTCGTACTGGATTTCGCGTCGATAGAAATCCAGCCGCTCCTTCGGGGTACCGAACATCCTTGCATTCTGCTGATCGATCTCATGTTCGGGGGTGGTAGGGGTGATGATTCTAGGCACTTCTATGCTCCAGTTTGAGGGTCGAGCCTTGCACGCAAAGCACGAGACGAGTGAGCGGTAGAGCTATCCCACGCTTGAGAATTCAATGGAAATCCAAGACTGACCGCCCGTCGCGCGAACCCTGAACTCATCCCAACACCGGCCTGTTGCACCGTTCGAACGGTAATGAGCGTTCTCAACTGCAGGAGCTGCCCCCATGAGCGACTACCCCACTCCCCCCTTCCCCTCTCAACCGCAAAGCGTTCCAGGCTCGCAACGCAAGATGGAGCCGTATCCAGACTGCGGTGAGCAGACCTACAGCGGCAAGAATCGGCTCGAAGGCAAAATCGCCCTGATCACCGGCGCCGACAGCGGCATCGGGCGCGCGGTGGCCATTGCCTACGCCCGCGAGGGCGCCGACGTTGCGATTTCCTACCTGAATGAGCACGAAGATGCGCAGGAAACGGCGCGTTGGGTGGAAGCTGCGGGCCGGCAGTGCCTGCTGCTACCGGGTGACCTGGCGCAAAAGCAGCACTGCTACGACATCGTCGACAAGACGGTGGCGCAGTTCGGTCGCATCGATATTCTGGTCAACAACGCCGCGTTCCAGATGGCTCATGAGGGCCTGGACGAGATTGACGATGATGAATGGGTGAAGACCTTCGATACCAACATCACCGCCATTTTCCGGATTTGCCAGCGCGCGTTGCCGTCGATGCCCAAAGGCGGGTCGATCATCAACACCAGCTCGGTCAACTCCGACGACCCATCACCCAGCCTGTTGGCGTATGCCGCCACCAAAGGCGCCATTGCCAATTTCACCGCCGGCCTCGCCCAGCTGCTGGGCAAGCAAGGCATCAGGGTGAACAGCGTGGCCCCCGGCCCGATCTGGACACCGCTGATACCTGCCACCATGCCCGATGATGCGGTCAGGAACTTCGGTTCGAGCTACCCGATGGGGCGGCCAGGGCAACCGGTGGAGGTCGCTCCGATTTATGTCTTGTTGGGTTCTGATGAGGCCAGCTACATCTCGGGGTCACGCTACGGCGTCACGGGTGGTAAACCCATTCTTTGAGGGCGGTTCTTGGCCGGCGAACGCTGGCCGTAGACCAATCATCACGATCGTTGAACCCTGACGTTGGCGCCCACTCAACCTCATAAGCTTTGTACGAAACCCTGTAGGAGCTGGCTTGCCTGCGATCGGCTGCGAAGCAGTCGCAAAACCGGTGTCTGCGCACTGCCAGACAGGACGCGGATACAGGATTTACGACTGCTTCGCAGCCGATCGCAGGCAAGCCAGCTCCTACACGCAGTCTTTCGTACAGCGCCTGGGAAGCCAGACTTTATCCACCGTGAAGAGGTGTCTCCATGAACGCTATCGATCTGCTGATTCAAGACCATAAGCTGGTCAAGAAACTGCTGGAAGAACTCTCCTCGACCACCGAACGTGCGGTAAAAAAACGCGCTGAACTGCTGCACCGCATCGAGCAGGAACTGCAGGTCCATACGGCCCTGGAGGAGGACATTCTCTACCCGGCGATCAAGCAAGCCGGAGGTAAAGAGGAAGCCAAGATGTATTACGAGGCCAAGGAAGAACACCGGACGGTCGACTCGCTGGTGCTCCCTGACCTGCTGCATACCGAAACCGGCACCCTCGAATTCGCCGGTAGAGTGAAAGTCATGAAGGAGCTGCTTGAGCATCACATCGAGGAAGAGGAAGGCGAGCTCTTCCCTACTGCGAAGAAGCTACTCGGTAAAGATCAGTTGGAAGAGCTGGGCGTTGCCATGGAGGCCCAGAAAAAACTGCTCAAGGGCGAGCGGCGGGCAGCTTGAATCAAAGGCGCTGGGCTTGCCTCGGCATCTTCAGCGCCCTTGAGATCGAGCGCCGCCCGCGCGGCGCATCGCGAAGTGCTTGCCTTGGGATCTTCAGCGCCTTTGAGACCGAGCGCCGCCCGCGCGGCGCTTCGCGGGGCAAGCCCGCTCCCACATTTGTTGCAACGTGCCATGGCCTGATGGGCCATAGTTGTTAGCCTTGGTGGCTCGACGAGATTTTTCGGCTGGCGCTGCTGCCGCCTCACCTGTCCTCAGTCATGCGCAAAGGCGAACAACCATGGCCTGACTGGAATGGCACGTTGCAACAAATGTGGGAGATTCTATGGCAGCAGACAACTTCTCTGAGGAAGTAGCCACACGGCATTTTTCAATGCCTCCAGGCATGGGGCATCGCACCTGAAAAGTCCTTCGAGTGTTTGG
>NZ_JBDFPP010000034.1:0-40598 GCF_039672635.1 Pseudomonas sp. P39-UII1
CTCAGCAATCTCAAATGACTATGTGATTTCTCGCATGGTCACTTGTGATGCTGATAATCTTTTTGACTATCAGTCCGTACTCACAAGCACCCACACGAATTGCTTGATTCAATTTGTTAAAGAGCGTGTGGTTAAGAGCTTTTCGTCTCAACCGAGGCGCGCATTCTACGCTTTCCTCATTTGCTGTCAAGCGTTAATTTTGAAGTTTTTTGAATCAGCTTTCTTTCAAAAGCCTTTAACCTCAACAACTTACCGCTTGCCCCGCTGCGTTCATCGCTGCGAGGAGGCGAATAATACGCGGTTTGAAATCAGAGTCAACACCTTGATCTGAAAAAACTTTCAAACTGCATTTCACAGCCACCTGGCAACTAAATGCATGAACCGCCGCTCTGTAGAGAAACACTCCGAGGAGGCAGCGGCCATGAGCGACGCACAGAGCGACAAGACCCCCGGCCTGTCGGCGGATGAGGAAAAGGAAGTCAGCCATAACCAGCCTCCGCGGGCGGCGGTACTGCACGAGATCATTCGCTTCCAGGGTGACCAGGAACTCGAGCGCACCCTGGCGGCACTGTGGTGGTCCGCGCTGGCAGCAGGCTTGACCATGGGCCTTTCATTAATGGCCATGGGGCTCTTCTATGCCCGCCTGCCGGACGGCGACAGTGCCCAGGTGATCGCCAGCATCGGCTACAGCGCCGGTTTTCTTGCGGTGATTCTGGCGCGTCAGCAACTGTTTACCGAGAACACACTGACCGCGGTGCTTCCCATAATGACCACGCCGACACTGACCAACCTCGGGCGCCTGCTGCGCCTGTGGAGCGTGGTGCTAGTCGGCAACCTCGCGGGCACCTTGCTGGTGGCCTGGGTCATGCTCGAGCTGCCGATCTTCGACAGCAAGACGGATGTGGCCTTCCTGGAGATCGGCCGCAAGGTAATGAAGAACGACATCAGCCAGATGTTTGCCAAAGGCATCGTCTCGGGCTGGATGATCGCCACCATGGTATGGATGATCCCGTCCATGGAGCATGCCAAGATCTGGATCATCCTGATGATCACCTACCTGATGGCGCTCGGTGATTTCACCCATATCGTCGTCGGTTCGGTGGAGGTGTCCTACCTGGTCTGGGCGGGCGACGAAACCTGGCGCAGCTTCTGGCTGGAGTTCGCACTGCCGACGCTGGCCGGCAACATCATTGGGGGCAGCTTCATCTTCGCCTTGATCAGCCATGCCCAGGTGCGCAGCGACAGCGGCAAACCGCCCTCGCAACTATTGAAGGGGGACAAGCAGCCCTCCCCCCGCGAGCGGGACCATAAAGACTGACGCTCAGCGCGCAGCGACTGAACGTTCGGCCCCCCTGCTCCGCCCGCGTACTGGCCGTGGCTGCCACCAGTTCTGCCCTTCATGAGGGGAGTCGAGGCTGACCCGTTCGCCCATCTGCGGCGTGCTCAAACGCACATGTGCCGCCGCAGCCAGCGCAACGATGCGCTCGAACGGTTCCTGCCAGCCATGCATGGAGAGGTCGAAGGTGCCGTTATGAATCGGCAGCATCCACCGCCCCTGCAGGTCGAGGTGTGCCTGCAGGCTCTGCTCCGGCTGCATGTGCACGTTGGGCCAGGCCAGGTTGTAGGCGCCGGTCTCGATCAAGGTCAGATCAAACGGCCCATAGCGCTCGCCGATCTGAGCAAAGCCATCGAAGTAGCCTGTGTCACCGCTGAAGAAAATACGCAGCTGCTCATCTATTACCACCCAGGAGGCCCACAAGGTGCGGTTGCTGTCGAACAACCCACGCCCGGAAAAGTGCTGGGCCGGGGTAGCGACGAAACGCACACCCCCAACCTCGCTCTCCTGCCACCAGTCCAGCTGAGTGACCTTGGCTGCCGGTACCCCCCACTCGATCAGCAGGTCGCCCACCCCAAGCGGTGCCAGGAAGCGCTCGGCCCGCGAGGCCAGAACGCGGATGGCCTGTTCATCGAGATGATCGAAGTGATCGTGGGAGAGAATGACCGCTGCCAGCGGCGGCAAGTCATCCAGCGCCAGCGGCGGAGCATGGAACCGCAACGGCCCGGCCCATTGCACCGGCGAGGCGCGCTCGGCGAAGACTGGGTCGGTAATGAAGAAGCGCCCCCGCAGTTTGAGCAACACCGTGGAATGGCCGAGGCGCCAGAGGCTGTGATCGGGTGCATCGAGCACCTGCTGGCGGGTCATCGGCTGCATGCTGATGGCCGCGACGGGCCGGGTTTCTGGTGGCTTGCGCAAGAACAGGTACTTCAAGCCGATGCGCAGTTTTTTCAGCACGCCATCCTGGGGCAGGCTGGCCTGGTTGTGAAAGCGTCCGTCCCGCTGTGGGGCCGGCTCGCCGGCAGGGTTAGCCATGGGCATCATGAGCAGCAGCACTCCAAGCATGAGGAAGGACTTCATGTTACCCCACAGTGGTCGCACCAACCGTGAATTGGCTTGTAAGGTCATTTTTCGTCGATGACCGTCTTTTGAACAATGTTCACGCGGGTTATGCGATAAACGGCGCGGTCCCGAGGTCAATTTCGCCCACAGCGAGGCCGCAACGCTCAGGCTGGCCTATCCTGACTGAATCTCCTCGCTGATTGACCAGCGGGGGGCAGCAGCTCATGAAGGAGTCGCTCGTGTATGGCCAGGAACGCCAAACTGACGCCCGCCAGCCCTACCCCCCGATTGCCCGTTCGCACTTTGATCGGTGGCTTTTGCGTCGTATTCGGACTGGCCTGCCTGGTCACCCTCGGCGCACTGTTCAATATCGCCGCGTCGCTGGATGAGCAGGAACAGCAACGCAGCGCGTTCCAGGCCAATCAAGCATTGCAACAGCGCCTGCTGGCCTCGCGGCAGTTTCTTTCCAGCTACGCCGTGTGGGACGCCGCCTATGAGCACCTGGTTGGCAAGGTGGACTGGCAATGGGCTTACCAGCAAAAAAATGTTGGCGAGTCGCTGTACAGCGCCAGCGGCTATGAAGGTGTGTTCGTCGTCGACGACCAGCGCACCACTTATGCCTTGTTCAAGGGCAACCCTACCGAAGCCGCCGCCAGCAGCTTCATCGATGCCCCCTTGCCAGCGATCATCGCCGAGGCGCGCCAAGCCGCCAGCGCACGCGAGCAGGTCACGCACTTTGTGCTGTTCAACGGCTGGCCAGCCGTCCTCAGCGCCGCCGCCGTGCGCCCCGACAGGGATGTGACGGCCGAAGAGGTCAGCAACGCCCCCATCATGCTCTTTATAGATCAACTGACCGAAGCGAAGCTTGCTAACCTCGGCGCGAGTGTGGGCCTTGCGCAAATGCGTATCGAAAAAAACCAGGGCGGGGCGCACGGCCATCAGCAGATCGCGCTGGGGGGCACCGGTTACTACCTTGCCTGGACCAGCCCGTTGCCGGGGCGCCAACTGCTCTGGGCGGTGCTGCCGCCATTGCTCTGTGCGTTGCTGGTGCTGGGCCTGGTGATGCTGTACCTGTTACGTCATGCCCTGCGCAGCTCACGCGCCATTGACCTGAGCCTTCTGCACCTGCAGCAGAGCAACCAAGCCCTGGAGGCCAGTGAACAACGGTTTCGCGCAGTCGCCGAGGCCGCGTCCGACTGGATCTGGGAAACCGATCGGCAACAGCGGCTGACCTACTTGTCGCAACGCTTCGTCAGGGTCACCGGTGATCGGGTCGAAGAGTGGCTGGGGCAACCAATCAACCAACTGCTCAGTTGTGACACCACCCCGTTGTCGCCCTGGCTGGATGCCCAGGCCGAAGCCGACACGGAACAACCGGCCAACTTGCGCTGCGCCTATCGCGACCACAATGGCCAGAACCGCTTTTGTCGTATTTCGGCCCGGGCGATTCTGTACGATGGCAAGCTCACCGGTTTTCGCGGCACCGCCAGCGACATTACCGACGAAGTCGCAGCCCATGCGCGCATCCAGCACCTGTCCTTGCATGACCCGCTCACCGGCCTCGCCAACCGCAACAAGCTCGCCCGCCATCTTGAGCATGCCCTGCTGCGTGGCAGCGATTCGCCGCCGTTGACCTTGCTGCTGCTTGACCTGGACAACTTCAAGCCGATCAACGACTCCCTTGGCCACGCGGCCGGTGACGCGGTGCTGCAGGAAGTGGCCGCGCGCCTGCGCGACACCACCCGTGAAGGCGACCTGGTCGCACGGCTGGGCGGCGATGAGTTCGTGCTGGTGCTCGAAGGCATGGATAACCGCACCGAGATCGACCGGCTGAGCAAACGGCTGATCGAACTGCTGCAGCAGCCCATCTCTTACGAAGACCAAGTGCTGCACATTGGCGCCAGCCTAGGCATCGCCCAAACCCGCACCCAGGGCTTCGACGCCGGCGAGCTGATGCGCTGCGCCGATATCGCCCTGTACCAGGCGAAAGCCGACGGCAAGAACACCTGGCGCTACTTCGCCGCCGAGATGAACCAACAGATCCAGTACCGGCGCCAGCTGGAAAATGACCTGCGCCGGGCATTGAGAAATGAAGAGTTCGTGCTGTACTACCAGCCGCGCTACCGCCTTGGTGACCTGCGCATCGTATCGGTGGAAGCCTTGCTGCGCTGGCAACACCCGCAGGAGGGCCTGCTTGGCCCGGACACGTTCATTCCGCTGGCCGAGCAGAGCGACTTGATCGTCACGTTGGGGCGCTGGGTGTTGCGCGAAGTGTGCCGCAGCGCTCTGGGCTGGCCCGAGCAGTTGCTGGTCTCGGTGAACCTCTCGCCAGCCCAGTTTCTGCGCAGTGATGTGGTTGCCGATGTGCGCGATATCCTGCTGGAAACTACCTTTCCCGCACAGCGCCTGGAGCTGGAGATCACCGAAAACGTCATGCTCAACGACATCGAGGGTGCCTTGGCCACCATGCAAGCGCTGAAAGAACTGGGTGTACGCCTGAACATGGATGATTTCGGCACCGGCTATTCGTCACTGGGCTATCTGCGCACCTACCCGTTCGACAGCATCAAGATCGACAAGCGTTTCATCGCCGGGCTAGGCAACTCCAACAGCAGCGACCGTGCCGTGGTGCAGGCGATCATCAACCTGGGTGAGGCCATGGGGCTGACGGTGACGGCTGAAGGGGTGGAGACCGAGCAGCAATTGAAGGCGCTGGAAGTGGACAACTGCCACGAAGTACAAGGCTATTACCTGAGCCGGCCGTTGGACAAGCTGGCCTTTGAGCAACTGTTGCAGCAAAGGCCCGGGCGATCAGCCGGGGTTTCCTGAGCCTGCACCGGCGCTGTCGCGGGTACAGGCAGCACGCCATTCAGCGCAACGTACGCTGCGCCACAATCTCCGGCAGATCACGGCGCCGCAGGTAAATGCGCAACGCCTCGGCAATATTCAATCGATCATCCACATGCTGCTCCATCAACAGTGTCAACCGCTCACGGCACAACGCCATGCGTGCACCGGGCTCGGGCCGCCAGACGAATTCGTTGCAAGGGGTGATGCTCTCGTCCGCCACGTCCATGCCGAACGCGTCCTCGGAAAACCGCACGATATGGACCCCGCGCTTGCCATGAAAACCGACGAAGCCTTTGAGCTGGTCGGCGGCGCTGCAGATGTCCTGGGATGTAATGGCCATGACGTAACCTCGCAAATGAACGAAAGTGACGCACGCCAGGCGGGCAACGGTCGCCTCTGCTGGGCAACGCGTGGGGCCCAGCCTAGCGCAAGTGCCCGCCGTTTCAATAGATCGAGAGCAACCAAACAGCGCCAGCTTTCACTCGGGAGCGTCTTCGTGCACCTGCACGCTGGCCGTCATGCCCGCACTGAGGTTCATGCCCTGCGGAACCTGGTCCAGCCTGATCCGCACGGGTATGCGCTGGGCCAGCCGCACCCAGTTGAAGGTCGGCTCGACCACAGGCAGCAGTTGGCTGTCCGGGTTGCTGTTGCTGTCGGTGATGCCCCGGCTGATGCTTTCCACATGCCCTTGCATCGCCTCCCCTGCCCCCATCAGCCAAACCTTCACCGAGTCGCCCACACGTATGCGGGGCAGTTTGGTTTCTTCGAAGTAGGCCTGGATATAGAAGGTCGAATCATCCACCAGCGCCATCACCGACTGCCCGACATTCACATAGTTGCCTTGGGCCAGGCGCAAGTTGGTGATATGCCCGCTGCGCGGTGCGCGCACTTCGCTGCGTGCCAGGTTGATCTTCGCCACCTGCAGCTGAGCCTGCGCCTCATGCAGCTCGCCGCGGGCAATGGCGGCATTGATCTGCGCATTCTCGCGCAGCTCGGCACTGATCGCCTCAGGCCCCAATGCCGTGCGCCGCGCCGCCTCACGCTCGCGCAGGTGCAACTGCTGGGCGCGCGTTTCAGCCACCGCGCTGGCTTGATCGAAAGCCGCCTGGAAGCGCTCACGATCGATGCTCATCAGCAAATCGCCCGCTTTGACCTGCTGGTTATCCTGGACCTTCAACTCACGTACCCAGCCGGACACGTCAGGGGCAATCACCACCACATCGGCACGCACCCGAGCATCACGCGTCCAGGGGGTGAGCATGTAGTACTGCCAGAGTTTGTAACCTGCCAGCACGGCAATGGCGACCACGCACAGGGTCACCAGGATACGGACGACAGCACGCATTCAATCACTCCTTACAAAGGCCCCAGCAGGCGGACTACCAGGTACAGCACACAAACGAACAGCGCTGTGTCGAACAGCGCTTCATGCCAGATCCAGCGCCCCAGCGGCGTAGCCTGCACCACCAGGCGCAGCACGCCGGTAAGCACCAGCGCCATCAGCACGTAGATCAGAAAAGGGCTGAGCAGCACGCCGCCCAATGCCCACTCACGCAAGCCCATGGGCTTCCTCCTGCCAGCGGCACCATTTGCGCCAGCTCTTCTGCAACTGCAGCACGGCCCCTTCGGCCAGGCGCAACGGGTCACTCACTGGCTGGCGCTGCAGGGCCGCAATGAATTGTTCGCTGGCGGCATCCAGCCGTTGTCCGCGCCCGGCTGCCGGCCCCTTGGCCAATACCGCTTCCAGTTGCTGTAGATACTCACGTTCGGCAGCGCCCAACGGCGCCTGGGCAACTGCCAGGCACATGCGCAAGTGCACCAGTTCGTCGCCAATATCCAGACCGTGCAGGCCGTCGTCCCAGCGCTTGCGCTGGGCCTCGGGCAGTTCGCTGGCATGCCGCGCCAGCTGCATCAGGCGGTCGGCCATGCGCCCGCCAAACCAGCTGTCGGCGCCGCGCAGGTCGCGCCGGGTCAGGCGCACCAGGTCGCTTTGGGTCGCCGCCCGCAGGCGCCGGCCCAGCCAGGCCGGGTGACGGAACACCAACAGGCGAAACGCCAACACCGCGGCACCGACCCCCATCAGCATGGCCAACGCACTGTTGAGCATGGTCGCCACACCAAACTGCATGGCGTTGAGCGGCGACACCAGGACGATGAAATGCAGGCAATAGGAAGTGGCCGTGGCCCCCGTGCGCGGGTGGGCCATGCCCAGAGCGCCGAAGAACAACGGCACGCCCATGCCCAGGCAAAGCATGGCGAAGCTGCTCCACTGCGGCAGGATGATCTGCCCGACCAGCAACGCTGCCGGGATCGCCAAGAGGATGCCGCGCAAGAAGCTGAGGCCGATCTGCGCACCGTTTTCACGGCTGGCGAACAGGCTGCAGACCACGCAGGTCAGCACCAGGCCACCGGGCGCGGATGGCCAGGCAGTGGCCAGCCAGAAGCCACTCATGGCCAGAAAGGCCAATGCGCTACGTGAACCGAACAGCAACGCCAGCGACCAGTCGCGGTGTGCCGCCAGGCCCTGCGCCACATCCTTGGGTGCCTTGCCCGCTTCGACATCATCCAGTGCCTGGGTGGCCGCCATGGCGTAGTCCAGCAGCAAGGCCATGCGAGCCAGGCAGAAATGCTCGGCAGAGCTGATGTGCTCGTCATGCGCAGCGTCCCAGATACGCTGGCGCAGCAACAGCAGGCTCGGCTGGTCGGGCTTGGCCAACAGCCCCCTTACCTCTTCCAGCCAAGGAGCCAGGCGCGAGGCCTGGCGCTCATCGAGCTGGCGCCACTGGCGACGCACCGAACGCGCGATGCGCAACAGCACCATCAGTTTCTGGCTTAACCCGCGGATGGCCCTGGCCCGCTGACGCCCGCGCGGGCCTTCGAACCAGGCGTGTTCGCGCTGGGTATCGATGGCGACGATGCGCCCTAGAATCTCCAACAAGCCTTTGCGTGCTTCGTCCTCGCCACCCAGCATCGCACTGGCGGCCTGCAAGCCATTCTGCCAGGCCTGACGCGCCTGCCCGGCCAGTTGCTGTTCGACCCGCATCGGCCATAGCAAGGCGCTGGTCGCGGTGGCGCAAAAGATGCCCAGGCAAATCTCGGTGCAACGCGCCACCGCCTGGTCGAACACCTGCAACGGGTTCGCGATGGCCGGCAAGGCGATGATCGCTGCGGTGTAGCCCGCGAGCACGAAGGCATAAGCCCAGGCGCTGCGCAGTTGCGTCGAGGCCGCGGTGCACAGGGCCAGCCACAAGGCCAAGGTGATCAGGAACAGCCAAGGCGTCTGGGCGAACAGCCCAATGAACACCACGGACATGCAGGTACCGACCAAGGTCCCGGCCAACCGCGCAAGCCCCTTCTGCACCACCATGCCCGATAAGGGCTGGGCGACGATGAACGCAGTCATCAGTGCCCAGGACGGCTGCTCCAACCCCCAGCGCATCGCCAGCCACAACGCCAGGCCGCCGCCAAGCACGGTCTTGATGGCGAATTTGAGGGCGAGGCTGCTGGGTGCAAACAGGGCCTGGAGAGTGATAGGCACGAATCGGACCTTGCGGGGGATGGTCAGGTAAACGATAGACAATGAAGCGAAGGATAATGCTGAAACGAATAATTAGCTAGCTAATCATCTTTATGGGTCGACGGTTGGATTTTTGCCAGGCAAAAAAAATGGGCGACCGAAGTCGCCCTAAATGCCTTGCGTGCTCGTGAACCTGAAAGGTCAGCGCGGCTTGCGCTTGTTCGAGTCCTTCCAGATGAAAATGCCCAGACCGGCAAAGAATGCGAACATCAATCCGACCGTTACCACGCCAGCGATAACCACGTTGTCGAAGAACATGTCGGCCTCCCGTTTCGTTTGCCGTTGTCCGATGGGTGCAAGGTAACGAAGATGGAGGAGAAGGAAATTGATCGAGGTCAATGGTGCCCGGGGCCGGGCACGCGAGGGGGGCGCAGGTTTGACCTGCGTCAAGTTTCAGCGCTTCTTGGGCTTGCCCTTGGGTTTCTTTTTCTTTGCCTTGCCCAACGGCATGGCTTGCTCGAACGCCTGACGCACTTCGTTCAGGCGTTTTTCCTTGATGTCATGGACGCGCTTGGTGCGTTCGGCATCGAAGTCGATGAGGTTGTCCTGGCTCATGGGTGGGCTCGACGATCAACAGAGACTTGCATGATGAAGCCAGGCGCTGATGGTTACCAGCCCCCGCGACTACGCAGTGGTTGGCAACCCTAGACCTCTATGTCGACCAGCAGGCCCTGGCGCTGGTGCTCACCCATCAACGGCGCTACCGGCACCGTGTTGTCGGCATTCACTTCATCACCCGGCAAAGCGCTATAGCGCTCCTCGTCGCCCTTGCTGTTGCGCCGCTGCTGCTGGCGGCGCTGTTCATCGCGCAGCAGCAAGGCCTGCTCCTGCGGGTCGCGCTGGTGCTTGAGGTCGATCGCGCTTTCACCCGAGGCAGGCTGCGCAGGCACCACCGGTTTGATGTCCGGTGTCGGTTTGACCGGGTCCTGTTGCGAGGTAACGGGGGCAGCACTGAGCGGGATGATCGGCGGCAGCATGTGGATTCTCCTGTGCCCACTGTATCGGCCGGCTGTCAGCCACCTTGAGCGTCGGCGAACGAGGTTGTGCAGCCGGTGCCGGCTGCGTCATGCCAGTATAGACAGCGGCTATTCGGGTTCGTCGTCAGGGTCATCGTTACTGGGTGTGCTGGCCTCGCTCCAGGGCCGCTTGTAGACCTGTTGCCAAACCGCGTCCATATGCTCGCGCAGTACCGGCGAGGCATTCTTGAGCGAGGCGCTGTCTTCGCGCTCACCGCCGATGGGCTCTTCGCCCGCCGGGGTAATCAGCGACTGGCCGGTGATGGTGTAGCTGGCCTGGCCTTCGCGCATTTCAATGGCAATATCATGCGGTTCGATGCCACCCCCACAGAAGGCATGGCTGGCTACCGTCACTTCGGCAATACCGTCTTTGTTCAGGTCGCCGACATCACTGACATCGGTGTAGAAATCGACATCCAGGTCCAGCCCCGGGCAGGTGGTTTCCTGTTCGATCTGCCAGCGTGGCTTGAAGCCATCGCGCTCGTTCGCACGCCCATATAAGGTGGCTTTGAGCACTACCTTGTCGACTTCCTGCTCGGACTCGGCATCCACGGCCTGGCCGTCGCTGCGGCTGAGCACCAGCAGGCCTTCGCCGTCGCGGTCACGAAAGTGCACGCTCTTGATCGGCGTCTGCACCCCCAACACCTCGAGTTGCTCGACCGGGATCGCCGGCAAGCTTTCGAAATTTTTCTGTTCGCAAGCGGCCAGCAGCATGAGGCTGCTCACAACCAGGGAAGCATTCAACCAGCGGTGCTTGAGCGGCATATCGTCCGTAGCCCTCGTCGGCAAGACGGTAAACTGCGATGAAACAGCTAGACTCTTGGACTTCTACTCTATGGTCTGACCGGCCTATCCGTTAACATAGCCGGCTTTTTCATCGCGGGAGTTCAGGCAGTATGGCGCAGCAGTATCAACCGGGGCAACGCTGGATCAGTGACAGCGAAGCGGAGCTCGGCCTGGGGACCATCCTGGCCCAGGATGGCCGCTTGCTGACCGTGCTCTACCCGGCCACTGGCGACACCCGCCAGTATTCACTGCGCAATGCGCCGCTGACCCGCGTGCGCTTCTCGCCAGGTGACCAGATCACCCACTTCGAGGGCTGGAAGCTGACGGTCCGCGAAGTCGATGATATCGACGGGCTGATGGTCTACCACGGCCTCGACGGCCAGAACCAGCCGCGCACCCTGCCGGAAACCCAGCTGTCGAACTTCATCCAGTTCCGCCTGGCAAGCGACCGCTTGTTCGCCGGCCAGATCGACCCGCTGTCCTGGTTCAGCCTGCGCTACAACACCCTGCAGCACACCAGCAAGCAGGTCCAGTCGTCGCTGTGGGGCCTGGGTGGCTGCCGCGCGCAACCGATCGCCCACCAGTTGCACATCGCCCGCGAAGTGGCAGACCGCAGCGCGCCACGCGTCCTGCTGGCCGACGAAGTGGGCCTGGGCAAGACCATCGAGGCGGGCCTGGTGATCCATCGCCAGCTGCTGACCGGCCGCGCCAGCCGTGTGCTGATCCTGGTGCCGGAAAACCTCCAGCACCAGTGGCTGGTGGAAATGCGCCGGCGCTTCAACCTGCAGGTGGCGCTGTTCGACGCCGAGCGCTTCATCGAAAGCGATGCCAGCAACCCGTTCGAAGATGCGCAGCTGGCGTTGGTCGCCCTGGAGTGGCTGGTCGATGACGAAAAGGCCCAGGACGCGCTGTTCGCCGCCGGCTGGGACCTGATGGTGGTCGACGAAGCTCACCACCTGGTCTGGCACGAAGACCAGGTAAGCGCCGAATACGGCCTGGTCGAGCAGTTGGCCCAGGTCATCCCGGGCGTGCTGCTGCTCACCGCCACCCCCGAGCAGCTTGGCCAGGACAGCCACTTCGCCCGTCTTCGCCTGCTCGACCCCAACCGCTTCCATGACCTGGCCGCCTTCCGTGCCGAGAGCGAAAATTATCGCCCGGTGGCCGAAGCGGTACAGGAACTGCTCGATGAAGGCCGTCTTTCGCCCAAGGCCCATGCCACCATCCAAGGCTTCCTGGGTGCCGAAGGCGAAGCCCTGCTGGCTGCGGTCAGCGACGGCGACACCCAGGCCAGCGCACGCCTGGTCCGTGAACTGCTGGACCGCCATGGCACTGGTCGCGTGCTGTTCCGTAACACCCGTGCGGCTATCCAAGGCTTCCCCGAGCGCCAATTGCACCCTTACCCGCTGGCCCTGCCGGACCAGTACCGTGACCTGCCGGCCGGCGAGCACGCCGAGCTGTACCCGGAAGTCGCGTTCCAGGCACAAGGCGACGTCAGCGAGGAAGAGCGTTGGTGGCGTTTCGACCCACGGGTCGACTGGCTGATCGACACCCTGAAGATGCTCAAGCGCACCAAAGTCCTGGTGATTTGCGCCCATGCGGAAACCGCCATGGACCTGGAAGACGCCCTGCGCGTGCGGTCGGGCATTCCGGCCTCTGTCTTCCACGAGGGCATGAGCATCCTTGAGCGTGACCGCGCCGCCGCCTACTTCGCCGACGAAGAGTTCGGCGCCCAGGTGCTGATCTGCTCCGAAATCGGCAGCGAAGGCCGCAACTTCCAGTTCGCCCATCACCTGGTGATGTTCGACCTGCCGGCCCACCCCGACCTGCTCGAACAGCGCATCGGCCGCCTCGACCGGATCGGCCAGAAGCACATCATCCAGTTGCACATCCCTTACCTGCAGAGCAGCCCGCAAGAGCGCCTGTTCCAGTGGTACCACGAAGGCCTCAACGCCTTCCTCAATACCTGCCCGACCGGCAACGCCCTGCAGCACCAGTTCGGCCCGCGCCTGCTGGGGATGCTCGAAGGCGGCGACAGCAAGGCCTGGGATGCGCTGGTCGTCGAGGCCAAAGGCGAGCGCGAGCGTCTCGAAGCCGAGCTGCACAGTGGCCGGGATCGTTTGCTGGAGCTCAACTCCGGCGGTGCCGGCGAAGGTCAGACGCTGGTCGAGGCCATCCTTGAGCAGGATGACCAGTTCGCCTTGCCGATCTACATGGAAACCCTGTTCGACGCCTTTGGCATCGACAGCGAAGACCATTCGGAAAACGCACTGATCCTCAAGCCGAGCGAGAAGATGCTCGACGCCAGCTTCCCGCTGGGCGACGACGAAGGCGTCACCATCACCTACGACCGTGCCCAGGCGCTGTCGCGTGAAGACATGCAGTTCCTCACCTGGGAGCACCCGATGGTGCAGGGCGGCATGGACCTGGTGCTGTCCGGTTCGATGGGCAACACAGCCGTTGCGCTGATCAAGAACAAGGCACTCAAGCCTGGCACCGTGCTGCTCGAACTGCTGTTCGTCAGCGAGGTGGTGGCACCGCGCAGCCTGCAGCTGGGCCGCTACCTGCCACCTGCGGCGCTGCGCTGCCTGCTCGACACCAACGGCAACGACCTCGCTTCGCGGGTCGCCTTCGAAACGCTCAACGACCAGCTCGAAAGCGTGCCACGCGCCAGCGCCAACAAGTTCGTGCAGGCTCAGCGTGATGTTCTGGCCCAACGCATCAGCGGCGGTGAGGCCAAGATCATGCCGACCCACGTCGAACGCGTGGCCGAGGCGCAGCGCCGCCTGGCAGCCGAGTCCGATGAAGAGCTCGCGCGCCTGACCGCCCTCAAGGCGGTCAACCCGAGTGTGCGCGACAGCGAAATCGACGCCCTGCGCAAGCAGCGCGTAGATGGCCTGGCAATGCTGGACAAGGCAGCCCTGCGCCTTGAGGCCATCCGCGTGCTGGTTGCCGGCTGACGCCAGCGCAACCGATTGGGAGGCGCGCCGCGCCTCCCTCCCCTCTTATTCCCCCACGCTATCAGTCCGATAACCAAATCATTGCAATCAAAGCGCCATTAGTCAGGAAGGTTTAAACACCCGTTTCTATACTGCTTTCTGAACAGTCTCCTCGGGGCTTGATTGGAGACCAGGGCGAACTCGACCATGGGGCAAGCAATGGAATGGCTGGGACTGCAACTGTTCTCCGAACTGCCGGCAAGCGGACGGACCGTCATCGATTGCCGGCATGAACCCCTGCTGATTCTCATCGCCTTTGCCGTGGCCAGCGCAGCCTGCTTCGCCACCCTCGACATGACCGAGCGTCAATCCCACAGCGAACACCCGGCCGCACAGCGGCAATGGCGCATGCTCGGCGCCTGCTGCCTGGCCGGTGGGATCTGGGCCATGCACTTCATCAGCATGCTGGCGTTCCAGGCCCCGGTCGAAATGCACTATGACGCCTCTCTAACCGGCCTTTCGCTATTGATTGCGCTGCTGGTGGCCTGGCTGGCCATGACCAGCCTCGACCGCGAGCACATGCGGCCGCAACATTACCTGCAAAGCGCCCTGCTGATCGGCATGGGCATCGTGATCATGCATTTTGTCGGCATGGCCGCCTTGCAGACTGGCGCCCAGCAGTACTACCAGACCGGCCTGGTACTGGTCAGCGTGGCCATCGCCCTGCTTACCAGCCTCGCCGCCCTGTTGTTGGCGCGCTACTTCCGCAATGGCAGCGGCACCTTGCACCAGGCCATGAAGTACGGGGCAAGCCTGCTGATGGCCGCTGGCATCGTCGCCACGCACTTCACGGCAATGGCCGCCATGACCCTGGTGATCCCGGCCGATACGGCCCTGAACCTGCCATCCGGCGACAACAG
Organism: Pseudomonas sp. P39-UII1; assembly: GCF_039672635.1. NCBI lineage: Bacteria > Pseudomonadati > Pseudomonadota > Gammaproteobacteria > Pseudomonadales > Pseudomonadaceae > Pseudomonas > Pseudomonas sp. P39-UII1. Next base: position 14,484 of record NZ_JBDFPP010000034.1, read on the forward strand.
CCTGCAACTGGGCCTGACGGTCGCCTTCATCACCTTGCTGATAAGCGGCAGCAGCATCAGCGCGGCCCTGGCCGACAAGAAACTGCAAAGCAAGGAAGACGACCTGCGCCGTTATGGCGTACTGCTGAGCCAACTGGACCAGGCCCGCGCGTCGCTGCAGCAAGCGGCGCACTACGACGCCTTGACCAACCTGGTCAACCGCCGCGGTTTCAACCAGGTGTTCGCCGAACGCCTGGCGGAGCTCGATGCCAGCGAACACCGGCTGGCGGTGATGTTCCTCGATATCGACCACTTCAAGCGGATCAACGACAGCCTGGGTCATCACGCGGGTGACGAATTGCTCAAGGTGATTGCCAGTCATATCAAGGCGGCCACCCGCAGCCAGGACCTGGTGGCGCGCTTTGGCGGTGACGAATTCTGCGTGGTGACCACCCTGCATGGCCCCGACGAGGCGCGCCACCTGGCCCAGCGCATCATGCAGCGCATGAAAGACCCGATCGACCTGGGCGGCCGGCGCATGGTCATGACCACCAGCATCGGCATCAGCATCTACCCCGACGACGGGCTTACCGCTGAAGAATTGCTCAAGCACGCTGACCTCGCGCTTTACCAATCCAAGGGCAGTGGCCGCAACAGCCTGCATTTTTTCAACAGCGGGCTTAAAAGCCGCGCCACCCTCGAACTGCAGCTGGAAGAGGAACTGCGCATTGCCCTGCTCGAAGAGCGGGGTTTGCGGGTGCATTACCAGCCCATCTACGACCTGCACAGCGGCCAGGTGGCCAAGCTAGAAGCGCTGGTACGCTGGCAGCACCCGCAACATGGCCTGCTGAGCCCCGACCGGTTCATCGGCATCGCCGAAGCCAATGGCCTGATCGTCGACCTCGACTTGTGGGTGCTGCGCCACGCCTGCGAAGACCTGGCGCAGTTGCATCGCCATGGTTTTGCCAGCCTCAAGCTCACGGTCAATTGCTCCGCAGTGACCCTGGGCCATGAAGAGCTACCCAACGAAGTGGAAATGGCCTTGTTCCACGCAGGCCTGGCGCCGCGCTACCTGGAGCTGGAGGTTACCGAAAACGCACTGATGGGCGACATCCAGCGCACGGTCAGCCTGCTCAAGCGCATTCGTGGCCAAGGGGTGAGCCTGTCGATCGATGATTTCGGCACCGGTTATTCGTCGCTGGCCTACCTCAAGCGCCTGCCACTGGACGTCTTGAAAATCGACCGTAGCTTCCTGCAGGACGTGCCGGGCAGCCTGAAGGACCGGGAAATCGTCCAGGCCATTATCGCGATGGCCCATACCCTGCACCTGCAGGTTGTCAGCGAAGGCGTCGAAACCGTCGAGCAACATGAGTTCCTGGCCGCCAACGGCTGCGACTACCTGCAGGGCTACCTGCTCAGCCGCCCGGTGCCACTGGCGGAGCTGCGGCCGATCCTCGACCGGCTCGACCGCCAGGAAGCTGCGCTCATTGCTTGTTGCGATACAGCTCTACCAGGGTCGCCGGATCTTTTTGCAGATTGCCCTGGCTACCGTGCAGGCGCATCAGTTGCGCGGCGAGACCACTGAGCGGCGTCGCCGAGCCCTGTTCACGCGAAAACTTGACCGCACCATCGAGATCCTTCAGCAGCGTGCGCACATGCCACTTGATCGGTTCGAAGCGGCTTTCGGCCATTTGCGGGGCCAGAATCTGCAGCGGCCTGGAATCGGCGAAGCCTCCCGCCAGCGCTTCGGCAAGCAAGGTTGCATCGACCCCAGACTGCTCGGCCAGTGCCACCACTTCGGCAATTACCAGCGCATTACAGGCCACGATCATCTGATTGCATGCCTTGGTCACCTGCCCCGCCCCAACGCCGCCCATGTGCGTCACCCGCTGGCCGAGGGTGAGCAGTACCGGGCGCGCCCGCTGCAGGTCGGCAGCTTCGCCGCCAACCATGATTGCCAGGGTGCCGGCTTCGGCGCCCGGCGTACCACCGGATACCGGCGCATCCAGCCAGGCCATGCTGCACAGGGCAGCCAGCTCGGCGGCCATCTCGCGGGTGGCGGTCGGCTCGAGGCTGGAGAAGTCGACCAGCAACTGCCCGCTGCGCCCGCCCTGGGCAATGCCCTGCTCGCCGAACACCACTTCGCGCACCACCGCCGTGTCGGCCAGGCACAACAACACCATGTCGCTGCTTCGGCACAATTCGGCAGGGCTCGCGGCCAGCCGTGCGCCCGCGGCGACCAGCTCGGCGCACTTGTCCGGGCTGCGGTTCCACACGGTCAGCGGGTAGCCCGCCGCCAGCAGGCGCCGGCACATCGGCAAGCCCATCAAGCCGATGCCGGCGAATCCAAGCGAAGGTAGTGCAGTGCTCATGAACGACTCCTGGCTAATTCGATATCTATCCGGGCCTTTGCTCAGGCCCCATTACGCATCCCGTAAACTGTTACCGCCACGCCGAATTGTTACCTACCTCTACCCACCCTGAACGCCATCGAGCACCAAAATGGGGCGGCTGCGCATTTTCGCGCACTAAAAGCAATCAGTCCTGTTTCAAGCCCTTCAGCTGAATCACGATGAACGGTGAAACCACCACTGCCCAGATCTCTGGATCGCGGGTTTGCAGGTCGAGTGCCTGCTCGGCCGTGACCGGCCCGACGGTGCCATCACTACGCCATTTGGCGAAGATCTCGCCGCGATTCTCGGCCATTGCTTCGGCAACGGCGATCAGGTCCAGGCTGGGGTCGACCCAAATCAGGTCACCCTTGGCCCAGAAACGCTCCAAAGCCTTCCACTCGATAATTGCCGTCTCGCCGAGCAATTTGGCATAGAGGGTGCTTGTTTGATCAGTCATGGGTGCTTACCCGTAAAAATCGGCCAATAAAAAGGCCGGCATTTTTGCAGAAAAACCCGGTTTCAAATACGTAATTTGGTCGATTGGCCCATAACTTGTGGGGTGGGGCCGAAGATGCAGGCAAATTGATGGCGCTATTCTGTATCTTTGTGTCGATCATGCGACAACCCTGGAGATAGGCACTTTTCGCCCGCTTTTCAAGCGCTCGAACAGCGCTCTACACTGTACCGGTACAGTTCCGGGACATGTTCCGGGGGAAGGTGGGCATGCAGTGTGGCGTGGCCATACCGCAAATCCCGCCCGGTCTGTAGCCCTGGCCGCCAGGACTATAAGAATTACAACAGAATGAGTGGAGCACTATGATCAAGATTTCCAAGCTGTTCGCCGCAATGGTTCTGGCAGGGGTAGCCAGCCATTCGTTTGCCGCCGATACCATCAAGATCGGCATCGCCGGTCCGAAGACGGGCCCTGTGACCCAGTACGGCGACATGCAGTTCATCGGCGCCAAACAGGCCATCAAGGACATCAACGCCAAGGGCGGCGTCGATGGCAAAATGCTTGAAGCCAAGGAATACGACGACGCGTGCGACCCTAAACAGGCCGTGGCAGTCGCCAACAAAGTGGTCAACGACGGTGTCAAGTTCGTCATTGGCCACCTGTGCTCCAGCTCTACCCAGCCTGCGTCCGACATCTACGAAGACGAAGGCGTGATCATGATCACCCCCGCCGCCACCAGCCCGGAAATCACCGCGCGTGGCTACAAAATGATCTTCCGTACCATCGGCCTGGACAGCGCCCAGGGCCCAGCGGCCGGCAACTACATCGCCGACCACGTCAAGCCGAAGGTTGTTGCCGTCCTGCACGACAAGCAGCAGTACGGTGAAGGCATCGCCACCGCGGTCAAGCAGACCCTCGAAAGCAAAGGCACCAAGGTTGCCGTGTTCGAAGGCCTGAACGCCGGTGACAAAGACTTCTCCTCGATCATCCAGAAGCTCAAGCAGAACAACGTCGACTTCGTCTACTACGGCGGCTACCACCCAGAGCTGGGCCTGATCCTGCGCCAGGCTCAGGAAAAAGGCCTGAAAGCCAAGTTCATGGGCCCAGAGGGCGTAGGCAACGACTCGATCTCGCAGATCGCCCAGAACGCCTCCGAAGGCCTGCTGGTCACCCTGCCGAAGTCGTTCGACGCCGATCCTGAAAACAAGGCCATCGTCGACGCCATCAAGGCTGACGGCAAAGACCCGAGCGGCCCGTTCGTGTTCCCGGCCTACTCGGCTGTCCAACTGATCGCCGAAGGCATCAAAGCGGCCAAGTCCGAAGACGCCGAGAAGGTGGCAGAAGCCATCCACGCCGGTACCTTCAAGACCCCGACCGGCGAGCTGTCGTACGACGCCAAAGGCGACCTGAAAGACTTCAAGTTCGTGGTCTACGAATGGCACTTCGGCAAGCCGAAGACCGAAGTCTCCCCTCAGTAACTGCGTGACTAAATAGCTGACCTACGAGCCCACTGTGCGAGCAGTGGGCTTTGTTTTATGAGGTTCATGGACCTGATTCCCGCGATCCGGGGGCCAGTCCACCTGAAAATCTTAAAACCGTCACCCGCGGTTTCCTGGCCTACCCCCGCCAGCGAAATGCAAATCAGGTTTTTAGGAGCGCTGTAATGCCTGAGATCTACCATTTCTTCCAACAACTGGTTAATGGATTGACCATCGGCAGCACCTATGCCTTGATCGCCATCGGCTACACGATGGTGTACGGCATCATTGGCATGATCAACTTCGCCCACGGCGAGGTGTACATGATCGGTTCCTACGTGGCCTTCATCGCCCTGGCGGGCCTGGCCATGATGGGTATCCATTCGCTGCCGATCCTGATGACCGTTGCCTTCGTCGCGACGATCTTCGTCACCAGTGCCTATGGCTACAGCATCGAACGGGTTGCCTACCGCCCCCTGCGTAACAGCAACCGCCTGATCCCGCTGATCTCCGCCATCGGCATGTCGATTTTCCTGCAGAACACCGTGTTGCTTTCGCAAGACTCCAAGGACAAATCCATCCCCAACCTGATCCCCGGGAGCTTCTCCTTCGGGCCGGGCGGGGCTGAAGAAGTCCTGATTTCCTACATGCAGGTTCTGGTGTTCGTGGTCACCCTGGTAGCCATGACCCTGCTCACCCTGTTCATCTCCCGATCCCGCCTCGGGCGCGCCTGCCGTGCCTGCGCCGAAGACATCAAGATGGCCAACCTGCTGGGCATCAACACCAACAACATCATCGCCCTGACCTTCGTCATCGGTGCCGCGCTGGCGGCCGTGGCGGCCGTGCTGCTGAGCATGCAGTACGGCGTGATCAACCCCAACGCCGGTTTCCTGGTGGGCCTGAAGGCCTTTACCGCGGCGGTACTGGGTGGCATCGGCAGCATTCCGGGCGCCATGCTCGGCGGGCTGGTGCTGGGCGTGGCCGAAGCCTTTGGCGCCGACATCTTCGGCGACCAGTACAAGGACGTGGTGGCATTCGGTCTGTTGGTTCTTGTCCTGCTGTTCCGGCCGACCGGCATTCTGGGCCGCCCGGAGGTTGAAAAAGTATGAACAGAAATCTCAAACAGGCGTTCTTCAGCGCCTTGCTGGTCTGGGCCGTGGCCTTCCCGGTACTGGGCCTGAAACTGAGCATCGACGGCATCAGCCTGGCGGTGCACAGCCAGGGCTCGTTCACCATCAGCATCATCGCCGTGTGCTCGGTGCTGATGTTCCTGCGCGTGCTGTTCGACAAGCAGTGGAGCTCGGTGATGAGCCGCCGCTCGGACCGCAAGCTGATCCCGCCGGCGGTAAGCAACTACCTGACCCTGCCCAGAACCCAGCGCTACGTGATCATCGGCTTGATCGTCGCAGCCCTGGTGTGGCCGTTCTTCGGCTCGCGCGGTGCGGTCGACATCGCCACGCTGATCCTGATCTACGTGCTGCTGGGCCTGGGCCTGAACATCGTGGTAGGCCTTGCCGGCTTGCTCGACCTGGGTTACGTAGGCTTCTATGCCGTGGGCGCGTACAGCTATGCGATGCTCTCGCACTACCTGGGCTGGAGCTTCTGGGTCTGCCTGCCAATCGCCGGGCTGATGGCCGCCACCTTCGGCTTCCTGCTTGGCTTCCCGGTGCTTCGCCTGCGCGGTGACTACCTGGCGATCGTGACCCTCGGTTTCGGTGAGATCATCCGCCTGTTCCTGCGCAACCTCACCGACTGGACCGGCGGCCCCAACGGCATCAGCAACATCCCCAAGCCGGAGTTCTTCGGCCTGACCTTCGAGCGCCGTGCAGCCGAGGGGATGCAGACCTTCCACGAGTTCTTCGGGCTGCAATACAACTCGATCAACAAGGTCATCTTCCTTTACCTGGTGGCCCTGCTGCTGGCCCTGCTGGCGCTGTTCGTCATCAACCGCCTGCTGCGCATGCCCATCGGCCGTGCCTGGGAAGCGCTGCGTGAAGACGAGATCGCCTGCCGTGCGCTGGGCCTGAACCCAACCATCATCAAGCTCTCGGCCTTCACCCTCGGTGCCTGCTTCGCCGGTTTCGCCGGCAGCTTCTTCGCCGCGCGCCAGGGCCTGGTCACTCCGGAGTCGTTTACCTTCATCGAGTCGGCGATCATCCTCGCCATCGTCGTGCTGGGCGGCATGGGCTCACAACTGGGCGTGATTCTCGCGGCCATCGTGATGATCCTGCTGCCCGAGCTGATGCGTGAGTTCAGCGAATACCGGATGCTGATGTTCGGTGCGCTGATGGTGTTGATGATGATCTGGCGTCCGCAAGGCTTGCTGCCTATGCAACGTCCACACATGGAGCTGCATCGATGAGCCGTGAAATTCTGCAAGTCAGCGGCCTGAGCATGCGCTTCGGCGGCTTGTTGGCGGTCAACGGCGTGGCCCTGACCGTCAAGGAAAAGCAAGTGGTGGCACTGATCGGCCCGAACGGCGCCGGCAAGACCACCGTATTCAACTGCCTGACCGGCTTCTACAAGCCCAGCGGTGGCACCATCCTGCTCGACGGCCAGCCCATCCAGGGCCTGGCCGGCCACCAGATCGCCCGCAAGGGCGTGGTGCGGACCTTCCAGAACGTGCGCCTGTTCAAAGAGATGACCGCGCTGGAGAACCTGCTGATCGCCCAGCACCGCCACCTCAACACCAACTTCTTCGCCGGCCTGTTCAAGACCCCGAGCTTCCGCCGCAGCGAGAAGGAGGCCATGGAGCGCGCCCAGTACTGGCTGGAAAAGGTCAACCTGACCGAATTCGCCAACCGCACCGCCGGCACCCTCGCCTACGGCCAGCAACGCCGCCTGGAAATCGCCCGCTGCATGATGACCCAGCCACGGATCATCATGCTCGACGAACCGGCAGCCGGCCTGAACCCGAAGGAAACCGAGGACCTCAAGGCACTGATCGCCTACCTGCGCGAGTCGCACAACGTCACCGTGCTGCTGATCGAGCATGACATGAAGCTGGTGATGAGCATTTCCGACCACATCGTCGTCATCAACCAGGGCACGCCCCTGGCCAACGGCACGCCGGAGGAAATTCGCGACAACCCTGACGTGATCAAAGCCTACCTGGGGGAAGCGTAAATGCTGAAGTTCGAAAACGTTTCCACGTTCTACGGCAAGATCCAGGCGCTGCACAGCGTCAACGTCGAGATCAACCAGGGCGAGATCGTCACCCTGATCGGCGCCAACGGGGCCGGCAAGTCGACCTTGCTGATGACCCTGTGCGGCTCGCCGCAGGCGCACAGCGGCAGCATCAAGTACCTGGGTGAAGAGCTGGTCGGCCAGCCGTCCTCGCACATCATGCGCAAGAGCATCGCCGTGGTCCCCGAAGGCCGCCGCGTGTTTGCCCGCCTGACCGTCGAGGAAAACCTCGCCATGGGCGGCTTCTTCACCAACAAGGGTGACTATCAGGAGCAACTGGACAAGGTCCTGCAGCTGTTCCCGCGGCTGAAGGAGCGTTACATCCAGCGCGGTGGCACCATGTCTGGCGGCGAACAGCAGATGCTCGCCATCGGCCGGGCGCTGATGAGCAAGCCCAAGCTGCTATTGCTCGACGAGCCGTCGCTGGGCCTGGCACCGATCATCATCCAGCAGATCTTCGACATCATCGAACAGCTGCGCCGCGATGGCGTGACGGTGTTCCTGGTGGAGCAGAACGCCAACCAGGCGCTGAAAGTCGCTGACCGGGCCTATGTGCTGGAGAACGGTCGGGTGGTGATGCAAGGTACTGGTGAGGCACTGCTGACTGATCCGAAAGTACGTGACGCCTACCTGGGTGGTTGATCATCGCCACTCGTGAAAGGGCCTTCGGGCCCTTTTTTCTGCCTGTGACACGGCACCGTTTTCAGCACTTGCGCGATCTCTGCAGGAGCGGGCTTGCCCGCGAAGAGGCCCATAAGGCAATCGAAGACTTGTGATCCCCACCCAGCCTGAGTACCGTGGCCAGCTCTTTTGCAAGATTCCCGGAGCCCGCCCCATGCGCCTCAGCCCTTCACTGCTGCTCACTGCCCTGCTGCCCCTGTTCGCCGGCTGCCAGCTCATGGCAGACAAGCCAAGCGACCCGAACATCGGCACCACGCGCATGCAGGGCGAACTGAGTGCAGGTGGCGGCCAGTTGCTGTTCAAACCCTGCAACGAACCCCGGCGCTTCGTGATCAGGGACGTTGCCGGCACCGGGATTCTGCAGGAAGCCGCCAACCTGGCCGACGACGCCGGCGACAAACTGTTCGCCGACGTGCGCGGGCGTCTCACCGGCAGCAAGCAGGCCAACAACGACGGCCAACTGGACGTAAGCCGCCTGTACCGCCTGGAAGCCTCTACCCGCGCCTGCGAAGACCCTAACTTCAAACAGTTGACCCTGCGCGCCGGTGGCCATGAGCCGGAGTGGGACATCAAGGCCAGTGGCAAGGGCATGGTGCTCAACCGCGTGGGCAAAGAGCCGTTGCCACTGCCTTTCCTTGAAGAGGAAGTGCCTGGCGGTGGCCTGACCCTGAGCAGCGAGGCCAACGGCCAGCATGTGGAGCTGTGGGTCGCTCCGCAGCGCTGCGTCGATGGTGCCAACGGTGCCGTGCGCCACCTGCGCGCCGAACTGCGCATCGATGGCCAGACCTTGAAGGGCTGCGGTTATTACGGCGGCGCACGCGACAACTGATCGCCGGGCATTTTTATCCTGCCAGTCAGGGCGGCGAACAGCTTATACTTGGCGGTTTGTGTAAAGCCGCCGGCCGCCCATGGCCGGGATACTGGACCCTGCCATGCTACGAATCACCGAACTGAAGCTGCCCCTGGACCATCCCGACGAAGCACTGCGCGAAGCGATCGTTCAGCGCCTGGGCATCAGCGACGAGCAACTGCTCAGCTTCAATCTGTTCAAGCGCAGCTACGATGCGCGCAAGAAGAACAGCGAACTGCTGTTCATCTACACCATCGACCTCGAAGCCAGCAACGAAGCCGAGCTGCTGAGCAAGTTCGCTGACGATCACAACATCAGTGTCGCCCCGGATGTCACCTACAAGTACGTCGGGCAAGCGCCGGCCGACCTGCAGGCGCGCCCGATCGTGGTCGGCTTCGGCCCATGCGGCATCTTCGCAGGCCTGCTGCTGGCACAGATGGGCTTCAAGCCGATCATCCTCGAGCGTGGCAAGGAAGTGCGCCAGCGGACCAAGGACACCTGGGGCCTGTGGCGCAAGAGTGTGCTCAACCCCGAGTCCAACGTGCAGTTCGGCGAAGGCGGCGCCGGGACGTTCTCCGATGGCAAGCTGTACAGCCAGATCAAGGACCCGCTGCACCACGGCCGCAAGGTGCTGGAAGAGTTCGTCAAAGCCGGCGCGCCGGACGAGATCCTGTACATCAACAAGCCGCACATCGGCACCTTCCGCCTGACCGGCATGGTCGAGCAGATGCGCCAGGACATCATCGCCCTGGGCGGTGAAGTGCGCTTCGAGCAGAAGGTCACCGACCTGCTGCTGGCCGATGGCCAACTGAGCGGTGTGGTGCTGGAAAGCGGCGAGCAACTGCAGTCGCGCCATGTGGTGCTGGCCCTGGGCCACAGCGCCCGCGATACCTTCCGCATGCTCCACGCCAAGGGCGTGTACATGGAAGCCAAGCCGTTCTCCGTGGGCTTCCGTATCGAGCACCCGCAAACGCTGATCGACAAGGCGCGGCTAGGCAAGTATGCAGGCCACCCGAAGCTCGGCGCCGCCGACTACAAGCTGGTGTACCACGCCAAGAACGGCCGCTCGGTGTACAGCTTCTGCATGTGCCCCGGCGGTACTGTGGTGGCCGCCACCAGTGAACCCGGCCGCGTCGTCACCAATGGCATGAGCCAGTATTCGCGTAACGAGCGCAATGCCAACTCCGGCATCGTGGTCGGCATCGACCCTGAGCGTGACTACCCGGGCGGCCCGCTGGCGGGCATCGAGCTGCAGGAACGCCTGGAGGCACATGCCTATGTGATGGGGGGCAGCAACTACCAGGCACCGGCGCAGCTGGTCGGCGATTTCGTTGCCGGCAAGCCTTCCACCGCCCTCGGTAGCGTCGAGCCTTCGTACAAGCCCGGGGTTACGCTGGGCGACCTGGCGCCGAGCCTGCCGGACTTCGCCATCGAAGCCATCCGCGAGGCACTGCCAGCGTTCGATCGGCAGATCAAAGGTTACAACCTGCATGATGCAGTGCTGACCGGGATCGAGACGCGCACCTCTTCGCCGCTGCGCATTACCCGCGGTGCCGATTACCAGAGCCTGAATGTCAAAGGGCTGTTCCCGGCCGGCGAAGGCGCCGGGTATGCCGGTGGGATTCTCTCGGCCGGCGTCGATGGCATTCGCATTGCCGAGGCGGTCGCGCGGGATATGCTCGGGCTTTAAGCCTGTAGCGCCGGTACAGACACACGAAACCCCGAACTGGCGAAACCGGTTCGGGGTTTTGTTTATTCAGCTATCAGTGAGAAACGCGGCTGGTACCGTCAACGGTCATGATGCGCACGCGCTCACCCACGCGGAAGATTTCGTTCTCCTGCACCGCCTGCACATAAGCGCGCATGCTGCCATCGTCCTCACGCACGGTGATCTCCACACCTTGGGTGCGGGTAATGCCTTCCTCAGCAGCGGAACCTGCCAGGCCACCGGCCACGGCGCCGATCACGGCCGCAACGATACTGCCGCGGCCGCCACCGACGGCGCTGCCGGCCACACCACCGACGATTGCGCCTGCACCACCGCCAATCGGCGTCTTGGTGCCTTCGATCTTGACTGGGCGCAGCGATTCGATAGTCCCCATGCGTACGGTCTGCACGCGACGGGCTTCATCACGGGAGTAGCTGTCGCCGGTGAGGCTGGAGGCACAGCCGCCCAGCAACAACGACATGGTGGTGAAGGTCGCCACCAGCAAAGCGGATTTACGCATGGGTAAAGTCTCCATAAGTCAGGTGTCCATTAGACGCTGCACCTCGACGGCTGTCACGGCATCGGAGCAATAAAATTATTTCCGTTCAGCTACGGTACAGTCTTCGAGCCAGGCTTGAAGACTTTGACAGAGGATAGTCGGGGATTACTGCATCGGTGTTGAGGCGGGGATGGGGCCGCAGCGCAGCCCCTTGCATTTCAGGGGGCCAGGCGCTCGCGCAGCCACTGCCCCTCGACCAACCGATAATTCAGGCGGTCGTGCAGGCGGCTTGCCCGCCCTTGCCAGAACTCGATGCGCTCGGGCAGCAGACGATAGCCGCCCCAATGCTCCGGACAATGTGGCTGGGTGTCGGAGAACCGAGCCTCGGTGGCTTTCACCAGACCTTCCAGTTCTTCGCGCCCGGCAATCACCCGGCTCTGCGGGGAGGCCCAGGCGCCCAGGCGGCTACCCAGCGGCCGCACCTGGTAATAGTCATCCGACTCCTTGGCCGTGACCTTCTCCACCCGCCCCTCGATCCGCACCTGGCGCTCCAGCGCCGGCCAGAAGAAGGTCATGGCAGCGAAAGGGTTGGCTTGCAATTGCTGCCCTTTGGCGCTGTCGTAGTTGGTGAAAAAGGTGAAGCCTCGCTCATCGAGCCCTTTGAGCAGCAACACGCGGCAATGCGGACGCCCTTCACCATCAACCGTGGCGATGGTCATGGCATTGGCTTCCACTGGGGGCTGCTCGGTCTTTACCGCATCGGCGAACCACTGGTGAAACAGCGCGAACGGCTCGCCCGGGGCCTGGGCTTCCGCCAGGCCATCACGGGTGTAGTCGCGGCGCATATCGGCCAGGGATTGGGTCATGGCTGCGTTTCCTTGACGATCAGTTGGTCTTCGCAGGGGTGTTGGCAGCTACTTTCTTGTCAGCCGTAGCTTTCTTGGCAGCGGGCTTGGCCGGCGCGGCCTTTTTCTTCGCAGCAGTCTTGGCCGGCGCCTTGGCTTTGGCGGCTGGTTTTTTCGCAGCGGGTTTGGCGGCGGCCTTGGCGGCTGGCTTGCTCTCGGCAGCCTTGGCAGCAGGCGCCTTGGCATCCTGGACGGCGACCATCGAAGCCGGGGTTGGTGCCGGAGCGGCCTTCTGGTATTTGGCCATCAATGCCAGCATGGTGTTCTGCGGCGTCAGCAGCATTTCCACCCGGCGGTTCAGGGAACGGCCTTCGGCGCTGTCGTTGGCGGCGCGTGGCATTTCCGAGCCCATGCCCTTGAGCGACAGGCGGTCACGCTGCAGGCCGCTCAAGCGGAAGATCGCCGACACCGAGGCGGCGCGCTCCAGGCTGAGCTTCTGGTTGACAGCGGCTGCACCGCTGGTGTCGGCGTGGCCCAGTACCAGCACGGCGGTCTTGGTATCGCCCTCGACGGCCTTGGCCACGCGGGTGATCGGGCCGAGGGTCATCGGCAGCAGCATGTTCGGACGGTCCGGGTTGTAGGAACTGTCGGCTGGAATGGTGACCACCAGGACGTTCTCACGGCGCTCGAGCTCAAGTTTGCTGTCCTTGATCGCCTCGCGCAGTTTGGGCTCGTACTGGTCCAGCCAGGCCTGGGTGGCCTTTTCGTCGATTTTCGGCACGACCGGGCCCTTGGCCTGCTTGTCGTCACCACCGAATGGCCACCACCAGCGGCTGGCGCTCTCGGATTTGGCGTCGGCCTTGGCGACTTTCTCGGTGACGGCCTGCTTCACTTCCTGCTCGGCAACCTTGTCCGAACCGAACGGCCACCAGCTGCTGCTGGCACCCTTCGAAGCGTCCTGAGAATGGCTGGCGCAGCCGGTCACGGCGGTCAGGCACAGGGCCAGAGCTAAGGTTTTATGTGAAGACATCAGCGATACACCATGAAATAGAAAGGAATTTTGCCAACACATGTGAGGCGTTGGCATTGAGGATAGTCAAAGGGGTCGCGCAATACCCGCATTACCCGATCAAAGGCAAGTGCCAAGCACGCGCACCAGTTGCTGGGCTCTTGGGTCCATGAGCACGTAAGGGCCGAGGGTATTGACCACGAAACCGAAGGCGACGTCGTGCTCGGGGTCGGCAAAACCGACCGAGCCACCCGCCCCGGGATGCCCGAAGGCACGTGCGCCAAGGCCAAAGGTGGCGTTGGCCACGGTGGGCTGGTCAAGCATGCAACCCAGGCCGAAGCGGGTCTGGGTCAGCAGGGTACGGTCCTGGCCAAGGCTATGCTCACGCGTCAGCTCGTCGAGCAGTTCGGATTCGAGCAGGCTGCCGTCGAGCAAGCCGGCGTAGAAACCCGCCAGGCTGCGGGCGTTGCCATGGCCGTTGGCCGCCGGCTGCTGCATGCGCCGCCATTCGGGCTTGTTGGTGCTGGTGAGAATCGCCGGTGGGTTGGTGAACGCACGGGTCGACAGCGCCTCTGGCTCACGCATGGTCACCTGCAGCAGGCGCTGGGCGGCGGCATCGCCAGCATTGCCCTTGCCGCGTGCGATATGCGCCACGCGATCGAATTCTTGGTCAGCCAGGCCGACATGGAAGTCCAGCCCCAGTGGCCGTGCCGTGCGCGCAACGATCGACTCGCCCGGGCCCCGGCCATCTACGCGGCGGATCAGCTCACCGATTAGCCAGCCATAGGTGATGGCGGCGTAGCCGTGCTCGGTGCCCGGCGCCCACCACGGTGTCTCGGCCGCCAGGGCATCGACCATGGTTTGCCAGTCATACAGGGCCTCTGCAGGCAACAGCTCGCGGATGGCCGGCAAACCGGCGCGGTGGCTAAGCAGCTGGCGCAGGGTGACGGCCTCTTTGCCTGCCTGGGCAAACTCGGGCCAGTAGCGCGCCACCGGCGCGTCCAGGGCCAGCTTGCCCTCGCCCACCAGCTGCAGCGCGGTGACTGCGGTGAACGTCTTGGTGCAGGAGAACAGGTTGGCGATGGTATCGCTGTGCCAGGCCTGCTGGCCGTCCTTGTCGGCACTGCCCGCCCACAGGTCGATCACGGTCTCGCCACCCACCTGGATGCACAGCGCTGCGCCACGCTCCTGGGGATCATCGAACAATGCCGCGAACGCTTCGCGCACCGCCTCGAACTTCAGCTCATAGTGACCCTGGATCTGCACCCGCTGTTCTCCGTACGACCTTGCCGAAAATGGCGTGCATTGTTTCAGTAGTTGGCGGTTTTGCCTACTGGGCGAGGCCGTCTGGAGAAGAAGAAAGGCACCTTTTTCAGGGCGCCTCACTGGTCGCAGAGCCCGTGGTAGACGACCCTTCGTGCAACAAACCACTCAACTGACCAACGGCCTGCTGGTTGCTCTTGCGTACCGCTTCGACAAACCCCGGGTACGCCACATCGGTGATCGCCACCAAGCCCAGATGCCCGTTTTCGCCGTCGAGCAAGCGCCCGCTGGCCGGTTGATCGAGGTACTGGAACCAGTGCGCCCCAACGATCATGGGCTGCGCCAATGCAGCCTTGAGGAAGTTACCGTAGGCCGGCCCACGATCTTCTTCCCGTGCCACCTCCACCGGGCCTGGCCAGAACGGCCCGCGGTCACGGGAGCCGAACTGGAACTCGGACACCAGCACCGGCTTGTCCAGCTCGGCCAGGCGGGTGAAGTCGTAGCCGTCTTCAGGTTTGAGGGTATAGAAGTTGAAACTCAGCACATCGCAGAACTCAGCGCAGGCCTTGACCGCTTCTGGCGTGCTCACGGCAAAGCGGCCGCCCAGCAGCAGGTGGTTGGGCGCATGCCATTTCAGCGAGTCGGCAATGGTCTTGAAGTAGGTCTCGGCGAACACCTGCTGGAAATACTGGTAATCACGCTCGATTTCCGGGTGCTCGGGGTTGGGCAACGGCGCCTCGAAGCCTGGGTCTTCCATCAGCTCCCACGCCTGCAAGTCGATGCCCCAGGCCTTGGACAGCCCCTCATGGTTACGGTACTTGTCACGCAACTGCTTGAGGAAGGCGCGCTTGGCCGGCACATCGGTGGTCAGGCGAAGGGTGCCATAGGCCAGGCCGTAACGGGCCTTGGGGTCGCTGCCCGGTGCGCTCCAGGCCAGTTCGTTGTCGGCGAAATAACCCATCAGCCAAGGGTCATCACGGTGATCGCGGGCAGCGATGGCTACGGCGCGCTCGGTGGCCATGGCGAAACGCGGGTCGAACGGGTCGGGCATGCGGCCCCACCAATCCATGCCCGTGCTGATGCTGGCGTAGTCACCCACGATCGACAGTGGCAGCGTGTACGGCATGCGCTTGGCCTCGGCCAGGCCGGGATCGCTCCAGTTACCCAAGGTGTTGAAACCCCACGCCTGCAGACGGTCCAGCGTGTGCGCCTGCCAGCGGGCGGCATCCAGCACCAGCGGCGGGCACTGAGGTGCAGGCTGGCCTTCGACGGCAGCAGGGCACGGCTTGCCATAGGTGCGCTGAATGTTCGCAGCGTAGAAGTCGAACCAACGGCCTTTCTTGAAGCTGCGCCCTTGCGACGAAGCATTGCCGTCGTCGTTATTGCCTTCGCCGTAGAATGCCGTCAGCGCGTCACCTTCACCCGGCAGCTTGCTGAACATGCCCTCGCGGCCGGCGACATAGGTGCGCCCACCATCGGCGGCCACGGCATTCACGCCCAGCGAGTAGAACGGATGGCCGTCCGGGGTTACCAGGTACCAGCGGCCGTCGCGTTTCTCGGTGCGGAAAAAGCCTTTGGCCTCGAACGCCGGGCCTGCCAGCAGGCCACCGTAGCTGTCCAGCGGCTGCTTGCCGCGTTCGGCCAGCCAGGCCTTGAGCTGTTGCTGCTCGCGGCTATCGGCGGCCTTGAGCTGCTCGTCGTTGACGATCTTCTCGGGCCAGCGGCCACGGCTGAACTGGCCGTAGCCGTCGATCAATTGCTGATAGGCCGCCTGGTAGGCGAGGTTGTCATCCTGAATGCCTACTTTTTCGATGAGCAGGTTCTGCGCCACCTTGGGGCTGGGAATGCTCAGGCTGATCGAAGCCACCTGCTTGAGGTCAACCTCCCCGGCGCTGTTGCTCAAGAGCACGCGCTGGCCTTCATGAACCCAAGGCATCGGTGGGCCGGCGCGCATCCCCTGGCTCAGCGGCGAGCTGGCCTTGAGCGGCACCAT
Organism: Pseudomonas sp. P39-UII1; assembly: GCF_039672635.1. NCBI lineage: Bacteria > Pseudomonadati > Pseudomonadota > Gammaproteobacteria > Pseudomonadales > Pseudomonadaceae > Pseudomonas > Pseudomonas sp. P39-UII1. The sequence goes on from NZ_JBDFPP010000034.1 coordinate 30,822, forward strand.
CACCGTCTGTGCAGGCCCCGCCGGCAGGTCGATGCGGCTGGTCAGGGTGCGGCCGTCACTGCTCTGCACCGTGACATCCACGGTCAGCGCCCAGTCCATGGCACTTTGCAGGCGCAAGGTCAGGAACTGCCCGGCGGACCAGTCCCAGCCACCGCTCTGTGGGCTCAGGCGCAAGGTCGGTCGCTCGACCGGGTTGAACACCACCCGCCGCAACACCTCACCTTCGGTGGTCTGTTCTGCGTTGTACTGCGGCATGCCGGTGCCCTCGGTGGCCACATTGACGACCGAGGCAGGGCGCACGAAGCTGAACAGCGTCTGCTGCCCAGCCAGCAAGGGTGTGCTCAACAACAGAGTGAGAACAGCGGGCAAGGTGCGGCGGATCATAGGGTTCAGGCTCTCCTTCCAGGCCCTCATGAGCCCGCGACAGAGTGATGGACAACGGGCCGGCGCTTCGTGCTCCGGCCGTCAGGAAATCTCCCGCCGGAAGGGCGGCAGCGCATTGAGAATAGCCTTGCCGTAGCGCTGGGTGACCAGACGCCGATCAAGCAAGGTGATGACACCACGGTCCTGCTCGGTACGCAGCAGGCGACCGCAGGCCTGAATCAGTTTCAACGAGGCATCGGGCACGGCAATTTCCATGAAGGGGTTACCGCCACGGGCTTCGATCCACTCGGCCAGGGCCGCCTCGACCGGGTCGTCCGGCACGGAGAAGGGGATCTTGGCGATCACCACGTGTTCGCAGTAGGCGCCCGGCAGGTCGACACCCTCGGCGAAACTGGCCAGGCCGAACAGCACGCTGTGCTGGCCATCGTCGACCCGCGCCTTGTGCTTGTTCAGGGTTTCCTGCTTGGACAGGTTGCCCTGGATCAGTACCAGCTTGCGCCAGTCACGGTCCAGGCCGTCGAACACTTCCTGCATCTGCTTGCGCGAGGAAAACAGCACCAGCGCACCGCGGGCATCTTCGACGATGTTCGGCAGCTCGCGGATGATCGCCGCAGTATGCGCCGCCGCATCACGCGGGTCGGCCTTGAGGTCGGGGACGCGCAGCAGGCCGGCATCACCATGCACGAACGGGCTGGGAACCACACAGGTTACCGCGTCGCGGGGCAGGCCCGAACGCATGCGGAAACGGTCGAACTTGCCCAGCGCGGTGAGCGTTGCCGACGTCACCAGCGCGCCATGGGCAACGCTCCACAGGCTACGGCGCAGCATCTCGGCTGCCAGAATCGGGCTGGCGTTGACCTCGATATCGAACAGCGCACCGCTTTCAGCCAGGGTCAGCCAGCGGGCCATGGGCGGGCTGTCTTCCGGGTCTTCGGCAGTAAAGGCGGTCCACAGCTCCCAGTTACCCTGAGCACGGGTCACCAGGCTGCCGAACAAGGGGTACCACTCTTCGGCCTGATGGCTGGCGATACCGATGTTGACCTCACCGTCCATACCTTCCTTGAGCAGGTCGGCCAGGCGGGTAAACAGGTCGTTGAGGCGAGAAAACCCCTTTTTCAGCTCGATTCCGACTTCGCGGATCTGCTCGGGCACCACGCCGCCCTCGAAGCGGTAGCGCGGGCGCTCCCGGCCTTCGACGTCTTCGCTGGGGCGGAAGTCGGCGACTTGTTCGCACAAGGTGAACATGAACTGTTGCTGGGTGCGGATTTCCCGCGCCAGCTCCGGCACCTGCTCGATCAGCTTGCCAAGGTCACCCGGCAACGGATGCTGGGCCAGCAGCTTGGTCAGGTTCTTGGCAGTCTGCTCCAGCCAGTCGGCAGTAGAGCGCAGGCGTGAATAGTGGGCGAAGTGGCCGATGGCCTTGTCTGGCAGGTGGTGGCCTTCGTCGAACACGTACATGGTGTCGCGCGGGTCGGGCAGCACTGCACCGCCGCCCAGTGCAAGGTCAGCCAGGACCATGTCGTGGTTGGTGACGATGACATCGACCTTGCCCATGCCTTCACGGGCCTTGTAGAACACGCACTGCTGGAAGTTCGGGCAGTGCCGGCCGGTGCATTGGCTGTGGTCGGTGGTCAGGCGCGCCCAGTCCTGGTCTTCAAGGGTTTCTGACCAGCTGTCACGGTCGCCGTCCCAACGGTTGCCGGCGAGCTTCTCGATCATGCTGTTGAACAGCTTCTGGCTGCGTTCGTCGACCTCGATGTGGAAGCCCTCTTCCTCGAACAGCTGGGCAGTGGCCGATTGTGCGTGGCCCTCCTGCAGCAGGACGTCGAGCTTGGACAGACACAGGTAGCGGCCGCGCCCCTTGGCCAGGGCGAAGCTGAAGTTCAGGCCGCTGTTGCGCATGAGGTCGGGCAGGTCCTTGAAGACGATCTGCTCCTGCAGCGCCACGGTGGCGGTGGCGATCACCAGGCGCTTGCCGGCAGCCTTGGCAGCCGGGATCGCGGCCAGGCTGTAGGCGACCGTCTTGCCGGTACCGGTACCCGCCTCTACGGCCACCACGGCAGGCTCGCCGGCGCGGCGGCCTTCATCGTCGCAGGCGATGTCGCCGAGCACTTTGGCCACTTCGGCGATCATCAGGCGCTGGCCATAGCGCGGCTTGAGGCTCTTGGCTTCGAGAAAACGCGAGTAGGCGCCCTGGATGGTGGCTTTGAGTTCGTTGCTGATCATGGTCTGCAGGCGCCCGAAGGGCTGGATATATTTTCAGTGTTTCGCATGGGGCGGCTATCATACCCCGCTATTGCCCTTTGTGCCGCATGGAGATCCGGATGCTTGCCTTTGCCCTGCCCTACACACTGCATGTTCTTGCCGCCCTAGTCTGGGTGGGTGGCATGTTCTTCGCCTGGCTGGTGCTGCGCCCGGCAACGGTTGCGGCCCTTGAAGGGCCTGCCCGGCTGCGGCTGTGGGTGGAAGTTTTCCGACGCTTCTTCGTCTGGGTCTGGCTGGCGGTGGCGATCTTGGCGATAAGTGGTATCGGCATGTTGCACATGCGATTCAGTGGCTTCGAGACCGCCCCCCGCTATGTGCAGGTGATGATGGGAGGCGGCATCGCGATGTTCGCGCTGTTCATGCGCATCCAGGCGCTGTTGCTGCCAGAACTCAAGGCAGCGGTGCAGGCCGAGGACTGGCCGGCAGGCGCTGCCGCGCTGGGGCGGATCCGGCGCATGGTCGGCGTCAACCTCCTGCTGGGCTTGGCGGTGGTGGCAGTGGCCAGCTTGCGCTTACCGCTCTAGGCTGGCCACACCGGTGTCAGCGCCGCGACAGCTCAGGCTGCCGCGGTATGGACATGACATGGAATATCCCCGTCAGCAGGATCTGCAGGCGGTCAAACCAACGGTGGCTGCGCCCACGCAAACTGCCGTTGAAAAACAGCACTTCAAGCACGTGCAGCCCCAGCAGCGCAATGCCCGCCGCATTGATCAGCAGGTTGAAGGGCAGCGGCTGCGGCATCAGCTGGTTGAACAGCACCACGCCCCAGAAAGCGATGGTCAAGCACTTGCCCAGGCCCAGAATGAACTTCATCAGCCACTCCTGTTGCGTCGTCAATTGAGGTGCAGGTCTACCCGCCGGTTATGCGCGCGGCCCTCTTCGGTGTCGTTTTCCGCTACCGGCTCGCTTGCACCCCGGCCTTCGCTGGTGACCTTCTGCGGTGCCAGGCCCTGGCTGATCAGGTATTCGGCGACACTGGCGGCACGCCGCTCGGAGAGTGCCTGGTTGTAACTGGCCGAGCCGACGTTGTCGGTGTGGCCTACCACCTTGATGCGCGACACCCCTAACTCGTTCAGCCTCGGCAGCAGGCTTTGCAGCCGTTGCTGGCTGCCCGTCGTCAGGTCGGCAGAATTGAAGGCGAACATCACCTGGCCCTGATCGTCGAGGGAGATCACTTCGGGCTGAGGCTCGGGTGCAGGCTGGCTGGGCGGGTACTGTGGCAGCGGGCAACCCATGTGGTTGACGGCTGTGCCGGCTGGCGTATCGGGGCAGCGGTCTCGGCGGTCGAAGACGCCATCATCATCTTCGTCACCGTCCTGGGCGTAGCAGATCAAACCCCCGGCGATCGCACCCAGGGCGCCGCCTCCAGCAGCCCAGCTCGAGCTTTCGATGGCGCCCAGGCCACCGCCCGCCAGGCCGCCCAGCAGGCTGCAGATGGGCCAAGTCCTTTGATTGAGGGGCGCACTGCCGTCACTGTGGGTGGCGCAGCCTGCAAGCAGGCTGGAAACCACCAGCAACGGCAGCGCCGCCTTTGACATGACACTCATGATGAATGCTCCTGTGTCGTTGGCCGCAACCGGCCTACAGGAGTAAAGACGCGCCCGCGCCACTTCTCAAGGTGCGGGCGCAAGCCGTCAGCGCTGGATCTTGATCTCGGTGCGACGGTTCATCGAACGCCCATCGGCTGTGGCGTTGTCTGCCACCGGCTGGGTTTCACCGGCGCCGACCACCGATACGAAGCTGGCGCGCGGCACACCGCTCTGGACCAGGTAATCGGTTACCGAGTGGGCACGGCGCTCGGACAGTTTCTGGTTATAGCTGTCGGAGCCAACGCTGTCGGTGTGGCCCGTAACGCTCAGGCGGGCGCTCGGTGCTTCCTGTTTGAGGCGCGTGGCGATGGTGTTCAGGCGTTCCTTGTCGGCTGCCGTCAGCCGTGCCGAGTCGAATTCGAAGTGCACGTCACGGATGACGATGACTTCTTCCTTCTGTACCACCACTTCCTCGACCACTGGCGCCGGCGCCGGCTCAGGCGGGCAACCATTGGCATCGACCTGCACGCCACGTGGCGTACCCGGGCACTTGTCACGGCTGTCCGGCACGCCATCGCCATCTTCGTCACCGTCGCCATGCGCCCAGCAATAGCCCGCAGCCAGGCCACCGCCAAGCAACGCGCCCCAACCGGCCCAACTGGAACTTTCGATGGCGCCCAACGCGGCACCGCCCACACCCCCGACGGCAGCACACTTCGGCCAGTCGGTTTTTTGCAAACCTGCACAACCAGTCAACACACTGGTGAGCAGTACCAGGGGTAACGCTGTGCGTACTATGCTCATTTTGTAGCTTCTCCTAGGGGGAATCGGCATAAGGCCGATCTCTGGGAGTAAAGACCGTGCCTTTCATCCCTGCCAGCAATAAGCCACATGCCGCTTTGCCCGCGACCAACAGCCCGTTAGTCTTGAGATACCTGAACGAGGAATGGCAATGACCGACGGTTTTTCCCAACGCACACCGCAGCAGGCCCTGGCGGCCCTGCTCGAGCGCTTCATCCCGCAACGCCTGCTGCTGGTAGGCACCCGCTTCCCGGCCTTGGACGCATTTGCCCAGGCTCACCCGCAGGTGACCATCGAGGTCTGCTCGCCTGGTGCTCTGCCGGCGCACATTGCCGCACAGCGCTTCGACCTGGCCGTGCTGGTGGACTGCCTGGAACACCTGCCCAAACGGGCTGGCCTGGAACTGCTGGGCGGCATCCGCAACCTCAACGCCAGCCGCGTCGCGGTGCTTGCCGACCTGCGTGCCAGTGGCTGGCAGGACACCGATTTTTTTGCCCTGGCCCTGTCGGCCAGCGAGAAATTCCGCCGCGACGAGCAGGTGCTCAGCTTGTTCACCTATGATCTACATGATTACAAGCAGGTCCCGGACTGGTTGAACGCCAGGTTCTGGGCCAACCCTGAAAACTTCGGCAAGTACTGGTGGTGATGATGAGTGTCTCGGTTTGCCCTTGTGGCAGCGGTAACCTGCTGGACGCCTGTTGCGGGCACTACCACGCCGGAACCCCGGCACCGGATGCGCAGACATTGATGCGTTCGCGCTACAGCGCTTACGTGCTGGGCCTTATCGATTATCTGGTCGCCACCACCCTGCCGGCTCAACAGGCCGGGCTGGACCGCGCCGCCATGGCCGCCTGGAGCGCGCAAAGCACCTGGTTGGGGTTGGAAGTGGAGAACGCCGAGGTACTGGGAGGCCAACCCGAGCATGCCTTCGTCACCTTCATTGCGCGCTGGCATGACCAGGAGGGCGACCACCAGCACCGCGAGCGGTCCGCCTTCGTGCAGCACGACAGGCGCTGGTTCTTCATCGACCCGACGGTCGAGCTCAAGGCGGGCCGCAACGACCCCTGCCCCTGCAGCAGCGGGCAGAAGTTCAAGAAATGCTGCGCCAGCTACGTCGGTAACTGACCATGATCGCCCTGGCCCGCACGCTCATGCTTGGCACCCTGCTGGCACTGCAGACGGGCTGTGCACTATGGGGTGGCGACGACTGGCGTGCGCCCCAGGTGCATCTGGTCGAGGTCGAGACGGTCAAGGCGCGCTTGCTTGAGCAGGAATTCGTGTTGCACGTGCGTATCGAAAACCCTGACGACAGCCGTCTGTTCATTCGCAACTTGAGCTATTCGATCTGGCTCAACGACCTGCTCCTGGCAGAAGACCAGGCCAGCATCTGGCGCAGCGTCGGTGGCCACGCCCGGCGCACCTTCAAGATCACCGCGCGGACCAACCTGTGGAAACAGCTCAAGCCGTTGGCCAAGTTGCTCAAAAGTGAGCAAACGCTGCACTACCGCTTGCAGGGTGAACTGGCGACCGGCCTGCTCATCCACCGGGACCTGCACATATCGCGCAGTGGTGAGATAATGCCCGGCGATTTCATACCGGAGTAACCCTGCAATGACCCAACAACCCCACGTTCATGGCCCTGACTGCAACCACGGTCACGATCATCACCACGATCACGACCACGGCCATGTGCACGGCCCGCATTGCAACCACGGCCACCAGGAGCCGGTTCGCAACGCCCTGAAGGACGTCGGCCGCAACGACCCATGCCCGTGTGGCAGCGAGAAGAAATTCAAGAAGTGCCACGGGGCTTGATACGGCTTGAATGCTGCGGTGCGGCGTAAATCGAGCGCCGCCCGCGCGGCGCTCGATCTCATGTACAAAAAACAACCCAGGACTAGCACCAAAGCCCCAATCCCCAGGCGCCGAAAACCCATCGGCATGCTAACTTAGCGCCAATCAAAACCCCCGCCTCGCCTTGCAGGAGCCCTTGTCATGGCCGCCCCCGTCCTTCCTCCCTTCCGCCCGCGGTTCGCCACCGCTGCCACGCTGCTTGGCATGCTCGGGCTTGCCGGTTGCCAGATGGGCGGCTACCAGGACAGTGTGCCACCGACAACCGGCGTGCAACCGCTCAAAGGGCTGGCGCAAAACGTTTCGGTTCGCCGCAACGCCATGGGCGCGCCGCTGATCGAAACCAGCAACTTCCACGACGCCCTGTTCAGCCTGGGTTACGTGCATGCCGGTGACCGCATCGAGCAGATGCTCGCCATGCGCCTGCTCGCCCAAGGCCGCCTGGCAGAAATGGCGGGCAGCGACGCACTGGACATCGACCGCCTGATGCGCGCCGCCAATCTCAAACAGAATGCTACCCAGCTGTATGCGGACGCCTCGCCACGGCTCAAGCGCTTCTTCGAAGTCTATGCCCGGGGCGTCAACGCCTACCTGTTCCGCTATCGCGACAAGTTGCCGGCCAACCTCGCCAGCAGCGGCTACCGCCCGGAATACTGGAAGCCCGAAGACTCGGCATTGATCTTCAGCCTGTATGCCTTCAGCCAGTCGGTGAACCTGCAGGAAGAGCTCAGCGCCCTGACCTTGGCGCAAAAGGTGGGCAGCGACAAATTACCCTGGTTGCTGCCCGGCGCACCGGATGAACCGCTTGCCGACGCCGAGATGGAAAAACTCAAAGGCCTGAACCTGGCTAGCCAGCTGCCGGGCTTGGCTACGCTCGCTGCGGCTAGCCAGAAGCTCGCCGACCTTGACCTGCTCGGCAGCCCCGGCTCGGCGAACCTGGCACTGGGCCCGCAACGCAGCCGCAGCGGCAAGAGCCTGCTGGCCAGCGACAGCCGGGCAGCCTGGGCCTTGAGCCCGGTACAGATCCACACCAGCAAGTACCAGGTGGCTGGGCTGTCACTGCCGGGGCTGCCCATCGTCCTGGCAGGTTACAACGGCAAACTGGCCTGGAGCAGCAGTGCAGTGATGGCCGACAACCAGGACCTGTACCTGGAACAACTGCGCCATCAGGGCAGCCAGCTCAGCTACCTGGCCGATGGCAAATGGCTGCCCGCCCGCGCGCGCACCGAAACCTTTTTCGTCCGCGGCCAACGCCCGCAGCGCGAAGTGATGTACGACACCCGCCACGGCACCCTGCTCTCGCAGCCGGGCAATGCCAGCCTGGGCCTGGCGCTGAACCTACCGCAGCTCAAGGGCGACCGAAGCCTTGATGCGCTGTTCGACCTGACCCGGGCAAAAAACGTCGAGCGCGCGTTCGACAGCACGCGCGAGATCGGTGCTGCCGCGCTCAACTTCGTGTTCGCCGAACCTGAACACATTGGCTGGCAGGTCAGCGGCCGCTACCCGAACCGCCGCGAAGGCCAGGGCCTGCTGCCATCGCCTGGCTGGGACGGGCGTTTTGACTGGGACGGCTATGCCGACCCGATGCTGCACCCCTATGACCAGGACCCGCCAGCCGGCTGGATCGGCCACGCCAATCAGCGCAGCCTGCCGCGTGGCTACGGCATGCAACTGTCCAACACCTGGTACTACCCGGAGCGCGCCGAACGTCTGGGCCAACTGGCCGGCAATGGCCGCCACGACAGCCGCAGCCTGATGGCCCTGCAGAACGACCAGGTGACGCTGCTGGCCGACAAGCTCAAGCAGATGTTCGATGCGCCCGGCATGGCCCAGCCGCTCAAACAGGCCATCGACGCCCTGCCTGGTGCCCAGCGCGACAAGGCCCGCGATGCGCTGGCCCGATTGAAAGCGTTCGACGGCCGCCTGAGCCCGGTCTCGGCAGATGCGGCGCTGTATGAACTGTTCCTGCAGGAGGTCGCGCGCCAGACTTTCCTCGATGACCTCGGCCCGGAATCCAGCCCAGCCTGGCAGGCGTTCGTCAGCAACGCCCGGCTGTCCTATTCGGCCCAGGCCGACCACTTGCTTGGCCGCGAAGACAGCCCGTTCTGGGATGACCGCAACACGCCGCAGAAGGAAGACAAACCGGCCATTCTCGCCCGTAGCCTGGCGGCGGCGGTGGATGCAGGTACCGCCCAACTGGGCAGCGACCGCCGCGCCTGGCAATGGGGCAAGCTGCACCAGTACCGCTGGCCAGCCCCGGCCTACCACGGCCTGGGCGATGCCCTCAGCCGCTCGCCGCTGGCGGCCGGCGGTGATTTCAGCACCCTGGCCCTGACGCCTTATGCCTGGGGCAGCGATTTCGACACCCGCCTGCCGGCCTCGGCACGCATGATCGTCGACTTTGGCCAGGCCGAACCGCTGCAGGTGCTGACCAGCAATGGCCAGTCAGGCAACCCGGCCAGCGGGCATTACAGTGATGGGCTGGATGCCTGGTTCAAAGGGCGGTTCATGAGCCTGCCGTTGCAGCCGCAGAATTTTGCGCGGGCTTATGGGAGCCAGCGGTTGACGTTGGTGCCTGGTAGGTAACTGGGAATAATGGCGGCAGGGCTGTGATGTGCTCGCCTTTGGCCTTCCAGGGGGTTTGAGATCGAGCGCCGCCCGCGCGGCGCATCGCGGGCAAGCCCGCTCCTACATTTGTTGCAACGCGCCGTTCCAGCCAGGCCATGGTTGTTCGCCTTGGCGAATGGCTGAAGACAGGTGGGGCGGCGGCAGCGCCAGCCGAAAAATCGCGCCGTACCAACAAGGCTGACAACTATGGCCTATCAGGCCATGGCACGTTGCAACAAATGTAGATACCGTCTTGACCCTCACCCTGCAAGAGCGATTTTGGGATCAAACGGTATCCCCGACTTCACCACCCCGTAAACCAGGTGCAGCAGCTTGCGCA
>NZ_JBDFPP010000035.1:0-40461 GCF_039672635.1 Pseudomonas sp. P39-UII1
CTAGGAGCGGCTCCGCTTCAAGACCTTCCCTCGATGATCAGTCGAGAACTTTCGCCTCTTGGGAGGCGAAAGTCGAGATACAAGGAGCGGCTTCAGCCGCGAACACCGGCGAAGCCGGTGCCATCCAACGCGGCGCCTGCTACAGGGTATTCGTCGCGCTCGCGGGCTTGACATAACTCGCAGCCCAGCTTACCGACCGCTCAAGTTAGCGTTTGTTCTGTGAGAGCCGCGCCTGCCGGCGATGGGCTGCGAAGCGGCCAGGGCCTGCAGAAGTCCGCCCACCTACCGGCTTACGTCGGCCAAACGGTCATGGCGGATTACCTTGACGGGACTATCGTTGCTTGTCGGGGCAAACACTACCGACCGAGGGCGGTGCCATGAACACTAGCGATCTGCTTGAACAGTTGCTTCGAGCCGGGCAGGGCGCGCAAGCGCAGCAACGGAGCGGTGGCCCATCATCGCAAGGCGGGTTGGGCGGCGGGTTGGGCGGCTTGCTGGGCGGTTTGCTTGGCGGCGGTGGTGCAACGGGTGGCGGTGGTGGCCTTGGTGGTTTACTGGGCGGCATTCTGGGGGGCGGCCGCAGCGCTGACGGCTATGCCCAGGGGCGCACTGCGGGGGGCGTCAATTACGCGGCTTTGGCATCGTTGGGCATGATGGCGTTCCAGGCCTATCAAAACTGGCAGCGCAGCCAGGCGGCAGCGCCGCAACCGGCCATGCGTACCGTCGACCAGCTGTCCGGCGCCGAGGCCGAGGGCCACAGCCATGCCATCTTGCGCGCGCTGATTGCGGCCGCCAAGGCTGACGGTCGCATCGACGCCCAGGAAGAGCAATTGATCTACAGCGAAATCAAACGCCACACCGACGACCCGCAACTGCAGCAATGGCTGGATGACGAGGTCAGCAAACCACTCGATGCTGCCGAAGTGGCACAGTCGGCCCGGGACCCGGCAATGGCGGCAGAAATGTACCTGGCCAGCGTGATGCTGGTGGATGACCAGCAGGCCGCAGAGCGGGCTTACCTTGACGAGCTGGCCAGCGCCCTGCAAATCGACCCGACCTTGCAGGTGCACCTGGAACAGCAGGCCAAGGGTGCAGCCTGAGCGGGCCCGATGAGCCGCGCTTTGTCATCAGGATGCAGAGTGCTCGCTGGCTAGCTGCGCATGGGTGCTCAGCTCTTCAGCGATGAAGGCCGAGATCATCGCCCGGTAGACTTGCTCCACCACCTGGGCCGAGGCACCGGTTTCATCCGCCATTTGACGAACCTTGCTGATGACTTGCTCGACCCGCGCAGGTGCACGCACATCATCGGTGGTTTTCTTGAAGCCCGCCGCTTGCGTCACGAGCCTTCCGCGTTTGGCGAGAAGAGAAACGATGCTGCGGTCGATCTCATCGATGCGTTGGCGGACTTCGTCCAGGGAGTTGCAACGTACATCCATTATCTGACTTCCTTTTCATGTGCTTTTGAGGGCGGATCAGGCCTGGATTGTAGCCCTCAGTGAATGCCGCTCTCGTTGAGCAATTTGCACGCCTTCCCAGGCATATCCAACGAAAACCATCACTCGCTATTGCACCTCTGGCGCACGGAAGGCCTTGCTGTAGTAGCCAGACGGATCGAAACAGCACACATGCTTCTTGCCGGATGCAAGCATGTCGCATGCATTGGCAATGCGTTTTGCGCGCGTCGCGGGCTGTTTGGCTGAGGTCATCCAGTGTATCCAGTCCACTCGCGCGAGGGTTGTCGTACTGTTCCAGACCTCCCGCGCTTCAGGGGCGTTTGCCAATGCGTTCTCCAAATCCGCTGGAACCTCGGGTTCGGGCTCCTTCTTCACAGGGGCCAACTCCAGCGCAACGGTGTCGCCAATGGCCGCGTTGGCGGCTTGGAGTAACGCAGGACTGATCTGCAGCCAATGGCTCAACTGACCATCCGGCTCAAGGGTTGCCTTGAAAGGCTGCCCATTGATTGTCCCATCAACGGTTGTTCTTCCGCGTCTTGGAAGTTGTGCACTCACGGCCTTTGGCAACACCACGAATGCCCATGCCGCATCAGTTTCAGGTTTTGCCGGACGAAGCAGCTTTGCTTCGAATCGGGATTTCACATTGGTTGTTGTCATTTCGAGGCCTCCAGTCCCGGCGCCAGGTTCAGCCGCCAGATGAGGATGCTGGCGGAGCCGCGCACGCTGTATTAAAGGTCGAAACCTGCGCTTGCCAATCGGGCCTCATCGCCGGCAAGCCGGCTCCCACAGGTACCCCGCAGTGCCGTGGGTTATCTTGTACCTGTGGGCGCTGGCTTGCCAGCGAAGAGGCCCGGTCAAGCGACGGAGATTCCCGCGATACAATGACCCACAGACAACAAAACAACCGTCGGCAGAACCACTGCCAGGATGCCCATGAGCACCCCTTGCGGCATTCACCACGCTTATAAACCGAGATTTGCGCCTGAAGAAGCCCTGGCAATGCTTGACCTTGAACCTTACTTCAACCCTAAGGTATGAACACTGGCGCCGCCTGAGGCAATCCGGCCCGCCGTCCAGTTTCGAGGAAATCGCATGCAAACCATCTTGGGCGCCACCGGGCAAATTGCCGTGGAACTGGCGCGTGAACTGAACCGTTCTTTCACCCAGGAGCTGCGGCTGGTCAGCCGCCGTCCACGCAAGGTCAACGACGCCGACAGCCTCATGCCCGCCGACCTGCTCGATGCGGCGCAGGCCGCCAAGGCCGTGGAGGGCAGCAGCATCGTCTACTTCACGGCGGGCCTGCCGCCAGACACCCAGCTGTGGGAAACGCAGTTCCCGGTGATGCTGAAGAACGCCCTGGACGCAACGCGTGCGGCAGGGGCCAAATTCGTCTACTTCGACAATACCTACATGTACCCGCAGGACGACCGCCTGCTGACCGAAGCGACCGAGTTCGCGCCAGTCGGCCGCAAGGGCAGGGTACGTGCAGCCATGGCGACCATGGTGCTGGAGGAAATGGCCCGGGGCGAGATCCCTGTGCTCATCGGACGTGCCCCTGAGTTTTACGGCCCGGACAAAACCCAAAGCATCACCAATAGCCTGGTCATCGACAAGCTCAAAGCTGGCAAGACACCGCGGGTACCGGTGCGCGATGACACGCTGCGCACGCTCATCTGGACGCCCGATGCCAGCCGTGCGCTGGCGGCGCTGGGCAACGCGCCGGATGCGTTCGGGCAAACGTGGCATTTGCCCTGCGACGACGACCGCCTCACTTACCGGCAATTCGTGGCCCTGGCCGCCGAGGTGGGCGGTCGCAAGGCGGATTATCGGGTGCTCGGCAAGTGGCTACTGACGGCTGCCAGCCTGGTATCGCCACAGGTCCGTGAGCTGCGGGAGCTTCTGCCGCGCTACGCGCAGGACAACCTGTTCGATTCTTCCAAGTTCAAGCAGCGCTTCGCGGCCTTTGAAGTGACGCGTTATCGCCAGGGGCTTGAGCACCTCCTGGCTGGCTGACCACGATCGGCATAGCGGCCCGAAGGGCGCAGCAGGGGGCCTTCTGCGCCATTCAAGCCTGATGATCAGCGGCGCAGCAGGCGGGATACAACCAGCGTGATGGCTGCACCAATCGCCAGGGCCGTGATCGGCTTTTCTCTGACAAAAGTGGAGACGTTGTTCAGGGCATCACCATAGCTTTTGGTGAGCTGGCCGGCTGCCTGGCGCCCGTCGCCCTCGGCCTCTAGGGCCGGGTCCTCGATAAAGCGGCCTACCGCACTCTGCGCTTTACCTGCGATTTTCTCTGCAACACCTTCAACCTGTTCGCGCTTCATAGTGATCCTTCCAAATGAGTGTCAGTGGGCTTGTTGCACAGGGTTAGGGAGTTGAGGAATCTGATTAGTTCAATGCGCATTGCATCAGCTTGCCTCGGCCACCAGCGCTGAGCCGCGCCGATTGCCGCGCCGCATGGGCCGGCGGATAATGCCGGCCGAATGCGTTTCAGGGTTTTGGGGTTGCAATGAAAGACAAGCCGGTCAGCAGCAAGCAGCAGGAAGTCCAGCGTATCGCCGAAGTGCTCGCCAAGGCCATCGCCCAGCATCGGCTGCGACCCGGTGTGCGGCTGGTCGAGGCGCATATCGTCGAGATCATGCAAGCCAACCGCAACCACGTGCAGGCAGCGCTGCAGCGCCTGGCCATGCAGCGTATCGTCGACATCGAGCCCAACCGCGGCGCCACCGTGGCCCAGCCCAGCGCCCGTGAAGCGCGCGAAATCTTCGCCGCCCGCCGTGCGGTGGAGCGGGCGATCGTCGAGGCCATCACCCCGGCGCGTATCGCCGAGCATCAGGCGCGCATCGAACAGCACATACACGACGAACGTGCCGCGACCGCCAGCACCGACCGCCGCGCGATCGTGCGGGAGCTCTGCGAGTTTCACCTGCTGCTGGGGGAGGTGAGCGGCAACCAGGTGCTGGCCGGCATCCTCGACAACCTGATGGTGCGCAGCTCGTTGATCGTCGCCCTCTACCAGCGGGGCGACAGCCCGCCCTGCGCGTCGCACGAGCACCAGGCGATCATCGATGCGTTGCGCGCCGGTGATACCCAGGCCGCCGTGGGCCAGATGATCGAGCACCTGGACGAACTCGAGGGGCAGTTGGCCATCGAGGAGGTAGACGCTGCAGACGTCAACCTGCATCAGGCGCTGTCAGGGCTTTGACCTGCGAGCAAATCCCGGACGTGTTGCTTGGGATGATCCGGGCCTGGTGCAAGGGGCTGCTACATCACGTGGAGCGAGCCCCCGAGATCGCATTCCTTGTCATCGCCACCCATGCCCTGGGGTAGAAATGCGGTGAGGTCATAGGGCAGTAGCACGGTATCCAGTGCGAAAGAAAACGGCACATCCACCAGCGCGATCCAGGCCCCGCTGTTCTCGGTGGCGAAGTTCCAACCGAAGCGCGTGCCCGGGTAGACGCAACGCTGCCCATCCAAATGCATGAACGTGCTCCAGCAGCCGCTCAGCGTGAGTGGCAACACCAGACCCAGTTGGGTCAGCAATATTTTTCGAACAGGTAGCATAAGGGTTGTCTTACAGTCCTTTGTCGGTCAGGAGGCCCGTGGTGTGGCGAGGCCCGTGCCATGTGCCGCTACCAAGCGCAGTTCACCGTCATGCAAAAGTACCTCGCACCCCAGCCACTCGCTGCCCACCTGCGGGAGTACCGCGGACGGCTTGCGCAGTTCGCGCAGCAAGGTGGAACCATGGGACAGGCGCCCACCCATGCGCGCGATGACGGCGCGGGCGGCTTGATACTCAGCATGGCGGCCGGGGTCCAGGCTGTCTTCGAGGAGGATGTCCTGGCCCAGAATGCCTTGCACCTGGCCGGGGTAGATCATGAAGCCTGTGGCCTGTTCGCTGCCCTGGCTACCGTCCTGCCAAAAGCTGCCATCGCGGCTGCGCACCTGCGGGTGAGGGCCGAACCAGTGCGCCCGCTGTGCTTCGGGCATGGCATGGTGCAGGCGGAGGAAAACCCGCATCAGGTTGTCCCGGTACCATTCGCGTACCTGCAGGTAATAGCCGCGCAGGCCGGGCAGGCCGAGCCTGTGTGCCAGCGTGATGGAGGCCGGCCACGCCGGTAGCGGCTGCAGCGGCAGGTCGGTCAGGGCAGGGCGCGGGGTGCCGGGGTCCGTCTCCCAGGGCAGGCGGTGTGGGCTGTTCTGCAGGTTGTCGTAGGCGGTAGCCGGCCTGCCCAGCAGCGCGCCGCCACTGCTGGCCAGCGCCGTGGCGATGCACAGGTTGCCTTGCACTACGAAGACGTAGAAGCGACTGAACCAGTCGGCCAATTGTTGGCCATCGGCACCGTCGGCGCGCAGTTGCGCCAGCTCCTGGTCGAAACGTTGCAGCCCGGGTGCCAGGTTTTGCAGGTGAGCACGGGCACTGCACTGCATGCGCCACAGCCGTGGCAGTGACCGCAGCAGACGCAGCGGGCGCCACGGCAGGGCCGGGGTTGCGCCACCGACTTCACCCGCATAGTTGGCGGCCGAGATGCCCCAGTCGGATAAACGCGCGAGGAACAAGTCGTTATTGATGTACGAGGCACCGCCGAAAACGGCAGTGAAAGGCTCGTTGTCTTGCAGCACACGGCTGTCCCAGCGCGCCATGATCGCCGGGATGCTGGCGGCGGCGCGGCGCTGGCCGTACTCGACGAAGCGGCTGGGCTGTGGCGGCAGAATTTCTGCGATGTTGGCCGAGGTCAGGTGGCGACGCCAGCCATGCTCGCTGATCGGCCGGTATTGCAGCAGCCACAGCTGCTGGCCGTCCCACGCCCATTCGACATCGCCCGGCACGTAGTGGAATGCCTTGAGCACACCCTGCAAGAAGCGCCACAGTGCGGTTGCTGTCAAACCCTGCAGGGCTTGGAACTCACCGCTGCGCCAGGCAGGGCCGAGGCGCGAAAGCGTGGCCCGCTGTGGCGTCGCCTGGCCGTCGGCGAGGGCTTCCAGATGGCCTTCCAGCCATTCCACCTCCACGGCCAAGTGGCGAACGAAAGCGATGCCGGAAACCTGCGGGGTGATGAAGCGCTGCACCACCACTTCCTCAACCCCCTCGCTGCGTAATTGCCTGACGCGTGCCGCGACCTGGTCGCTGGGTACACGCAAGTAAGTGGTGCTAAGGCCTGCGTTGGCGGCATCGGCCTGGTCTTCGCCATAGCTGGATGAACGCACGGCCCATAACGCGTTGGGGGCCGAAGCCAGGAGTCGGGGCAGGCGCGGGTCGGCGCTGTCAGCCAAGGTCAAGGCCTTGGGCACCGGCTGCCCGGCAAGCTCGGCCAGGCGCAGGCGGCCACCTTTGGTGTGGGCGACGAAGCCTTCAGGGCCGGACTCCAGCCAGGCGGCGAACGTGGCCGGTGCGTCGATCCACGGGTAGTGCCCCCAGCCAGCCTGCAAACTGATGCGCAGGTCGGCGCGGGCGAGTATCGCCGACCACGCTGCAGCCTGCGCGATACCCAGCACCTGGTCCTGGTCGCCCCATACCAGCTCGACCGGGTCGGTTATCCATTCCAGCAGCGGCAACGCGGTGTCGGCACGCAGCTGGTCCCAGTAGGGCACAAAGGCCCTGCAACGGCGGTAGCCTTCGCCCATGCGGCGGTACTGCGCAGGTGTCCAGCGCTGCACGGAGAACTTGTGGGCGAACCAGTGCGGCTTATGGCTGAGCAGCCAATGGATGCCTTTGCGCAGGGGCAGCGGCGACATCAGCGCCGGCAGGCGACGTTGCCACAGGAATGCGCCGACCGGTGCCAGCAGTACGCTGCGGCTGAAATGCCCCGGGCGACGCTGCAGTGCATGCAGCACGATCAACGCGTTGACGCCAACCGCCAGGATTGCCTGGCCAGGGCGGGTAAGGCGCAGCAGCGCTTGCGCATAGTCGGCCAGGTCTGCGCAGGGCGGTTCTGGATTGTCACCGAACCCCGGCAACTCCAAGGCTTGAACCTGGTAGTGCTGAAAGTGCGGGATGGCATCCTCCCACCAGTCGGCGGCGCTACCATTGCCCGCCAGCAGGTACAACAAGGGCTTGCTCATGATCGCTCCTCAGGCCAGGTCACGCAGCGCGCTATCGAGCGTCGGGTAGTTGAAGCGGTAGCCCGACTGCTCAAGGCGAGCCGGCAACACGCGCTGGCCATCGAAGAACAGTTCGGCCATTTCGCCGGCCAGGGCACGCACCGGCGCTGCCGGAACATGCAGCCAGACGGGGCGCTTGAGCAGCTTGCCAGCGGTGGCAGCAAACTCGGCCTGGCTGACGGGCTCGGGTGCGACCATGTTGTAGGTGCCTTGCATCGAGGGGTCAGCCATCGCACGCGCCATGACCTGCAGCACATCGTCACGGTGCACCCAGCTGATGATCTGCTGGCCATCCCCCATGCGCCCGCCCATGCCCAGGCGCAACGGCATCAGCAAGGGCGTCAAGGCCCCCCCAGGGCCGAATACCACGCCCAGGCGCAGGACTACCTGGCGAGTACCGAACTGGTTGGCAGGGCTGGCCGCCGCTTCCCAGCGTGCGCACAGCTCAGCCATGAACCCGGCACCTTTGTCGGACGTTTCGTCCAGGCGCTGGCTGCTTTCGCGCACGCCGTAATAGCCAATGGCAGAGGCTTGAATCCACAGCGCCGGCTTGTGCCTGGCCTGTTGCATCCAGCGCAGCAACGCCTCGGTGGTGCCCACTCGGCTGGCCAGTAGCTGAGCCTGGCGGCGGGCGGTCCAGCGTGGCCCGGCGACCGGCGCCCCGGCCAGGTTGATGACCACATCAAAACGCTCGTCGTGGCCGAGCTTGTCGAGGCTGCGCAAGCAGCGGGCGCGGCCGTCGAACAGATAAGCAGCGCGCAGTGGGTCGCGGGCGAGGACACTGACGGTATGCCCCGCATCAAGCAATTGGTTGACCAGGGTCTCTCCGATAAAACCGGTACCACCGGTCACCAGCACCTGCTGGTAGGCACCGCCTGCAAAAGGGTTGGCCGGCAACCCTCTGCGTTGCATGCGCAGAGTGGCCAGTGCATCGCGGACACCCGAAGCCGTCACGCCAACGGCGAACAGCGTCAGCAACCAGCCGCGCCAGCCGAGGTCGAGTGCAGCCAGGCCAGTGGGCAGGCTGGACCACTGCAGCAGTTGCAAGCCGTACAGGGCGAAGAAGGCCCCTGCGTTGATGGCCAGCACGGTGTGCATGATGCGCTCGATGGCCGGCAGCTTGCGG
Organism: Pseudomonas sp. P39-UII1; assembly: GCF_039672635.1. Lineage (NCBI taxonomy): Bacteria > Pseudomonadati > Pseudomonadota > Gammaproteobacteria > Pseudomonadales > Pseudomonadaceae > Pseudomonas > Pseudomonas sp. P39-UII1. Next base: position 8,686 of record NZ_JBDFPP010000035.1, read on the forward strand.
CTGCGGTCCTCGACCACGAAGTCCCACAGGGTCAGGCCTATTTCCAGGGTGAACACGACGGCCACGATAACCGCCCAGACCCCCTGGAAGGCCACATGGGCGATGCCGAGAAACAGCACACCGTAGCAGCAGGAGCGCACCGCGTGGATGGCCAGCTCCAGGCGTGCACTGTGGCGTCGGGGCAAAGCAACGGTCAGTTCATGGTGGTAAAGCGTGTCGAGGGCACCGAGCACCCCTTGTATCAGCAGCAGGTTGATGGCCCAGGTCAGGATCGGCAAATCAGCCACGTTCAAGTCCTTTCAAAGTGGTGGTGGGGCGGTCATGGCGGTAAAGCCACAGCAAAGGGGGCAGCAGGGCGAGCAACGCCAGGGCATCGATGGCCAGGTGCGACCACATCCCGGCCTGCAGCGACACCAGCACGTCCTGGGGCGCCCATAGCACGATGCCGAACGCCAGCCACGCCCAGGCGCTGTGGCTGCGCAGGCGGTTGCCCAGGTGAATGAGACCGAGCATGTACAGTGAGTAGCTTTGCAGGGTGGCGCCAAACAGGGCGAGCCACCAGACCTGCTGGTGGCGGGCCGCTGCCGGGGCGGCCTGGCCCCAGAACGCCTGCTCGATACTCAGTTGATAGGTGCCAAGCAGCGCGGTATTGCCGGCCCAGGTCAGGCCCAGGCCTACCAGCAAGTGCACCAGCGCGGCCGCTTGCAGCCAGCGCACCAGTGCACGGCGCACACGGGCCTTGTGTGTAGATGAGGGGGGTAGCATTCCTTGTCCTGTCGGCTTCCATGGCGCCGGCCAGTTTACCCCAAGCCTGCCTCAGTGAGCGCCTGCCGATTGCAGCTTGAGCAGTTGCATCTGCTGACGGTAATCAGCCGTCACCTGCCGCGACTGTTCGGGGTTGTTCACCACCTTGGGCGTGATCAGTACGATCAACTCGGTGCGGTCACGGCTTTTAGAGGTGCTGCCGAACAGCCAGCCCAGGCCGGGAATGCTCGAAAGGCCGGGCACGCGAGTATCGGACTGGCCGTTGTCCTGCTTGATCAGGCCGCCGAGCAGCACGGTCTGGCCGCTCTGCACGGCCACCTGGGTCGAGACGGCGCGGCTGGAAATACGCGGGTTGGGCTGGGTGGTGGTGACGGCGCTGTCGTCGGCGTCGCTGACCTGCTGCTGGATGTCCATGTACACCAGGCCACCGGGGTTGATCCGCGGCACCACGTCAAGGATCACGCCGGTCTGCACGTACTCGACGCTGCTCAGGGTGGTGTCGGAGGTGCTGGTGTTGACGGTGGTCTGGCTGATCGGGATGTTGTCGCCGACCTGGATCTGCGCCTGCTGGTTGTTCAGCACCACCAGTGACGGTGCCGAGAGCACCTGGGTCAGGCCGCGGGTTTCCAGGGCGCGCAAGGCGACCTGCAGGTTGTTGCTGACAAAGGAGTAGAACATCGAGCTGCTGCCCAGTGCGACGCCACCGGCACCCAGTGCGCCTTGGCTGCCGCTTTCGTTGGCGACGGTGGTGCTGGACGAGTTGCCGGCCAGGCGGCCCAGGTACCACTGCACGCCGAGGTCGAGGTCGCCGGTGAGCTTCACTTCAAGAATGCGCGTCTCGATCTGTACTTGCAGCGGCGGGCTGTCCAGGCGCTTGATCGCTGACTCGATCTCTTTCCATTGGGCCGGACGGGTCCGTACCAGCAGCTGGTTGCTGCTTTTCTGCGCGGTGATGCGTACCGATTCCTCAAGGCTCTTGGCCGAGGCGTCGCCGGGCTCCACGCTGCTGGTGTCGGTTGGTTCAGCGTCATCGTACGCGTCGCCCGAGGAGTCTTCGCTGTTGTTCTCCTGGGTGCCCATGCCGCCCAGGCCTTGCGAGGACTGGCCAGCGGTACCGTTGAGCGAAGTCAGGCTGGTGGTTTTCAGCCCTGGCGCAACCTTCGCTGCCTTGTCGTCGGCGATCTGCCCCGAGCCGTAGATCTGGCGCAGGTAACGCGCCAGGTCGGCGGCTTTCATGTTGCGCACGTCGTACACGAACAGCTGCGGTTCGTTGCCGCCACCCTCGTCGATGGTCCTGATCCAGTCGCCGACTTCCTGCAGGTATTCCGGTTGTGCGGAGATGGCGACGATCGAGTTGGTGCGCTCGTTGGGCATGAACCTGACCATGTCCGACAACGGCATGCCGCTGTCGGGGCCGAACAGCTTCTGCAGCTGCGGCATGAGTTCCGCTACCGAGGCGCGTTGCAAGCCATAAACGCCGATCGACATGCCTTTGAGCCAGTCGACGTCGAAGGTGTCGATGGTGTCCTGATAGTTCGCCAGTTCATCCGGGGTGCCTGCCAGGCTGATCACGTTGCGTGCAGGGTCCACCAGCAGGAAGGCGTTCTCGCGCACGAACGGTTTGAGCAGTTTCTGCATTTCGCTGGCGCCGATGTAGCGCAGCGGGTAGAGCCTGGCGGCCAAACCGCTGGCCGGCTGGGCGACCGTGGTTTCGGGCACCAGCTTGCCGGCGACGGCCTTGTCTGCAGGCAGGATCACGTAGCGGTCACCCTGGCGGATCATGGCGTTGTCGGTCCACGACAGCAGCGTTTCCAGGATCGCCAGCGCCTGCTGTTTGGTCACCGGCTTGGAGGTAGAGAAGCTCACGCTGCCTTTGACGCCTTGGCTGATGCTGTAGTTTTCGTGCAGCAGGTCGCCCATGACGCTGTTGATCACCGCCTCGATGGGCTGGTCGGTGAAGTTGAAGACGATGTCGCCTTGTTCGGCCTGGGCCTTTGATGCTGCGGGGGAGGCGGGCCGGATGAACCGCTGGTTGCCCTTGATGATCTGCCGGCCAGGCGCCGTGCGCGGGGTGGCTGCGGCAGGTGCGTCGGCGCTGCCTGCGGCGGGCATTTCGGCGCTGGCAGCGGGGGCAGGGTCGCCGGCGCCGTTCAAGGCTTGCTGCATCAGCGCCGGGTCGGTTTGCATGTCGCGCGGCGAGGTGGCGCATCCGGCCAAGGCAACAGCGACGCTCAGGCCGAGCAACGGGGTGAGCAGAGGGTTACGAGAAGCAAGTGGCATGGTCATGGGGTTTCAATACGCGGAAGGGTAATGGCGGAGGCCTTGGACGGCGGCGGCAGGCGCAGCACGGGCATGCTCAGGGTCTGGTTTTGCCCGGCACGGGTGAAGGTGGCGGTCAGCGGAGTCAGCTGGGTCAGGGCCCAGCCGCTGGCCAGCGTTGTGCCCAGTGCGACCTTGCTGGCGGGCTTGTTGCCTTCGCGCAGGAAGGCCCAGCGGGCCTGCCCGTCGAGCACCACGCCGGTCAGGGTCAGGTTGGCCAGCGCGGCGCTGTGCTGGCCTGGCTTGTGGGGGTCGGGCTGGCGGTCGACACTGAAGATGGGCTGGGCCCATGTGGCGGCGCGCGCCGGCTGCGCCAGTTCAGCCAGCGCTGCCGGCGGCAGCCGGGCAGGTAGGGGTGCAGGCGGGTGCGCGGGCAGCCATTGGGGAGGGTTGGGGGCAAGCAGCAGCCAGGCACTGGCCAGCAGTGCACCCAGGTTGATGGTCAGCAGCACCAGGGTTGATCTGCGCAGCTTCATGAGGCGCTGCCCTCTGCCGTTGGGGCGCGCAGGTAACCGCGTATCAGCAGGTGCACCTCCAGGCGCCCAGCGGGGCCTTTGGCCGGCGCCGCGGAGCTGCGACGGATGCTCAGTTGGTCGATGAACAGGCTCGGCTGGCCGTACTCCAGCGCATGCAGCAGGGCGGCCAGTGGCTCGATGGCGCAGGTCAGCGTCAGGCTCACGTTTACCGGGCGATAAGGCTCGGCTTGTTCCTGCTCGGCCGGGGCGATGGGCATGCGCTGAGTGATGTCGCAACCCGGCCCACGTTGCGCCTGGGCCTTGACCTGGTCGACCGCGTGCTGCATCAGGTCGGCGGCGACGGCGTTGGGGTCGTCGCCCGGCAGCAGGCTGTTGCGCTGGGCGGGGTCATTCTGGCTGCGCTTGAGTTGCGCCTGCAGGCCAGGCTGCTCGAGCATCAGGCTGGCGTAGCGGCGTTGCTGTTCGCGCAGGGCCTGGGCTTGTGCATCCAGGCTGCGCAATGGGCCGAGCCACAGGCACTCGAATAGTACGTACCACGATACCCACACCAGCAGGCCAAGCAGGCCGAGCGCAGCAATCTTGCGTTCACGGTTAGTGAGCGGGCGCATTCGCCACCTCCTGTCTGAGCTGCGCGGTGATGGAAAAGCGCTCGCGGCCGGTGGCCTTGTCCGCCTGGATGACGCCCTGGAACTGCGCATGCTCAAGCGTTGTGCAAGCCTTTACCTGGGCCAGCAAGGCGCTGGCGTGTGCGCTCTGGCCGGTGAACGTGACATGCGTACCATCGCGTACTTCCAGTTGCTCCACCCAGGTGTCACTGCCCAGGCAGGCAGTCAGGTCGGCCAGCAGCGCGGTGAGCGTTGGGCGTTGCGCCTTGAGGCTGGTCAGGTAGGTTGAGGCGCCCAGGGTACTGTCGAGGGTTTGGCGCAACTGCTGCACCTGCTGGGTGGCCTGCCGCTGTACGGCAACCTCGCGCTGCATGGCCTCGACTTCGCCCTGGCGGCGGTCGAGCCATGCCGCTGCCAACAAGACCGTGCAGGCGCAGCAGCCGAGCCAGAGCCAGCGATTGAGCCTGCCGCGGCGGGCGAGCGCGCCGGCACTGCCGGTGGGCAGCAGGTCGATTGACAGGCGTTCGCCATGCGGGCCGAGGGCATCGATGCCGGTCAGTTGCACGCCCTGTTCGCCACAGGCCGCGAGCATGTCATCCAAGGCACTGCGGGCGATGGCCACCAGCTCGACCTGGGCCAGTGGTGCCCGGCGATGCACCACGCGGGCGACAAAATGCACCTGTTCGGCGGTGTATGGGGTGTACCGATCAATCTCGTAGGCCAGTACCTGCAGGAGGTTGCCGGTGGCCGCCAGCGGCAAGTCGATGCGCTGCGCCAGCACCTGCGACGCATCCAGCAGCAGCACCGCAGGGCCCTGTTCGCAGTGTGCGGGCAACGGCCACGGCAGTACCCGGGGCGTATTGCCAGTGGCCAGGCGTGAAGCCAGCGCAGGCGGCAGCATGCCCTGCAACTCGGCCAGCCAGGCAGCCAGCCAGCGCGAGGCAAGGCTGGCTTGCCAGCGTGCCTGGTACACCTGCCACTGGCTGCGCCACTGCGCCGCACAACGGGCGGCTACGCGGATCAATCCTGCCACCGCAACACCCGGTACGGCTTGCCGCCGGCATAGCCGGGCAGCAGCACGAAGGTGGCCTTGAGGCGTGAAGCAAAGCCGCTGGGCAGGGTGGCGGTGCTGGTGACGGTCAGAATCTGCCCGGCATCCAGCGCTGGCCCACGGTAGCGCGGCAGGCCGAGTGCTTTTGCCAGGGCCGGTGCGGCCAGGCTCGGGTCGGGTTGGGCAGTGCCCGACCAGACGGTGATGAAGGGCAGGGCGCGGTCATAGAGGGCATACGACATGCCGGGCAGTTCGCGAAATTCTTCAAGCATTCGCAGGGGTACCTTGTTGCGCCTCTTCCTTAAAGCCTGAGTGATGGTTCTGTAGCGTTCGTCGCTGGCACCACTGGCGCGCAGCAATTGTTCCACTGAGGTGGCCGGTGCTGCGTTGAGGTCCAGCTTGCCGCGCTCGCTGACCACGCTCAGGTGCAGCGTGCTGTCGGCGAACCGCAGGGCGTGGTCGCTACCGTCGGCGAGCCAGCGCGCAGGCCCATCGGCGAGCAGGTTGGCCACGGCCAGATTGAAACCTGCCTGGGCGGCGAACGCGGCCTGGGTCTGGTTGCCTTGCCAGCGCGCCTGGCGCTGCTGCAACTGCACCGAAACCGCCAACCCGCCCAGCAGCACGCTCAGCAAACCGACCACCCAGAGCACCAGCAGCAGGGCCGCGCCGCGCTGCCGGCTCATGGCCGACCACCGTCGCCGGACAGGTCGAGCAGCAGGTTGACCTGCAGCAGCGGCCACGCCTGGCTGCCCTGCAGCTGCACCGCCACCCGTACGGCCTGCGGCAAGCGCTCTGGCCAGGGCCACTGCGGTTGCCAGCCGGTGAGCTTGCCCAGCGGCGAGTAGCCGCGGTAGCTCAGCTGCAGCCCCTTGACCCCATCGAGCAAGCGTTGCGGTTCGCCCCAGGCCTGTAGCCGTTGGCCCTGAAGCCTGGCCAGCTGGACCTCCAGGCGCCCGTCACGCAGCCCTAGGCGCTGGCGGTAAATACCGCCGCCCACCGAGCTGGGCAGGGTGGCAAAAAACACCACGCTGTCGTCTTTGCCCTCGAACGTCGTGGTGTGGGCGCCGTTGCCGGTGGCTGCAGCCAATGGCAGTACCTGGCTCAGCGACTGGCGCACAAAGCGTTGCGTGGCGCGCAGTTCGTCGAGCCTGGCGCTGGCGCCCTCGGCCTTGGCCACGGCGCGGTTGGCCGCCACCAGTGCGCCGCCGACCAGCCCGAGCAGCAACCCCAGCAGGCTGATCACCACCAGCACTTCAAGCAGGGTAAAACCGGCCTGGCGCTTCATTTATGGGCCCCGGCTACGCGAGCGCGCAGGGTGCTGTAGTGCGACGTGCGCCCGTTATCGCTCAGGGTGAGGTCCAGTTGGTAGAGCGCCAGGCGCGATGTGGCTGCCGGTACCTGATTAACGTCGAGCACCCATTCGATGCCCTGCCAGCTGCCGCGTTGCTGGCCCACCGCGAGCTCACCGAGGTCGAAGTCGTCCATCAGCGAACGCGCCGCCGCGTTGTGTCGATCGCTGTTCTGCACCTGCACCAGCGCGCGGCTGCTCTGGGCGAATGCACCCAGCAGGATGGACGACGCCACCACCAGCAGGGTGATGGCCGCGAGCATTTCCAGCAGGGTGAAACCGCGTTGCCGAGTCATGGCAGTGCCCGCAACTGCACGCTGCCGGTCAGCCAGCTCACATCGATACGCCAACGCGCCTGGCCACGGCTGACCAGAATGTTGCCGCCACTGGCTGCTCCGTCGGGGTAAAAGTCGAACGCCGCGCCCAGGCCGCGAGCGGTCTGCAGGCGCACGGTAAAGTCTTCAGGCCAGCCCTCTGGCTTGCGACCGGGTGCCTGCACCTGCCGGCGCTGCAGGTCGAACCGCGCCCTTACTGGGTGCCCGCTGGCAATGGCTTGCACCCGGGCGCTGCGCAGGGCCGAAACCATGTGCGCCAGCGCGCTGCGCTCGCTGGCCGCGTGCATGCCCCGGCCAATGCCCAGCGCCAGGATCGATGTGGCAACGCCGACCAGCACGATCACGATAAGCACTTCGAACAAGGTAAACCCGTGTTCGCGGGGCGGGCGGGCTGTCACGGTTACTCCCAGTTGCCCAGGTCGGCCTTGTAGCCTTCACCACCCGATGCGCCATCCTGGCCCAGGAAGATCAGGTCGAAACTGCCGTGGCTGCCGGGGTAGTGGTAGGCGAATGGGTGGCCGAACGGGTCGAGCAGGTCCGAAGGTTTGGCATACGGCCCAGCCCAGCGGCTGGCGGTGGCAGGCTTGTTCAGCAACTGTTCCAGGTTGGCCGGTGGCGCGCCGACATCCAGGGCATAGCTTTCGATCTTCATGCTCAGGCTGGCCAGTTGCGCTTTGCCGGCGCCGTACTTGCCCTTGTCGACGTTGCCACCGACCTGACGCACGACGATGGTCGCGACGATACCCAGCAGTACGATCACGGCGAGCATTTCGAGCAGGGTGAAACCCGCTTGACGGGCGTTGGGGCGTTGCTTGGAGCGCATGGGCAGGTTCCTAGATATTGCTGGTCAGGCTCATCAGCGGCAGCATGATGGCGAGCATGATTGCCGCCACCATCACCGCCATGACGATGGTCAGGGTCGGCACCAGCGCCGCCAGCAGGCGGTCGATGGTGCGTTTGGCTTCAAGGTCGTAGACATCGGCGACTTTCAGCAGCATGGCGCCGAGGGTGCCGGACTGTTCGCCGACTTCGATCATCTGCAGGGCAAGTTCCGGCAGCAGGGCGTCCGCCGTCAGCGCCAGGGTCAGGCTGCTGCCTTGCCTGACCTGCTCGGTGGTTACGGCGACGTGCTCACGCAGGGCATGGTTGGCGCTGACTTCGCGGCCGATGGCCAGCGCGCCGAGCAGGCTGACGCTGTTGCTCAGCAGCGTGCCCAGGGTGCGCGCCAGGCGCGCGGTTTCGAGGCGCTGCAGCAGCGCGCCGAACACACGGTTGCGCCATAGGCGCCGGTCCTGCGTGATGCGCCGCTGCGGGTTGCGGCGTGCGGCCAGGCCAAGCCATATGGCGCCGAGCAATGTCAGCAGGCTGGCCAGGCCCCAGGCATTGACGAATTCGCCCAGCGCCAGCACGGCGCGGGTCACCCATGGGATGGGCACGCCCAGGTCCTGGAAGATGGGGACGAACTGCGGCACCACATAGGCCAGCAGCAGCGCCAGCGAACCGACCACCCCGATGACCAGAAATGCCGGGTAGATCAGCGCGTTGATCACTTCGCCGCGCAGCTTGTGGCTTTGCTCCAGGTAGCCATTGAGCTGCCCGAGGGTCACGTCCAGCACGCCGCCGGCCTCACCGGCCCGCACCAGGCTGGTATAGAACGGCGAGAAACTGCCGGGGTGTTCTTCGAGGGCCTCGGACAGCGGCACGCCTGCTTTTACCTGGTCGCGCACCCGTTCCAGCACCGCCCGCGCAGCGGGCCTGCGGACGTTCTTAACGACGGTGCCGAGCGCTTTGTCCAGCGGCTGGCCCGCGCTGATCAAGGTGGTGAGTTGTTGCGTGAGGGTGATCAGTTCGACCGGTTTGAACACGCTGCGCGCCTTGCCCGGGCGCAGCAGGCGGCTGCCTGGCTTGAGGCTCAGAATCAGCAGACCGCGGCGCTGCAACTGCTGCGCGGCACTGGCGCGGTCGCCGGCATCCACCTCGCCATGCTGCTTGCGGCCTTCGCTGTCGAGTGCGCTGTAGGAAAAAATCGGCACCTCAATCACCCCCCGTGACGCGCAGCACTTCTTCGAGCGAGGTGATGCCCGCCAAGGCTTGGCGCAGGCCATCCTGGTAAAGCGTTACCAAGCCGTTCTGGCGCGCATGGGCCTCCAGGGTGGCGGCATCGGTCTGGCGCATGAGCATGCCGCGCAGGCCTTCGTCCATGACCAGCAGCTCGGTGATCGCACTGCGGCCGTGGTAGCCACCGCCGGGTGCCTGTTCGTCGGGGCGGTACAGCATGATCGGCCGCTGCTGCGTATAGCGCGCCAATTGATGGCGCTCGATCAGCTCGGCCGGGGCCTCGAACGCAATACGCGTGGCCGGGTCGAGCCGGCGTACCAGGCGCTGGGCCAGAATACCCTGCAGGGTGGAGGCGAGCAGGTAGCCTTCGACGCCCATGTCCAGCAAGCGGGTAATGCTGGCCGCGGCGCTGTTGGTGTGCAGCGTCGACAGCACCAGGTGGCCGGTCAGCGATGACTGGATGGCGATGCGGCAGGTTTCGAGATCGCGCATCTCGCCGATCATGATCACGTCCGGGTCCTGGCGCACGATCGACCGCAGCGCTGTGGCGAAGCCCAGGCCGATGGCGGGTTTGACCTGGATCTGGTTGATGCCGGTGAGCTGGTATTCGACCGGGTCTTCGACTGTGATGATCTTGCGCTCGGCGGTGTTCAGGCCTGCCAGCGCGGTATACAGGGTGGTGGTCTTGCCCGAACCGGTCGGCCCGGTGACCAGGAAGATGCCATGCGGGCGGGCCAGCAGTTGCTCGACCCGGTGCAGCGTTGGCCCATGGATGCCCAGGCTTGCGAAGTCGAAGCTGACGGTTTGCCGGTCCAGCAAACGCATCACCACCGACTCGCCGAAACTGGTCGGTACCGTCGAAACCCGCAAGTCCAGCTCGCGGCCCTGGATGCGCAGCATGATCCGCCCATCCTGTGGCAGCCGGCGCTCGGCGATATCCAGCCGGGCCATGATCTTCAAGCGCGAGATGACCGCCGCCGCGTAGCCGGCGGGCGGGGCTTCGCCTTCGACCAGTACGCCGTCGATGCGGTAACGCACTTTCAGCTGTGTCTCGAACGGTTCCACGTGGATGTCCGAAGCGCGGCGGTCCACCGCGTGCTGCAGCATCAGGTTGACCAGGCGGATGACCGGCGCCTCGGAGGCCATGTCCTTGAGTTGCTCGATATCGCCTTCGTCGACGCTGTCGTCGTCCAGCGTCTGGATCAGTGCGCCCATCGCCGAGCGACCTTCGCCATAGGCCTGTTCGATCAGTGCCGTGACCTCATCAAGGGTGGCGACCACCAGCTCGATGGGCTTTGCGGCCTGATAACCGAGTGCGTGCAGGGCGTACGCCGAAAGTGGCACCGCCGCAGCGACCCGCAGGTGGCGGGCGCTTTCGCCCAGGGCAATCACACCATGGTGGCGGGCGAAGCGCTCTGTGGCCACGGGTGGGGCTTCGACGCTTTCCCCGTTGAGCCGTGGGGCGCTCAGCAACTCGGCATAGGCGGTAGCCATTTGCTGTTCTTTTACTGCCCCCAGGCGCAGCAACGTGCGCAACTTGTCATGTTCGCCAATACCCTGAGCTGCGCCCAGCCGAGTGACACGGTGCATATCGGCAGGTTGCAATGCGCCAGCATCGAGCAGCCACTCACATATGGCGTCAGCAGTAGGGATAATTGATTTCATAATGATGGCTTAGTTCAAGTGCTGGCTATATAGCGGCACTTTACTAGTTTCAGGACTGGAGGTGGCCGGGAGAATACTGCGGAAATTTATCCCGTGCAACAGAGTAAAATTTGGCAAATTCCTTATAGCGCAAATGGCTATTCGCACGGGCTTCGATAGCTTATCAGCTTAGTAAACCTAATAGCAACTAGGTTTAGTGGAGGGTGAATTGTTGCAGTAATAGTAATAAAAAAGCAATAAAAAATAGGTGTCATTGGTTATTGCTTAATGCCAATTGCGCAAAGTGGCGCTTATTGTGTTGGTGTTGTGCTGTTGAATATTGTTTTTAACACCCGATATCCACGTTTTTTCCATTAATTTCTTCACGCTGGCCAGCCTGTTCTCATCACGGCTTGAACTTTTTATTTAAGTGCCCAGACTTACGCGCCGGCTCACCCTGTTCGGTCCGCCAATTCCTGTATTCCTTTTCGAGAACTATTCGATGAATAGACTATTGCTGTCATTCGCGTGTTCGGCACTGCTCGCCTCGCCGCTGTCTGCACTTGCAGATTCAACGGCCACCTCGACTGACTCAGCGGCTTATCAAGCACGCGAACAACTGGAAAGCCAGCGTGAACAACTTTCAGGTGTCGGCGGTGTTGCCCAGCGCAGCCCTGAGGCCAATGCGTTCGTCGATGCGCCGGTAGACACCGACGATGCGCCGGCGCTGGTCAGCCAGCCCTGATCCGATCGCAACCCAGTTCCCATTCCGTTCTCAAGGTCCCTATCCGTGAAACATTTCAAACAGGCCCTGAGCCTGATGGCGCTTGGCGTCATGCAGGCATCGGGTGTACTCGCTGGCGCGCCAGCCACTGGCAACGAGGTGGAAGCCCGCGTCAGCTCCATCCTCGACAACATGAACCAGGCCGAGAAGATCAACTTCACCCGGGTAAACGACGGCCACATGATCCCGTCGTTGCTCAAGTGGGGCATCAAAGGCACGGTGGCCTACGACTCGTCCATGGGCGTGCACGTCAACAACGCCACGTTCGGCGCCCAATACCCCTCGCAGTCGGCACTGGCAGCCACCTGGAGCATCAACCGCGCCAAAGAGTTCGGCCTGGCCATTGCCTATGAGACGCGTATTTCTGGCGGGCAGCAGATGCTCTCGCCGGGGGTCAACCTGTACCGCACCCCTTACAACGGGCGTTCGGCCGAGTACGTCAGTGGCGAGGATCCGTTCCTCGGCGCCGTGTTGGCGCCGGCCATCGTCAACGGCATCCAGGCTCAAGGTATTCAGGCCAGTGGCAAGCATTACCTGGCCAATGAACAGGAAGCCAACCGCCAGGCGGTCAACGTGGTGGCCGATGAGCGCACCCTGCGTGAGCTGTACCTGCCGGGCTTCGAGTCGATGGTCAAGAACGCCAATGTGGCCTCGATCATGTGCGGGTTCAACAAGGTCAATGGCGACTACGCCTGCGAAAACCACCACCTGATCACCGAGGTGCTCAAAGGCGAGTGGGGCTACCAAGGCACCGTGATCAGCGACTTCAATGCCATTCACGACGCGTTCAAGGGCGCGTGGGCCGGTACCGACCTGGACATGCCGTCCGGCCTGCAGTTCACCGAGGCCAACCTGCTGCCCTACCTGTGGAGCGGCCAGCTGACCCAGAACGTCATCGACGACAAGGTCAAGCGCAACCTGCGGGCGGTGGTCAGCTACGACTTCCAGGAACACCTCAACACTGCGCAGACGCTTGAGCACACCGAGTACGGCCAGCGCGCCTCGCTGAACGCCGCGCGTGAAGGCATCGTGCTGTTGCGCAACGCCGACACGGCTGCCGGCAAACCGTTGCTGCCACTGGCGCGCACGGCCAAGGTCGCGGTGATCGGCGACTGGGCCAACCAGGCACCTGCCTCGCCGTTCGGTACCGCCAACTCGCCACCTGACAGCTACGTGACCGAGCTGAGCGGGCTGCAGCAACTGGCCTCCAACAGTGCCAACGTCACCTACCTGTCGGCACTGAGCCTGAACCCGAAGGCCGCAGTCTGGTACCAGCCTGGCTCGGACAAAGGCAGCGTGAGCAATACCGGGGTCAAAGCCGAGTACTTCAGCAACACCAGCCTCAGCGGCGACCCTGTGCTGACCCGGGTTGAACCTGGCGTGAACCTGAACTGGACCACCAGCACCAACGAGACCAACACCGGTACCACCGCCGTGTCCGGTTTCAGCCCGACTGCCGGCGCGTTCTCGGCGCGTTTCACGGCCACCATCAAACCGACCGTTTCCGGTGCCCATGTATTCAAGGTGCGTGCCGACGGCCCTTACAAACTCTGGGTCGATGGCAAGCTGGTGGTTGAAAGCGACGGCGTGCCGTACTCCTCGGACGTGGTCAACGCGTTGACGACCTCGGGCAAGAGCGCTGCGCTGGTGGCAGGCAAGTCCTACACCGTCAAGCTGGAGTACCGCCGCGTACAGGGTAACTTCACCCCGGCACTGGGCGGCCTGGCTGGCGTGCAGATGAGCTGGGCTTCGCTGCGGCCACCGAAGGACATCGCCAACTACGATGCCGTGGTGATCGCTGCAGGCACCAACTATGAAAACGAAGGCGAGGGCTCCGACCACGGTTATGCGCTGCCGGACCAGCAGGCAGAGCTGATCAGCTTCGTCACCAAGGCCAACCCCAACACCATCGTCGTCACCCATGGCGGTGGCGTGGCCGATATGCAGCCGTGGGCCAAGAAGGTCGGCGCCGCGTTGCACGCGTGGTTCCCAGGGCAGCAGGGTGGCCAGGCACTGGCCGAGATCCTTTATGGCAAGGTCAACCCGTCGGGCAAGCTGCCGGTGACCATCGACAAGAAGATCGAAGACAACCCAAGCTACGCCTCCTACCCGGACCCTGCGGCCTACCGGGGTGACAACGCACTGACCGAGATCAACTACAGCGAAGGGCTGTACATGGGCTACCGTGGCTACGACAAGCGCCACGCCAAACCGCTGTACCCGTTTGGCTTCGGCTTGTCGTACACCACCTTCGGCTACTCGGACCTCAAGCTCTCGACCAACGTCATGACCCCAGGCAACACCGTCGACGTCACGTTCACCTTGACCAACACCGGGGACAAGGCGGGCTTCGAGGTCGCTCAGCTGTACATTCAGCCGATCGACCCACACGTCGACCGCCCGAAGAAAGAGCTCAAGGGCTTTACCAAGGTGTACCTGGAGCCCGGCCAAAGCAAGACCGTGAGCCTGCCGATCGACTCGCGTTCGCTGGCGTACTTCGTGCAAAACACTGACAGCTGGGACGTCGATGCTGGCAAGTTCAAGGTCTGGGTCGGCCCGGATTCGGAAAACCTGACGTTGCAGCGCACCCTGGTAACCCTGATGCCGCAACACCTGACCACCCGTGACAGCAACCCCCTACCGGCACCGCTGCAAACGGCCGTGCAGGTCAGCGCCAGCCAGGCTTACTGACGGGCGCTCTACGCCTTGATGTAACAGGCAAGGCGTGACAGGTAGGCGTCGAACACCGCTTCGACGTCTACCTGGTCCGGGGCGCGTAGCCACTGGATCTGCAGGCCGTCCATGACGGCGAAGATTTCTGTCGCCAACAGCTTTACATCAATTTCCCCACGAATCTCACCCTGTTCGGCCAGCGCCGACAGGTGCGCCTGTGCGTGCGCATGGGTGAGGGCGAATTTCTCCTTGTACCACGGCCACGCCGGGTGCTGATCGGACAGGCTTTCGACGCTGATCATCATCGACGCCTGGCATTCGGGCAGGTTGTGCACACTCAGATGCATGCTCAAGCGCACGAACGCCAGGAAGTTATCCAGCGTGGGCGCCATCTCCAGTTCGGCGAACTGCTCGGTGACCCGGCGATCACGGCGGTCGAGCAAGGCCTGCAGCAACGCTACCTTGTTGGGGAAGTGATGCAACAGCCCGACCGTGGTAATGCCGGCGATCTCGGCAACATCGCGCATCGACGCCGCCGCATACCCGTCCTTGGCGAATACCACCGTGGCCGCATCCAGCAGGGCAGCGCGGCGCATTTCGCCCTTGGGCGCGCGGCGACGTTTGGTGGTAGGTGTGCTGGACGCTTCGGTATCGTGATCCTGACCTGACATAAACCAACTTCAAGCTGTGGTGAGTGGCGTGCCGGCTACGTTGCGCCGGCGAGAGGGTGATTATGGCAAAACTTGCAGCGTTGGTGCGGGCTGCCGGTTGACCCACAGGGCCGTGGCGATCGAGGCCAGGGCCACCAAGGCATTGCCGACCCACAGGCCGAGCATGACCCCGCTGGCCCCCAGCAGCGCTGCCCCCGCAGCCACGAAGGGCAGCGTACCAAGGGTTGCGCGCAGCCAGGCGTAAAAGGCGACCCAGCCGACCTGGCCACGGCAGATGAACACCGAGATGGCGATGAAGTCCAGGCCCAGGATGACCCACAGCCCCGGGCCGTAGCGGCACAGGTCGTGGATCAGCGCCTGGCCAGGCCCGGACAAGCCGAAAGCATGGCTTAACCACGGGCTGGCAATCAACAGCACTGCCCAGGCCGCCAGGCCGTACATCACCACCAGCTTGGCGGCACTGTAAAGCGCGGCCCGGGAACGGGCGCTGCGGTGCGCCCCTAGGTTTTGCGCAAGGATCGGCACCAGTGCGCCGGGCAAGGCGAAGTACACGCAGTAAGTGATCTGCAGCACCCGGTCCATCACCGCCATGCCAGCCATCGCCGACACGCCGAACAGCGCCAGCTGGGCCATGGTGTAGGTCAAGGCAACCGGCATCGCCAGGTTGGCGACGGTAAACGGCAAGGCGATGCGCGCCATGCGTGCGCCGTGCAACCACAACAGCCGCATGCGCACCCGCGCCATCAGGCCCACGTGGCGCTTGACCTGGTGCAGGCCCAGCAAACAGCCGAGCATGCCCGCCACCAGGCACGACACCCCGGCGCCAAACAGCTTGAGGTCGAAGCCAAAGATCAACACCGGGTCGACGATTGCCAGGCACCCTGCGCTGCTGAGCACCACCGCCATGGCACGCCCGCTGTAGCCATGTGCCCTCAGCGCCTGCGCGGCTGCCTGGGTCAGCACCATCAGCACCGAAGCGACCAGCGTCATGGCGATGAATTGCCTGGCAAGCGGGGAGGAGGGTGCATGGGCGCCCAGCAGGCTGGCGAAGAAGTCCAGGCAGTACCACTGCAGTGCTGACACGCAGGCCGAGAGCAGCCCGGCGAGGACCAGCATGTGCGTGGTCAGGGCAGGCAGCGCGGCGCGTGAACCCTGGCCGACCCTGCGTGAAATCAGCGTGCCTGCGGCGACGACGATGCCCGCGACCAGGCTTGAATTGAAGAAGGCCAGTGTCTTGGCAATGCCGACGGCGGCAACCAGGGTTTCGTCATGCAGCATCGCGACGTAGCTGAGCGTCAGGATGTCGGTGAGAAACAGGGCGAGCAGGCTGAGCCCGCTGGTGAATGCCATCACCCGGACGTGATGGTCCAGGGACCCCTGGGTGAAGGTGGCTGCAGGCTTGATCATCGGTGTACCGCGGTGGTTTTTGCGTGGGCGCGGTGCCGAGAGGGCGTGGGCGCAGCGTAGTTTAAATGAAAACTGCGGCGGGTTCATGGCCGCGCAGCGGCGCGTGCCGGTGGTAAGTCGGCCGCTATCGCCTTGCCATCCATCCACCCGCCGCATGCGCGTGTGAACTTTGCCGGTGCCCAGGCTTCCTCTGCTAGAGCGGCCGGTTCATAGGGCCGATATCGGCTGACCACGCAAAAGGGCTTGGAGAAATCATGAAACCAGAAGACAAAGTGCCATCGAACACGGGTGAACAAGAGCGTGACAACGATGCGCATCGGCCGGACGGTTCGGCCGGCACGTCGCACGACTCCACTGCGCAGAAAACCGCCCGCGGCAAGGGGCCGCATTCGTCTGAACATGCGAGCACCGCAGATGACCCGGGGTTCGACCCGGATTCGCCTGACCTGGACGACCCGCAGGTCGATCCACAGGGGCCGGCCAAGGCGCCCAGGGACTGAAAAGCTCTCATGAGAAGGTCTTGCCTGCGATCGGCTGCTGTAGGAGCTGGCTTGCCTGCGATCGGCTGCGCAGCAGTCGTAAATGCTGTATCCGCATTCCGTCTGGCACTGCGCAGATACCGATTTTACGACTGCTGCGCAGCCGATCGCAGGCAAGCCAGCTCCTACACAGCAGCCGGGGCGCCGGACCGATCGCGAGGGGCCGTTAAGAGGCCCCAATATAGGCGATGCATAACTCGAAAGAACATCATGAAAGGGTAGCTGTAGCCCTGAGGTGACGGGTCACTCCATCGCCTCGGCCACCCCTTGATCTTCACCCAGAAACCCACCGCTCTGGTGCTGCCACAGCCGGGCATAGGTGCCGTTCCTGGCGAGCAATTCGCTATGCGTCCCTTGCTCGACGATGCGCCCCTCATCCATGACGATCAGCCGGTCCATCGCTGCGATCGTCGACAGCCGATGGGCGATGGCGATCACGGTCTTGCCTTGCATCATTTCATTCAGGCTTTCCTGAATGGCGACTTCGACCTCCGAGTCCAGCGCGCTGGTGGCTTCGTCCAGCAGCAGGATCGGGGCGTTCTTGAGCATCACCCGGGCAATGGCGATGCGTTGCCGTTGGCCCCCGGACAGCTTGATGCCGCGTTCACCCACCAGGGTGTCATAGCCGCTGTGGCCTTGGCGGTCGCTGAGCTGGTTGATGAACCCGTCGGCCTGGGCATTGGCCGCAGCGCGGTGGATTTGCGCCTCGGTGGCATCCGGGCGGCCGTAGGCGATGTTGTCGCGGATGGAGCGGTGCAGCAGCGACGTATCCTGGGTGACCATGCCGATGGCGCTGCGCAGGCTGTCCTGGGTGACCTTGGCGATGTTCTGGCCATCGATGCGAATTTCGCCGCTGTCGACATCGTAAAAGCGCAGCAGCAGGTTGATCAGGGTCGATTTACCGGCACCCGAACGGCCCACCAGGCCGACCTTTTCGCCGGCACGGATGTTCAGGGTCAGGCCATCGAGCACCTGGCGTTCGCCGTTGTAGTTGAAGCTGACATTGTCGAAGGCTACTGCGCCGCCGCGGGTTTCCAGCACGCCGGCGTTCGGCGCATCCTGCACCTTGGGGCCACGGGTCAGGGTGTCCATGCCGTCCTGCAGGGTGCCGATGTTTTCGAACAGCGACGTCATCTGCCACATGATCCAGTGCGACATGCCGTTGATACGCAGGGCCATGGCGGTGATCGCCGCCACCGCACCGGTGCCGACTTCGCCCTGGTGCCACAGCCACAGGGCATAGCCGCCTGCGCCCATGATCAAGCCGACCACCAGCGCCTGGTTGACGATCTCGAACTGGCTCACCAGACGCATCTGGCGAAAGCCGGTCTGCTTGAAATCTTCCATGGCCGCGCGCGCGAAGTGCGCTTCGCGCTTGGAGTGGGAGAACAGCTTGACCGTGGTGATGTTGGTATAGGCGTCCGAAACCCGGCCGGTCATCGACGAGCGCGCATGGGCCTGCTCCTGGCCCACCTTGCCCAGGCGCGGCACGAAGTACAGCATGGCCAGCCCGAACAAGGCGACCCAGGCAATGAATGGCAGCATCAGCTTCAGGTCGAAACCGCCAGCCAGGGCGATGATCGCAATGAAATACACGCCAATGCCTGGTGCGATCTCGATGACGGTGAACAACACCTCGCGTACCGCGAGCGCGGTTTGCATCACCTTGGTGGTGACCCGGCCGGAAAATTCGTCAGAGAAGAACGACAGGCTTTGCCGCAGCATCAGGCGGTGGAAGTCCCAGCGCAGGCGCAGCGGCAGGTTGATCGCCAGCACCTGGTGCTGGACCATCGTGCGCAGCGCCACCAGCCCGATGCTGGTCAGCAGTACGATGCCGATGCCCCACAACACCCGGCTTTCCTGGCCATCGGCAGCGCCGCCGGCTTGCCAGGCAGAGAGCAGGTCGACCACCTGGCCCAGGAACGAAAACAGCCAGGCTTCGTAAATCGAAACGCCGGCGCTGAGCAGCGCAAGCGCCAGGATGTAGCCGCGCGCGCCCCGGGTGCAGGCCCACAGAAAGCGCAGCAGGCCGACAGGGGGTGGGGGCGCCTCATCGGGCGGGAAAGGGTCGAGCCGTTGTTCAAAGGCGCGAAGCATGCTGGTCTCCGAATGCAAGGGTGAGGTCGGCCCAGCTGGCCGACCGTACTGATTCACCTGGGGTTAGGCCACGGCAGGAGGATAGCCGTTCCATCCCGCGTCAGGTGAGCATTCAAAGCGCCAAGCCTGCAGCCACGGCTCAAACCAGATAATCACTCACCAGCTTGACCCAGCAATCCGCCCCCAGACCAATCAGGTCGTCATTGAAATCGTAATGAGGGTTGTGCACCGAGCACCCATGAAACTCACCCTCGCCGTTACCCAGCATGAAATAGCACCCCGGCACTTCGGCCAGCATCCAGGCAAAATCTTCCGTGCCCATGACCTTTGGGCCGCGGCTGTGCAGGTGCCCGGCCGCGAACAATGGCGCCAGGCTTTGGCGCACCTGCTCTGTCGCTGCGCGATGGTTGATCAGGGCAGGGGCCAGTTGGGTGATGCTCAAGGCAATGCTCACACCGAACGCCTGCTCATGGCCGCTGACGATCTCGGCCAGCCGCTGGTTGATCTTCTGTTGGGTCTGCGGGGTGTCGGTGCGCACGCTGATCAGCATGCTGGCTTCATCCGGGATGATGTTGTACACGCTGCCGGCCTGCAGCATGCCGATGCTGACCACGGCGTATTCTTCAGGGCCAAGGTTGCGCGACTTGATGGTCTGGATGGCATTGATCAGGCTGGCCACCACCGGCAGCGGGTCCACCGCCAGTTCCGGCATGGCGCCATGGCCACCCTTGCCGGTGATGTGCAGCTGCACCCGTTCGGAGGAAGCCATGGTGGGCCCGGCTTGCACCACCGCAGTGCCCACGGGCGCGCCAGGCATGTTGTGCAAGGCAAAGATCGCATCGCACGGGAAGCGCTGGAACAGGCCGTCGTCGATCATCGCCTTGGCCCCGCACAGGCCTTCTTCGTCCGGTTGGAAGATCAGGTTCAGGGTGCCGTTGAACGCGCACGTCGCCAAGCGAGACGCCGCTGCAAGCAAGATCGCCGTGTGGCCATCGTGGCCGCAGGCATGCATGCGGCCGGGTATCTGGCTGGCATGGGCGAAGGCGTTTTTTTCTTGCATGGGCAGTGCGTCCATGTCGGCGCGCAGGCCGATACGACGCGCGCCGTGGCCCTTCTGCAATACGCCGACCAGGCCATGGCCGCCCACCCCGCGGTGCACCTGATAGCCCCATTGCTGCAGCTTGGCAGCCACCAGTTCAGCGGTGTTCGGGGTGTCGCCGCCAAGCTCCGGTGCCGCATGAATCTGGCGGCGCAGGGCCCTGAACGCAAGCAGTTCGGTGTCGCTCAAGGCATTGTGGTGTTGTCGAGTGTCCATGGTTCAGGCCCTTCCGGTGTTTTCAGGGAACAGTTTCAGGCAGACCAGGCTGATCGCCCCGCCGGCCAGCAGGTAAAAGGCGGGTGCCAGCGGGTCGTCGAGGGCCGATGTCAGCCAGGTGGCGATCAGCGGCGAGAAGCCTCCGAACAGGGTGACGCCGAAGCTGTAGCTGACCGACGTACCCAACGCGCGCTGTGGCTTGGCGAACCCCTCCATGATCATCGCGAAGAACGCCCCCGAGCCCACGCACCCTGGCAGTACCAGCAGCGCCACGATCAGCATGGCGGCGTACAGGTCTGTGGTGTGCGACAGCAGCCAGAAGGCAGGCCATGCACTGATGACAGGCAACGCAACGGTCCACACCAGCAGTTTCTTGCGCAGGCGATGGCGGTCGGCGTAGCGCCCGGCAATCGGGCTGATGACCGCCAGGCAGGCGGCTGCGACACAGGCGATGGCCATCGCGCTGCGCTGCGGGTAGTGCAGCGTGGTGATCAGGTACGAAGGCATATAGAAGATGAACAGGTACATGCCGATGGTGGCGCTGGCCATCAACCCGGTTGCCAGCACGGTGTTGCGCAGGTCGATCACACTGCGCCAGTCAGGCTTGGCAAGGGCAGGGCCAGGCTTGCGGGAGGCTGGCTGCTCGAGGGTTTCGGGCATGCAGCGGCGGATGTACAAGCCCACCGGGCCGATCAGCAGGCCGATCAGGAACGGCACGCGCCAGCCCCAATCCTCGAGGTCCGGGGTGCTCAGGATGCTGCTCAGCAACAGGCCGATGCCAGCCCCCACCAGGGCCGCGTAGCCCTGGCTGGCGGCTTGCCAGCTGACGCTCGCGCAGCGGCTGCGTGGGGTGGTGGATTCCATCAGCAGTACCGATGCCGTGCCGATTTCACCGCCGGCGGAAAACCCTTGGGTGAGGCGCCCGATCACCAGCATCACGGTGCCGTAGACGCCGGCTTGCTGGTAGGTGGGTGCAAAGGCGATCAGCGCGGTGCCCAGGGTCATGAGCAGGATGGTCAGGGTCAGGGCCGCCTTGCGGCCTTTTCGGTCGGCCAGCCGGCCTATCACCATGGCCCCCACCGGGCGCATCAGGAAGCCCACGCCGAACGCGGTCAGCGACATCAACAACGAGGCGACCGGCGATTGCGCCGGGAAGAAGTTCTTCGCGATCACCACGGCAAAAAAGCTGTAGATGGTGAAATCGTACATCTCGAGGGCGTTGCCTAACGCGCACGCCACAGTGGCGCGCCGGGAGCCGACGGCAGGTTGCTCGACGGCTATCGCGTCATTCGCCAGTCGGGTGTCCGAGTGCAGGGTAGTCATGGGCTCTCTCCGAGTCATTCGTGTTGTGAACGAACTATCGGGTAACCCGGGCCGTGAATCACTTGCGCTTTTTGCAAGCACATTACCGTTGGTTAATAAGGTCCACGCTTGCAGGCCGCCAGCGCACCAAGTGCGTGCGCCAACGGCGCATCTGCTCATTCCATGCACACATTGCTGGCCCTTGCTGGGCGGCAAATTGGGCAACACACCGTGAGCGGGCGGTTGTCTGCGGCGTTTTCAGCAGGCGCCTGACGTGTTTTTCCCCGATTTACAAGCAGCCAATTAACAAAAAGGCATAGCCCTATCAAATTGGCGATTTCCGGGCGTTTTTATTTTCGTGGAGGCTGCGAACCCGTACCCACTTCCACGGAGAGTCTGCAATGGGGGCGTTCGCTGCGCGTACTGGATCACTGGCCGCCATGCTCGTCGGGCTCGGGCTGCCGCTGGCAAGCGAGGCTGAGGGCTTCCCCGCGATTGGGCGGGTGGCATCAGGCTTTGGTTACTACAACGTGGACAAGGGTTACGACGACACATTCAAGCTGTATGGCACGCTCGATGCCTTCGTGAACTACCAGGATTCTGGCCATTACTCGGGCTACAAGCTTGCCGGTGGCGGTGCCTGGACCAACAAGCTGGGGCTGTACATGCGCAAGGCACTCGGCCCGGACACGGTGCTCGAAGTGGACGTGGAGGAGGGCTTCAACGTCAACGGCCAAGCGTTTTCGCAGCACTGGAAACAGATCGGCGGGTTGCGCCTGGCAGTGGTCGCATTGCGTTCGCGCGACTACGGCAAACTGGAGTTCGGCAAGACCTACGGCATGGGAACACCCACTTACGCCGACCCTTTCCTGGCCACCTACGGTTCGCCCTACACCTACCTGACGAGCCCACCCGCGGGCAACGGCGCGTTTTACCTGGACATGCGGCCCAAGCATACCCTGGCCTACACCACCCCCAAGTTTGCAGGTTTCAGCGTGGGCAGCGCGGTGAGCTTCGGCTTCAACGACACAGCCAGCTCAGGCAAGACGGTGCGTGGCAAGGGTGTGAGCGTGCAATACGGCAATGCCCGGTGGATTCTGCTGGGGTCGTTCAATGATTACCTCAGCGACCCTTGGGGCGCTGACAACCGCCAGACCCACAACTACTTCAAGAGCGCTTCGGTGTTCCATGACTTCGGCCCGGTGGCGGGCAGCCTGACCTGGCAGCGCCAGGACGTGGCCAACCGCGCCACGCCCAGCATGCAGGCATGGACCGTTGGCTTGAGTGCGCCGGTGGGCAAGGCCGATGTGGCGCGGCTGGCGCTGGTCAAGCGCGATATCGAGTTCGGCGACAAGGACGCCTACGGGATGATGCTCGGCTATGACCACTTCCTGCGCCCGCAGTGGGCCATCTACGGGCGGCTGGCACTGATCGCCAACCGCCCCGGCTCCGCCATCAGCTATGCCGGCATCCCGCTCGAACAGGTGGGCGACGACCCGCAGAACGTCGCCATCGGCATGTATTACCACTTCTAGCGCTGCAGCCGGGTTCGCAGGCTGTGGAACAGTTCTTTGGCCGGCGAGGTCAGTGCGTGCCGATCGACACAGACCAGGTAGATGGGGTATTCGGGGATGATTTCCTCGACGGCGACCCGGGTCAGCTTCGCAGCCTGCCCCGCAGTGAGGGTATTGGCTGCGGCAAAATCACTGAGGGTCATGAACGCATTGGCGTTTTCCATCAAGCCCAATGCCAGCAGCAATGATGAGCATTCGATGACGTTCTGCGGTGGGTTGACATCATTGACCTCGAACATCTGATAGAACTGCGAGGAACGGTCGGCGACCGCATCCAGGCTGATCCAGTTGGCGTACTGCAACTGGCGCAACGAGCGTGAATGGCGCAGCGGGTGGGTAGGGCTGCAGAACACATTGCCCTCGATACGCTGCACGGCCTCCGAGTCGAGGTTCAGCCGTTGGGTGTTCTGTTGTGACGTCAGGGCAAAGTCCAGCGAGCCATCGCGCAGCCGTTGCACGATCTGGCTTGGGCGCTGCTCGGTGAGCTTCAGTTGCACGCGCGGGTTTTTCGCCTGGAAGTCACTGACGCACTGCCCAAAGCCTGGCAGCACCGCCGTCAGCGAGGTGACGCCGACGGCCACTTCACCGACCGCGGTGTCATGGATGTTGTCGGCCTCGATTTGCAGGCGGCGCATGCTTTCGACCGCCATCTGCGCGTGGCGCAGGATGCGCCGGCCTTCATCGGTCAGCGACATGCCCTTGTAGGTGCGCTGCATCAGCGTCAGCCCCAGTTCACGCTCAAGCTCCTTGATCGAGCGGCTCAGCGCCGGTTGAGTGACATGCAGCCGCTGCGACGCTTCATTGATGCTGCCACATTGATCGACCGCTACCAGCGCTTTGATTTGATGAAATTTCACGCGACCCGACTCGTTATTGTTGGTTGACCAGGGGCCTGCAAGATACCCGCCAGCGAGCGGGCTGTGCCATACGCGCTAAATCAGGATGTAGTCACTGCGTTGCACGATCCCCTGATGGTCACCTTCGACCAGTTGCACGTAGCGCCCGGCCACGAGGTCGATCGGCAGGCAATCGTCGACATCCAGCACCGCGTCGGTATGCGGTTTCAACCAGCCCGCGGCCATTCGCTGCTTGCCCAGTCGTTTGGCGGCGGCCTTGTCGGTGGCAGCCACCAGCAGGTAGCGGTGGGCCTCGCCGAACACCTGGCGCTCGTACCCACCCAGGTTCAGGAAGAACAGGCGCATGGCCCCGGGTTGCGGCGCGGCCTGGGTGAATTCGATGCGATAACCGTCCACCCCATGCACCTCCAGCCAGGAGTCGATGTGCAGCCCGCCCGGGCTGCCGAACCAGGCGTTGCGCAATTGCGCGTAGGTGTGTTCCAGCGCGTCGGCCTGGGCGAATACCACATCGTGGACCTCGATGCTGGCGCGGGGGTGGCGCCCGCCAAGCATGACAACGTAGAGCATGGGTAATCCTTGGGTTGGGTGGGGCTACCGGGAGCCTGGCTTGGTTCTCGCGGTGATGCATAAACCGAGCGCCGCGCGGGCGGCGCATCGCGAAGCGCTTGGCTTGGGATCTTCAGTGCCCTTGAGATCGAGCGCCGCCCGCGCGGCGCTTCGCGGGGCAAGCCCGCTCCCACATTTGTTGCAACGTGCCATGGCCTGTGAGGCCATAGTAGCCAGCCTTGTTGGCACGACGCGATTTTTTGGTTGGCGCGGCCGACGCCCCACCTGTCTTCAGCCATGCGCCAAGACGAACAACCATGGCCTGACTGGAACGGCACGTTGCAACAAATGTGGGAGCGGGCTTGCCCCGCGAAGCGCCGCGCGGGCGGCGCTCGATCTCATAGGCGCTGAACATACCCTGGCGAGCACCTGTGCAAAAGTTACGAAATGCCTGAACTAAGTATTTGCCCCCAGCGATTCTTTCCACCCAGGCCCGTCACCAGAATGGCCGCCTCTGAATCAGCTAGAACGCATGCAAGGAAAGGGAAGTGTCATGGGAATGACCAGGCGGAAGTTTTTGATTGGTGGCGGCGTGGTGGCTGCTGCAGGGGCGGCGGGGGTACTGACGCCGTTGCTGACGCGCGAGGGCAGGCTGATACCGGGCACACCCAGGTTTGGTTTTGTGCAAGGCACCGAAGGTGCGCTCCCCAAGCAGGCAGACGTTGTCGTTGTCGGCGCAGGTATCCTGGGGCTGATGACAGCGATCAACTTGGTCGAGCGTGGCCTCTCGGTCGTTGTCGTTGAAAAAGGTGAAATTGCCGGCGAGCAGTCTTGCAGGTTCTATGGCCAGGTCATGACCTACAAGATGCCGGATGCGACTTTCCAGTTGCACCATCTTGCCAAGCAACGATGGCGCGAAATGAATGCCCGAGTGGGCGCCGATACCAGTTACCGCACCCAAGGCCGGGTGGAAGTACCCTTTGACGAAGAGGACCTGGAAGGCGTCAGAAAGTGGATCGACCTGAAAACCCGTGAAGTGGGTGCGGATATTCCCTTCAAGACGCGCATCATTCAGGGCAGTGAACTTCAGCAGCGTCTGCGCGGCGCTTCATCCAGCTGGAGCGTTGCCGGCTTCGAGGAAGACTCCGGCAGCCTGGATGCCGAGCGCGCCTCCTATGTAATGGCCGACTATGCCAAGAAGATGGGCGTGCGGATCTACACCCACTGCGCCGCAAGGGGCCTGGAAACCCAGGCAGGCGCGATCTCCGATGTGGTGACCGAGAAAGGCGCCATCCGCACGGCGCGTGTGGTCGTGGCCGGCGGTGCGTGGTCCAGGTTGTTCATGCAGAACCTGGGCGTGGATGTGCCTACCTTGCCCGCTTACCAGTCCCAGCAGATCATCAGCGCGGCGCCCCATGCACCGGGCGGTAACGTTGCGCTGCCGGGCAACATCTACTTCCGCGAACAGGCCGATGGCACCTACGCCACCTCGCCCCGCGTGGTCGTGGCCCCGGTGGTCAAAGAATCCTTGATGTATGGCTACAAGTACCTGCCGCTGTTGGCGATTCCCGACTTCCCGGTGCACATCGCGCTGAACAGGCAACTGATCGACTCGTTCATGCAGCCCACACACTGGAAGCTGGATGAAGTCTCGCCCTTCGAGAAAAACCGGCTGATGACGGCGGCTCCGGATATTCCGGAGCTGGATGCCTCATTGGCAAAACTCAAGGTCGAGTTCCCTGCCTTCGGCGAGGCCAAGTTGATCGACCAATGGAGCGGTGCCATGGCGATCGCCCCCGATGAGAACCCGATCATTTCGCCGGTAAACGAGTACCCGGGCCTGGTCCTCAATACCGCTACCGGTTGGGGCATGACAGAAAGCCCGGTGTCGTCCGAACTCACCGCAGACCTGCTGCTGGGCAGTGCGCCGGTGCTAGACCCGAAGCCTTTCAGCCTGTATCGCTTCTAAGCCCACTTAACAATGGATTGACCCTGTGCACGCTTCGAAAATGTGTGCACACCCCCTAGGCAGTTTTCAGGAGAAACGTATGAAAGTCGCAGTTGAGACCGTCGCCGCATTGGCCCTGACCCTGGCTGGCGCCGGTGCCGTCCACGCACAGGACGTTGTGCGCCACGGTGCAGGCAGCTTCCCGATTTCCTCGGCGGTGGAGGTGCCCGCCGGTAAAACGATGGTCTACCTCAGCGGTTCGGTGCCGTCGGCCATTCACCCTGGTGCACCCAAGGATTCGCTGGAATCCTTTGGCGATACCAAGGCCCAAACCATCAATGTGCTTGAAAACATCCAGCAACAGCTGAAGGACCTTGGCCTGGGGCTCAAGGATGTGGTGAAGATGCAAGTCTTCCTGGTCGGCGGCCCGGAGAACGGCGGCAAGATGGACTTCGACGGCTTCATGGCGGGTTATACGCAGTTCTTCGGGCCTGCCGCCAAGCAGCCGATCCTGCCTGCGCGTTCCGCGTTCCAGATCGCCGGCCTGGCGCACCCAGCCTGGCGAGTCGAGATCGAAGTGACCGCCGTGCGTCCCTGAGTGGGCGTCGCTGTTGGGTGCTGACAGCGTGCCGGGCTAGGCCCCGACCAGGATGTCCTCGAAAAACGCCCCGACCGGTTCTGTGGGGTGGCACAGCTGAACCTCCAGCACCCAGACCATTTCGCTCGGTATGATTTCCAGTTCGGCCAGTTTCTCCTGGCCGAACAGGGCGTGCGGGAAGTCGGTGACGCGATGCCCGGCCAGGTTGCGCTCGAGCTGCCAGCCTTTGCCCAGGGCGCTGCGCTCGGCCACATCGTACAGCTGGCGGCCAGTCAACCCGGTGCGCCAGGCTTGGCGCGTTTCTTCGAACACTTCGTGCAGCGCCTTGACGCAGGCGTGATGCAGGGGGTGCTCGCCGAAGACGAAGGTATCGCCGTAATCGCCTTCATAGCCATCCCACACCGGGCCGAGGTCGACCACCGCAATATCGCTGGCGCGCAGCCTGCGCTGCGGGTCGATGCCTTGGCGCGGTGTGCGCACGGTGTCGTCACCGAAGCGGATGTAGGTCGGGTGCCAGGTGTGCGACGCCCCCATTGCCTTTAACGTCTTATCGGCCATCTTCAGGGCCTGGGCGGTGGTCATGCCGACTTTCAACTGGCTGGCGATTGCGGCCAGGGCCCGTACCGTCTGTTCGCGGGCTGCGAGCATGCCGTCCAGTGAATAGCGCGGGCCGACTTTTTCCAGCACGGGGTCGAAGGCATTGGCCACCGCAGTGGCCGGCGCCACTGCGCCGCTGGGCACGAAGGCCTCGGCGACAAACCGATGCGCCGGCACACCGGCTGCCAGGCACTGTTCGCGAGCCTGGCTGATCATCGCAGCATTACCGCAGGCATAGACCTGGCTGGCGGCCCAGTCGTGGGCATGGGCCAGTGCTTGCTGCTGTACGCGGGCGTGCGCCGACAATACCCGGTGCCAGCGAAAACGCGGGTAGCGCTGGCTGGCCTGGTCAAGAAACTCACTGTCGTAGAGGTCGCTCAGCGATGCGCCGCCCCAATACAGGGTGACCTCAACCTGGCGCGCCAAGGCCGTCAGCAGCAACGGCTTGATGCCGGCATAGCCGGTGCCGGTGGCGAACAGCACCACGGGGCGCTGATCGTCGTGCTGCCAGGTGCAGGCACCCACCGGCCCTTCGAGCATCAGCGCATCGCCCGCTTGCAGCGCCGGCAGAATGCCTTCGGAAAACAGCCCACCGCTGACCTTGCGAATATGAAACACCAGCCGCCCCTGGTCCTGCGTGGGCAGGTTGGCGATGGAGAAACAGCGGCTGTCGCCATTGCCGAGGCGCAACCTCACGTACTGGCCGGGCCGTACATCGACGGGCTGCGCGGGTCGCAGCACGAGTTCGACGATATCCGTACTCAGGTCGCGTTTGCTCGACACCGTCGCCTCGATTTCAAGGGTCGGTGTATCCACCGACCAGCCGGGGATCTCCAGGCGCATGTCACTGCAGGCATGGCTCTGGCACAGCAGCATCTCGTTGCTGGCAAGCGGGTAGGAGGGCGCCGGAGTATCGCCTGTGCACTGCTTGGCGCGGTACTCGCCCGAAACCACTGTGACCTTGCACGAGCCGCAGGCGCCGCGGCGGCACGAGAAGGGCACCGACAGGCCGCTGGCGAGCATGGCGTCCAGCAGCAGTTCATCGGCGGCTTCGAACGACTTGTCTGAGGGCGACAACTGGATGACGTGGCGATTGGGCATACACACCTCGGGCTGAAATCGTGGGCAGGAGAGGTGTGATTGTTGCGATAGACTAGGACCATAAGAACCTCCAGTTCTGGATAATTCACATGGTCCAGCTTCGCAAGTGGCGGCCGCTGCTCAAACTCGATGGGGCACAGCCGCAGGCTTCCTACAGAAAGATCGTCGAAGGCCTGGTAAGCGCCATCACCGAAGGGCGCCTGCGCCCCGGCACGTTGCTGCCTGGCACGCGGGAAATGGCCCAGTTGCTCAACGTCAACCGCAAGACAGTGATACTTGCCTACGAAGAGGCTGTCACCAAAGGCTGGTTGGAGAGCGTGCAGCGCCGGGGCACGTTCGTCAGCCATCAGCTTTCGATCGAGGCGGTGCCGGCCCGTGGTGCGCCGCCGGCGTTTGCCTTGCCGCTGCACGAGGCGCCGGCCGTGGCCTATTTCACGCCGGGCGAACAGGCCAGCGCGCTGCAGCACCAGCCGGGTGCGCTGTTTTTCGACAACGGTGCCTGTGACCATCGCCTGCTGCCACAGGCCGTGCTTCATCGCTATTACCGCAAGGCCTTGCGCCACAGTTTTACTACCAATACCGTGCGCCACGGCTGCGAGAGCAGCAGCCAGTACCTGCGCAGCGCGCTGGCGGACATGTTGCGCCATAACCGCAGCCTCAACGTTGGGGCCGAGCACATCTGCCTCACCCAAGGGGTGCAGATGTCGCTGTACCTGGCGGCCAGCGCGTTGCTCAAGCCCGGTGATGTGGTGCTGGTGGAACGCCTGAGCTATCCGCCGGCGTGGGAGATTTTCCGCAAGCTCGGCGCGCGGCTGGTGACCGTCGAGCTGGACGAGGAGGGCTGCCGGGTCGACCAGATCGATGCACTGTGCCAGCTGCACGACGTGCGCATGATGTACCTCACCCCCCACCACCAGTTCCCGACCACGGTCAGCCTGCATGCTGCACGCAGGCAGCAGTTGCTGGAGCTGGCGCGGCTGCACGACTTTTGCGTGATCGAGGAAGACTACGACCATGAATACCACTTTGCCGGCCGGCCGTATCTGCCCCTGGCCAGTGACCGGCTGCAGCGCCATGTGATCTACATCGGTTCGCTGTCCAAGTCGCTGGGCAGTACCTTCCGCTGCAGCTTCATCGTTGCGCCGCCGAACGTGATCGAGGTGTTGGAGCGTACCGCGGTGCTGACCCTGGGGCAGGGCGATGCGGTGATGCAGCGGATGCTCGCGGACCTGATCAATGACGGCGAGCTGAAAAAGCACCTGCGCCGGGTGTCTGGCGAGTATCGTAGCCGTCGGCAAACCCTGCTGAGCTGCCTGCACGAGGCCTTTGGCGATCAGATCTCGGTGCAGGAGCCGGAAGGCGGGCTGGCGCTGTGGGTGAAGTTTGCCGCGTCTATCGACGTCGAGCAGTTGGCCGCCAACGCACTGGCGCTTGGCCTGGTGGTGCGCGGCGGCCGGCAGTTCTCACCCGATGGGCACCCGGAGAATGCCTTGCGCCTGGGCTTCGCCTCGCTGGATACCGGCGAAATTCACCATGCCATCCAGCGCCTGGCCCAGGCGGCCACAGGCCTGTCAGCCGGGTTGGGCTGCCAGGCTGTTGCTGACGTTACGCCCCAGCACCAGCACCGTGACAAAGCCGCAGCCCACCAAGGCCGTGGCCAGGCTCAACAGCACCGGGCTGCCCAGCTGGTCGACGATCTGCCCGCCGAAGAACGAGCCTAAGGCAATGATCACCTGGAACATGGCGACGAACAGCGGCATGCCGCGCTCGACGTCCTTGGGCGCCACCACGAACATCCAGATGCTGGCGCACGCCGGGAAGGCGCCGAAGGCAAAGCCCCACAGCGCGATCAACATCACAGCGCCGGTCATGCCCGTGGCGAAGTAGGGGAACAGGGCAGTGCTGGTGGCGATCAGCAGTGCCACCAGCAACAGGGTGTGACGCACACTTTTGTTGGCGGCGAAACCGGCGAACACATTCCCCATGACCCCGGCCACGCCATAGAGCAGCAGCAGCGAACTGATGGTCTGCCCATCGAAGCCGGCGTTCTGTTTGAAGAAGGGGGCGACGTAGGTATACGCGGCAAAGTGCGCCAGGCCGATCAGCAACACGGCGATCAAGCCAACCCGGGCTTGCGGGTTGATGAACAGCGCCGGCAGGTCACTGATGCGAATGGCCTTGTCGGGGTTGAGCCGCGGCAGCAGCAGAACCTGCGCCAGCAATACCGGCACGCCCAGCAGCGCGGTAGCCAGGAAAGTCATGCGCCAGCCCATCAAGCCACTCAACCAGGTGCCCACAGGCACGCCCAGCACGGTGGCCAGCGTCACCCCGACCATGATGATCGAGGTAGCCTGCGCAACGCCCACACCTTTGGGCGCCAGGCGGCCGCTGAGGGCGATCGCAGTGGCCCAGAAGCCGCCGATGCTGATGCCCAGCAGCACGCGCCCGAACAGCAGCAGGTTGAAATCGCTGGCGTAGGCCACCACCGCGTTGGCGATGATCATGATCAGCGTCAGGCTGATCAGCAGGTAGCGACGGTCCAGGGCGCCGATGCCCACCGACAGCAACGGGGCGGCGAGGGCAGCCATGATGCCGGGCAGGGTGACCATCAGGCCGGCGTGGCCGGCGCTGATGCCCAGGTCGCTGGCGACATCGTTGAGCACCCCCACCGGGAGAAACTCACTGGTCACCAGGGCGAAGGCGCCCACCGCGACCGAAAGAATCGCCAGCCACTGCTGCTTGACGCTTTGTTGATTGTGTTCGGGTGGGCCGTCATGGGCCTGGTTGGGGCTTGGCATGGGGTTGGGTTCCAAGGGGAAGGCGCCTGCGGTAGGCGGGGGAAGGGGGAAAATTGAAGGGGATTATACGAGGAGGATTCGGCGGGCAAACAAGCAGGACGCTTGATAGTAATCATCAGCGGGATCGATGAGACGTGCTGGGTAGAGCCTTGGCCAGGGATCGGCTGGGCATTTTCATCGTGATTGAGACCGAGCGCCGCTCGCGGGGCGATTGGCTTGGGATCTTCAGCGCTCTTGAGATCGAGCGCCGCCCGCGCGGCGCTTCGCGGGGCAAGCCCGCTTGTATGGTAGGACTTGAAGGGAGGAGGAGGGACATAGCTCGCTTCTGACTGTTCGCAGCAGTACAGACCGTGGGAGAAATCACCCCT
>NZ_JBDFPP010000036.1:0-32994 GCF_039672635.1 Pseudomonas sp. P39-UII1
CCCCTACGCTGCGCTCCGGGGTTCCCTCACTCCGGCCTTGCTCCCGGGAGGACCGCGCCCACGGCCCATCCATGGGCCGAAGCGCTTGCCGGGCATCCTGCCCGTCACCTCCCTCCGCAAGACCTCCGTTCGGCCTCCTGAAGTCGCAATCTGCGTCGCCTGTGCTACCGCGCGCTAAAAGCAAAAGCAGATCAAAAGCAGATCAAGAGCAAATCAAGAGCAAATCAAGAGCAAATCAAGAGCAAATCAAGAGCAAATCAAGAGCAAATCAAGAGCAAATCAAGAGCAAATCAAGAGCAGATCAAGAGCAGATCAACAGCAACCGCAATCTCGATGTCTATAAATCCGGGTCGATCTCCCCGTCGTACATGTCCGACTCCTTGTACATGTCGTGCACATGCCGCAGCAGCACCATGATCACGGCGGCCACGGGCAGCGCCAGCAGCACGCCGGTAAAGCCGAACAGTTCGCCACCGGCAAGGATGGCAAAGATCACCGCCACAGGGTGCAGGCCGATGCGGTCACCCACCAGCAGCGGCGTCAGCACCATGCCTTCAAGGGCCTGGCCGACCATGAACACCGCAACGATGCCGAGCATCGGATAAAGATCGCCACCAAACTGGAACAGCCCCGCCACCAGCGCCGCACCGATGCCGATGATGAAACCCATATACGGCACGATGGCCGCCAGCCCCGCCAGCATGCCGATCAACAGCCCCAGCTCCAGCCCTACCAGCATCAAGCCGGCGGAATAGATGACGCCCAGCGCGAGCATGACCATCAACTGACCACGCACGAACGCCCCCAGCACCTCGTGGCACTCCTTCGCCAACCCCACAATCTGCGACTCGCGATTGCGCGGCAGCAGGCTGCGCAGCTTGGCCATCATCAGGTCCCAGTCGCGCAGCAGATAGAAGCCCACCACCGGGATCAGCACCAGGTTGGCCAGCCAGGCCAACAGCGCCAGGCTCGACGCGGTGGCCTGGGACAGCAGCATGCCGACGATGTCGGTGGTCTGGCTCATGTGCTCGCTGACGGCGGCCTTGATCTTGTCGAATTTCCAGAACCCGTCGGCCAGCCCCAGGCGGTGCTGAACCCAAGGCAACGCCACGTGCTGCAGCCAGTCGAGCATCTGCGGGGCCAGTTCGTACAGGCGCACCAATTGCTTGGCCAGCATGGGGATCAAGACCAGCAGCAAGGCCAGCAGAATCAGGGTGAACAGGCTGAACACCACCACCACGCCCCAGGTGCGGGACAGGCCCAGGCGCTCCAGCCGATCGACCAAGGGGTCGGCTAGGTAAGCCAGCAGAATGCCCACCAGAAACGGTGAGAGAATGTTGTGCAGGCTATAGAGAAGCACGGCAACCAGCAGGGCAGCGCCCAACCAGATCCAACGACGCATATCAGTCATTATCACGGTTCCTTACCAGCGAAAACGCAGGCCGTCGAACGGCTTGGGCGCTGGGGCTGCGGCCGGTTGGTCGGGCGTGGCGCTGGTACCCGGTGCAGGCGCAACCGGGGCGGCAACAGGCGCGTCTGCCGGCAGCTCCTGCAGCTTGGCCAGGCCGAGCTGGGCGCGCAGTTGGTCGCGGTTGGCGGTGACGCCGTAGGTCAGCGTTTTACCGTCGGCCATCTGCAGCCGCGGGCCATAGGGCTCGAGTACGCGGCTCAGTTCGGCATAGCGCTGCAGGGTCATGTCTTGCACTTGCAGCTGCAACTGGCTGCTGGCACCCGGGCGGGTCACGTAGCGTGGCGCCAGGCGGTTGCTCACCGCCAGCATCACGGCATCGGCCAGAGCAGCCTGGTCGGCGCCTTCGGCAGTGCCTTGCTCACGCTTGTCGCCCAGCCATAGCTGCCATTTGCCTTGCCACTTGCCGTCCGCTTCCTGAGCATGCACCGCCAGCAGGGCGTCTGCCCCGTAACGCTCGGAGGCCTCGCGCAGGGGCGCCGGGTCGCTGCCTTCCAGCTGCTTGGCGTTGGCCACCAGTTGCTCCTGCAGGTCAGCCAGCGGCAAGCGCAGCGGCAGGCCGCGGTGCTGAGCGGCGCGACGCAGGGGTTGTGCACTGCCCTGCCCGTCGCCGATCAGGTTGCTGCCTTCGACACTGTCGTTGAGCCACCAGCCGAGAATCGATGGCCGGTTGCTCCCCCACAACGCCAACCCGGCCTTGCGCAAGGCCCGCTCGGTGCTGCCAGGGTCGAACTCGACCAGTACCGACTCGGGCGGGCCGGCTTCGGTACCCACCTGGTTGATGATCTGCTGCGGATCCTTGCGCAGCTCGGCCAGCGCGGAGCTTTGCGCTGCCTTCGGGTCGCCGGTCAGGCGCAGCACCAGGGTGTCGAGCGCCTTGGCGGTCGCGGCAGTTCTGGCTTCGGCGCCCTGCCCTTCGAGCGGCTCGCGCACTTGATAAAGCCCGGAGACGTTTTCGGCCTGGGCCACCGAAGCGATCAGGGCAAGTGAGGCTGCTGCCAGTGTTTTCAAAAGACGCATGAAGGATTCCTGTCCATAAACAACGGGAGCGCAGGGGCTTGGGATAGATGGTGCTCTCGAGATCGAGCGGCGCTAGCGCCAGCCGAGCAATCTCGTCGTACCCACAAGGCTGGCAACCATGGTCTATCAGGCCATGGCACGTTGCAACAAATGTAGGCGCGGATTTAGCCGCGATGCGCCGCGCGGGCGGCGCTCGATCTGATGGGCGCTGCGAATGTGATGGCAGGCACAACACGGTTTTTCACCATTTACTGCCCTGCCCGTCGGCCTGAGGATGGCCGCTGCACGGCAACCCTGATAAAATCGCGCGCCTTCACAGACCTCTGACGTTTCAGGCAGCCGCCGCTCCCCAGCCGGCCTTGGCCGTCACGGTCGTTTTTACGAATCCCTCCCTCTTAAAGGCCTGGATCAATGAGCAAGCAACCCTCCCTGAGCTACAAGGACGCCGGTGTAGACATCGACGCCGGCGAAGCACTGGTCGAACGCATCAAGGGCGTGGCAAAACGCACCGCACGCCCTGAAGTCATGGGTGGCCTGGGTGGCTTCGGCGCCCTTTGCGAGATCCCGGCCGGCTACAAACAGCCGGTGCTGGTCTCCGGCACCGACGGCGTCGGCACCAAGCTGCGCCTGGCGCTGAACCTGAACAAGCACGACAGCATCGGCCAGGACCTGGTCGCCATGTGCGTCAACGACCTGGTGGTCTGCGGTGCCGAGCCGCTGTTCTTCCTCGACTACTACGCTACCGGCAAGCTCAACGTCGATGTCGCCGCCACCGTGGTCACCGGCATCGGCGCCGGCTGTGAACTGGCTGGCTGCTCCCTGGTGGGCGGCGAAACCGCCGAAATGCCGGGCATGTACGAAGGCGAAGACTACGACCTGGCCGGCTTCTGCGTCGGCGTGGTGGAAAAAGCCGAAATCATCGACGGCTCCAAAGTCGCAACCGGTGACGCGCTGATCGCCCTGCCGTCCTCCGGCCCGCACTCCAACGGCTACTCGCTGATCCGCAAGATCCTCGAAGTGTCGGGCACCGACATCGAGAACACCCAGCTCGACGGCACGCCGCTGACCGACCTGCTGATGGCCCCGACCCGCATCTACGTCAAGCCACTGCTGCAACTGATCAAGCAGACCGGCGCCGTCAAGGCCATGGCCCACATCACCGGTGGCGGCCTGCTGGACAACATCCCGCGGGTACTGCCGAAAAACGCCCAGGCCGTGGTTGACGTGGCCAGCTGGCAGCGCCCGGTGGTGTTCGACTTCCTGCAGGAAAAAGGCAACGTCGACGAACACGAAATGCACCGCGTACTGAACTGCGGCGTCGGCATGGTCATCTGCGTAGCCCAGGACCAGGTCGAAGCTGCCCTGAACGTACTGCGTGCAGAAGGCGAGCAGCCGTGGGTCATCGGCCGCATCGAACAAGCTGCCGAGGGCGCTGCCCAGGTCGAATTGCAGAACCTCAAGGCACACTGATGCCGAGCAAGCCCTGCAATGTTGTAGTACTGCTGTCGGGTTCCGGCAGCAACCTGCAAGCCTTGATCGACAGCAGCTGCGGTGAACACAGCCCGGTACGTATCGCGGCGGTGGTTTCCAACCGCGCCGACGCCTACGGCCTGCAGCGTGCAGCGGCGGCGGGCATCCCCACCGCCGTGCTGGACCACACCGGCTTTGACGGCCGTGAAGCCTTCGATGCAGCGCTGATGGCGCGCATCGATGGCTTCGCCCCCGACCTGGTCGTGCTGGCCGGCTTCATGCGTATCCTCAGTGGCGGCTTCGTGCGCCACTACCAGGGCCGTCTGCTCAACATCCACCCGTCCTTGCTGCCCAAGTACAAAGGCCTGCATACCCACCGACGGGCACTGGAGGCAGGCGACGCCGAGCATGGCTGCAGCGTGCACTTCGTCACCGAGGAACTCGATGGCGGCCCTCTGGTCGTACAGGCTGTGGTACCGGTAGCGCCTGGCGATACGGAAACAAGCCTGGCCCAACGGGTTCACCACCAGGAACACCATGTCTACCCGCTGGCAGTGCACTGGTTTGCCGAAGGGCGCTTGCGCTTGGGCGAACAGGGTGCATTACTGGATGGCCAGCCACTGCCGGCCAGTGGTCATCTGATTCGACCCTAGGAGAACTTATGCGTCGCGCCCTGCTCTTGGCTCTAGCCGTGCTCGCCCTGCCCCTCCAGGCAGCTGACCTGAAGCCTTTCTCGGCCAGCTACACCGCCGACTGGAAGCAACTCCCCATGAGCGGCACTGCCGAGCGCAGCCTGGTCAAAAAAGCCGACGGCACCTGGGACCTTAACTTCAAGGCCTCCATGATGATCGCCAGCCTGACCGAGCAAAGCACCCTGCGCATGGACAACGACACCCTGCTGCCGCAGCAGTACCACTTCGAACGTGGCGGCCTGGGCAAAGCCAAGAAAGTCGACCTGACCTTCGACTGGACTGGCAAGAAAATCACCGGCAGCGACCGCGGCGATGCCGTCAGCCTGCCGCTCAATCGCGGTGTGCTGGACAAGTCGTCCTACCAGTTGGCACTGCAGCACGACGTGGCAGCCGGCAAGAAGAGCATGACCTACCAGGTGGTCGACGGTGACGAGATCGACACCTACGACTTCCGTGTGCTCGGCACCGAAAAAGTCACCACCAAGACCGGCCAGGTCGATGCGGTGAAGGTCGAGCGCGTTCGCGACCCGAGCCAAAGCAAGCGCATCACCGAGCTGTGGTTCGCCAAGCAGTGGGACTACCTGCTGGTGCAACTGCGTCAGGTCGAGACCGATGGCAAGGAATACGTGATCGTGCTGCAGGATGGCACGGTCGACGGCAAACCGGTGAAAGGCAACTGATCTGCAACTGTGGGGAGCGGCCTGGGGTCGCGAAAGGGCTGCGTAGCGGCCCAGCCTCGCGAATCTGGGGGCGCTGCGCGCCCCTGTCGCGACAAAAGGCCGCTCCTACAATTGGCCAGCCTGGCCAACATGAAACTTGTTTCATGGCCGTTTTATTTACTTAGCCTGCTATCAAACTCTATAAAGGAGGTGTGCGACACAATGTCGCAACCAACCTAGCAGTGGAGTTTACCGATGACAGTCCAAGTAACCGAACGCGACGAATCGAAAATGTCCCACGAAGGCCTGGCCGCTGGCGTGCGGATCTGGGATGTGCACCAGCAGGGCCAATTGGTGGGGATGTTCCACAATGAACACGAAGCCCACCAGTACCGGGTAGAGCTTGAAGACCTGGAAAGCCAACGCACCACGCAATGACCCCATCTTTAAAAAAAAACCCCGCCTAGGCGGGGTTTTTGCTGTTTACCACATCAGATCATCAGGGATCTTGTAGGCCGCGTACGGGTCATCTTCGTCCGCTTCCTCGACATGGGTGTTGAGCAGCAGGATGCGATGCGGGTCGCGCTCCTGAATCTTCACCGCCGCCTCGCGCGGGATCACTTCATAGCCCCCGGCATGCGACACGATGGCCAGCGCGCCATTGCTCAGCTTGCTACGCATCAGGGCGTTGACGGCCAGGCGCTTGACCTTCTTGTCATCGACGAAGTTGAAGTAGTCCTCGGTGGTGAGCTTGGGCAGGCGGGTCGCTTCGATCAACTGCTTGATCTGCGCGGCGCGGGCCTTCTGCTCGGCCTTTTCCTGCTGCTGACGGTTCAGCTCCTGGTCACGCTTGGCCTTCTCGGCCATGGCTTCCTTGGCCAGGCGCTGCTGGGTGTCGTCTACCTCGACCTGGCCCTTGTGTTCCAGGCGTTTCTGTTTTTTCTCGGCCTTGTTGGTCTGGGAAACCTGTTTCTGGTTGACCAGACCGGCCTTGAGCAGTTGATCGCGAAGGGAAAGACTCATGGATGTTCACTCACTTATGCAGCCACTCAGCCGCAGCTGGGCAGGTTCTTTTCCTGACGTTTGGCTTCCCCCCAAAGGGCATCCAGTTCGTCAAGGTTACAATCTTCTATGGGCCGGCCGCTGTCACGCAAGGCCTGTTCGATGAAGCGAAAACGCCGCTCGAACTTGCGGTTGGCGCGGCGCAGGGCGTTTTCCGGGTCGTGCTTGAGGTGGCGGGCCAGGTTGACGGTGGCAAACAGCAAGTCACCGAGTTCGTCCTCGAGGGCATCGGCATCGCCGTCAGCCATGGCCTGCAGCACTTCGTCGAGTTCTTCGCGGACCTTGTCCAGTACCGGCAAAGCGTCTGGCCAGTCGAAACCGACCGTGGCCGCACGTTTCTGCAGTTTGGCCGCCCGTGACAACGCCGGCAATGCCGACGGCACGTCATCGAGCAGCGACAGCTGTTCAGGTTCGCTTTTCTCGGCGCGCTCTTCGGCTTTGATCTCCTCCCAGCGCGACTTGACCTGGGCCTCGCTCAGGCTGGGGGTGTCCAGCGGCGCGTACAGTTCACCGGTCGGGAATACATGGGGGTGGCGGCGGATCAGCTTGCGGGTGATGGCATCGACCACGCCGCCGAACTCGAAACGCCCCTCCTCGCGGGCCAGCTGGCTGTAGTAGACCACCTGGAACAGCAGGTCGCCGAGTTCGCCCTGCAGGTGCTCGAAATCGCCGCGTTCGATGGTGTCGGCAACCTCGTAGGCTTCCTCGATGGTGTGCGGGACGATACTCGCGTAGTTCTGCTTGAGGTCCCATGGGCAGCCGTACTGCGGGTCACGCAGGCGGGCCATGAGGTGCAGCAGGTCTTCGAGGGTGTAGGTCATTCAATCAGGTCCTTCGGCGGTGCGCCCTTCGCGGGCAAGCCCGCTCCCACAAACCTTGCGCCATTATTGTGGGAGCGGGCTTGCCCGCGAAGCAGCCACCTCGGTCTCAAGGGGTACGATTACGCCGCGTCTCGATGATGTTCGGCAACTGCGAGATCCTGCCCAGCAAACGCCCCAGCGCATCCAGGCCTGGAATTTCGATGGTCAGCGACATCAGCGCGGTGTTGTCTTCCTTGTTCGAGCGGGTGTTGACCGCCAGCACGTTGATCTTCTCGTTGAGCAGCACCTGCGACACGTCACGCAGCAAGCCTGGGCGGTCATAGGCACGGATGACGATGTCGACCGGGTAGGTCTGCACCGGTATCGGGCCCCAATTGACCTGGATCATCCGCTCCGGCTCACGCCCGGACAGTTGCAGCACCGAGGCGCAGTCCTGGCGGTGAATGCTCACCCCGCGGCCCTGGGTGATATAGCCAACGATGGCATCGCCCGGCAGCGGCTGGCAGCAGCCGGCCATCTGCGTGAGCAGGTTGCCGACGCCCTGGATCTGGATGTCGCCACGCTTGCCGGTACGCGTGCCGGTTGGCTTGCGCGGCACCAGTTCGATCTGCTCGATACGGTCGGGTTCGAGCAGTTGCTGGGCAGCGTTGACCAGGTGCGCCAGGCGCAGGTCGCCCGCACCGAGCGACGCGAACATATCCTCAGCGGTCTTGACGTTGGTCTTCTCGGCCAGGCGCTCGAAGTCCACCTGCGGCAAGCCCAGGCGGCTGAGCTCGCGCTCGAGCAGGCTTTTGCCGGCGGCGACGTTCTGGTCGCGCGCCTGCAGCTTGAACCAGTGGACGATCTTGGCCCGTGCCCGCGAAGTCGTGACATAGCCCAGGTTGGAGTTCAGCCAGTCACGGCTCGGGCTGCCGTGCTTGCTGGTGATGATCTCCACCTGCTCGCCGGTCTGCAGGCTGTAGTTGAGCGGCACGATGCGCCCGTTGATCTTGGCGCCACGGCAGTTGTGGCCGATCTCGGTGTGCACGCGGTAGGCGAAGTCCAGCGGCGTGGCGCCCTTGGGCAGGTCGATGGCGTGGCCGTCAGGGGTGAAGATGTACACCCGGTCTGGCTCGATATCGACCCGCAGCTGTTCGGCCAGGCCGCCAATATCCCCCAGCTCTTCGTGCCATTCGAGCACCTGGCGCAACCAGGAGATCTTCTCTTCATAGTGGTTGGAGCTGGGCTTGACGTCGGTGCCCTTGTAGCGCCAGTGGGCGCAGACGCCGAGCTCGGCTTCCTCGTGCATGCCGTGGGTACGGATCTGCACTTCCAGCACCTTGCCTTCGGGGCCGATGACCGCGGTGTGCAGCGAGCGGTAGCCGTTCTCCTTGGGGTTGGCGATGTAATCGTCGAACTCTTTGGGGATGTGCCGCCAGAGGGTGTGCACGATACCCAGCGCGGTGTAGCAATCGCGCACCTCGGGTACCAGCACACGTACCGCGCGCACGTCGTAGATCTGGCTGAACTCCAGGCCTTTGCGCTGCATCTTGCGCCAGATCGAATAGATATGTTTCGCCCGGCCGCTGATGTCGGCGTTGACCCCGGTGGCCAGCAGCTCGTTCTGCAGCTGGTTCATCACGTCGCTGATGAAGCGCTCGCGGTCCAGCCGGCGCTCATGCAGCAGCTTGGCGATCTGCTTGTACTGCTCGGGCTCGAGGTAGCGGAAGGACAGGTCTTCCAGCTCCCACTTGATGTGGCCGATGCCCAGGCGATGGGCCAGCGGGGCATAGATGTCGGCCACCTCGCGCGCGACGCGCAGGCGTTTTTCGTCATCGGCGGACTTCACCGCACGGATCGCGCAGGTACGCTCGGCCAGCTTGATCAATGCCACGCGCACATCGTCGACCATCGCCACCAGCATCTTGCGCAGGTTCTCGACCTGCGCCTGGGAGCCCAGCACCAGCGACTGGCGCGGGCTGAGGCTGGCGCTGATGGCAGCCATGCGCAGCACGCCGTCAATCAGCTTGGACACCACCGGGCCGAACCGCTGCCCTACCTCGGCCAGGGTCACCTTGCCCTCACGCACCGAGCGGTAGATGACCGCCGCCACCAGGGAATCCTGGTCCAGCTTGAGGTCGGCGAGGATTTCGGCGATTTCCAGGCCTGCCTGAAAACTGGAGGTACCATCGGCCCACGAATGCTTGGCCGGGTTGCCCTTTTTCTCGATTTCCTGGGCGAACTCGCAGGCCTCTTTGAGTGCCACGCGATCCAATGCCGAATCGACGCTCACCACGTGATCCAGCCATGCTTCGAGATTGATACTGCCGTCGGTGTTGACCGGCTGGTGCACTCTCACCTGTACCATCTTTGCTTTACCTTTCCATACAGCGCACCACGCGGGTGCGCTGGCTATCACCGTGTGGCTTCCATTCCATGGAAACCGCACCAAGGGGCCAGTTGGCTAGCCCGCTTCGAATAACGCCATGGCTTCGACATGCGCCGTCTGAGGAAACATGTCGAGAATCCCGGCCCTTTTTAACCGGTACCCTTGGCCGACCAGCACCTGCGCATCTCGCGCCAGCGTGGCCGGGTTGCACGATACGTAAACCAGCCGCTTGGCCTTGAGCCGTGCGATGCCTTGCACGACCTCGAAAGCACCGTCGCGTGGTGGATCCAAGAGTACCGCAGAAAAGCCCTCGGCGGCCCATCCGGCGCCTGCCAAAGGCTGCGATAAATCGGCCTGAAAAAACTGCACGTTATGCACATTGTTGTTTCGGGCATTGGCCGCAGCCCGATCGACCATGGCCTGCACACCTTCCACCGCCACCACCTCACGCGCCTGCCGGGCCAGCGGCAGAGCGAAGTTGCCCAGGCCGCAGAACAGGTCCAACACGCGTTCGTCAGCCTGCGGTGCGAGCCAGGCCAGGGCCTGCTCGATCATCGCCGTATTGACCTGGGCGTTGACCTGGACGAAGTCGCCCGGGCGCCAGGCCAGCTGCAGTTGCCAGGGCTCCAGCGCAAAGCCCAGTTCAGCGTCGCTATCCACCGGGGCTGGCTCGCCCTCACCTTGCAGCCACAGCTGTGCCTTGGCCTCGCTGCAAAATGCCTGCAGCCTGACCAGGTCTTCAGCTGGCAACGGCGCCACATGCCGCACCAGCACGGCCTCCGCGGTGCCGCTGAACAACTCGACATGGCCGATGACCTGCGGCTTGCTCAGCGAGCGCAGCGCCGTGGGCAGGTGACGCAGAATGGACTGCAAGGGCTGTACCAGCACGGCGCAGTCGTCGATGGCGACGATGGCCTGGCTGGCCTTGGCACGGAAGCCGACCTCCAGCTGCCGGGCTTTCACATCCCAGCGCACCGCTACCCGCGCCCGCCGCCGGTAGCCGAACTCCGGCCCGCTCAAAGGCGCGGCCCACGCTTCAGGTTGCACGCCAGCAACCCGTTGCAGCTGTTCGGCCAGGGTGCGCTGCTTGAGCGCCAGCTGGCCCTCGTGCGGCAGGTGCTGCAGGTTGCAGCCACCGCAGCGGGCGTAGTAGCGGCACGGTGCTTCGCGGCGCTCGGGGCTGGCTTGCAGCACACGCTCAAGGCGTGCCTCCACTACCTTGCCGCGGGCATTGAGCACGCGCGCTTCTACCGCTTCGCCGGCCAGGGCACCGCTGACAAACCAGGTGCGCCCGTCGTGGAAGGCGATGCCCCGGCCGTCCCCGGCCAGGCGCTCGATATCCAGGCGCTGTTTTTTACCCACGGGTACCTGGGGTGCGCGGTCGCCGCCGGCCGGCTGGAAGCGCAGGCCGCTGTTGCTTTTCTTTCTGGACATTTAGCTCGGGTCAAACAGGCCGGTGGACAGGTAACGGTCGCCACGGTCACAAATGATCGCGACCATTACCGCGTTTTCAACTTCACGGGACAAGCGCAGCATAGCCGCCACCGCACCACCGGAAGACACACCGCAGAAAATGCCCTCTTCACGGGCAAGGCGACGGGTGGTGTCCTCAGCTTCTTGCTGGGACATGTCCACCACGCGGTCTACCCGGGTGGCATCGAAGATTTTCGGCAGGTATTCCTCGGGCCAGCGGCGAATGCCGGGGATGGCCGAGCCTTCCATCGGCTGCAGGCCAACGATCTGCACGGCCGGGTTCTGTTCCTTGAGGTACTGCGAGCACCCCATGATGGTGCCGGTGGTCCCCATGGAGCTGACGAAATGGGTAATGCTGCCTTGGGTCTGCTGCCAGATTTCCGGGCCGGTGCTGTTGTAATGGGCAATCGGGTTGTCGCCATTGGCGAACTGGTCGAGGACCAGGCCACGGCCTTCGGCCTGCAGCTTTTCGGCCAGGTCGCGGGCGCCTTCCATGCCCTCTTCCTTGGTGACCAGAATCAACTCGGCGCCGTAGGCGGTCATCGCCGCCTTGCGTTCGGCGGTGGAGTTGTCGGGCATGATCAGGATCATCTTGTAGCCCTTGATCGCCGCCGCCATGGCCAGGGCGATGCCGGTGTTGCCGGAGGTCGCTTCGATCAGGGTGTCGCCGGGCTTGATCTGGCCGCGCAACTCGGCGCGGGTGATCATCGACAGTGCCGGGCGATCTTTCACGGAGCCGGCAGGATTGTTACCTTCGAGCTTGAGCAGGAGGGTATTGCTGGTTTCGCCAGCGATGCGCTGCAGGCGAACCAGAGGCGTATTGCCGACGCAATCGGCGATGGTTGGGTACTGCAAGGTCATGGCGTATTTCACAATCCGGACGGCAGGGGCGCCTATCATACCGGCAAACCCTTCCCCGCCATATCACGCAATCTGTGGAGGATATAGCTACAAGCTATAAGCCATAGGGTTCGAGAGGTGTGCGGCGCCCGTGGGGGCGGCGATATGGGCCGGCAAACGCATGCACAAGCGCAGCCCGCAATCACCGTTTTCAGCCCACAGCGTGCCGCCCTGGCGCTGGATCGCACTGCGGGCGATGCTCAAGCCCAAGCCGAAACCACCGTCGCCGGGCCGCGAGCCATCGAGCCGGGTGAACGGTGCGAAGATTCGCTCCAGATCTTCCTCGGCCACCCCACCGCCTTCATCTTCAAGCCACAAGCGCCAATACCCCCCTTCGCGCAGCCCGGCCAGGCGCACCAGGCCGTTTTTCGGCGAGTGGCGGATGGCATTGCGCAGCACGTTCTCCATGGCCTGGGCGAGGTAGTTGAGATTGCCCTGTACCCAGCAATCGACGGGCAGTTCGCAGCGCAGCCGTTCGTGCGACCACCCGCTTTCGTAACTGGCATCTTCGGCCAGCAGGTCCCACAGCGCCTGCACCTGGATGGGCTCAAGGTTCATCGGCGCACGCTCGGCATCCTGCCAGGCCAGCTGCAAGGTGTTCTCGACCAGTTGCTGCATGCAGTCCACTTCGCGCCCCAGCCGCTCGCGCAACCGCTGCAGGTCGGTTTCGCCGTCGCAGGCCACGCGCAGGCGGCTTAGCGGCGTGCGCATCTCATGGGACAGATCCCGCAGCAACTGTTGCTGCATGGCCACCGTGCCTTGCAGCCGCTCGGCCATCTGGTCGAAGGCACGGGCCAGTTCGCCCAGCTCGTCATGCCGGGCAATGGTGCGTGAATCCAGGCGCGCCGAGAGCTGGTCGGCGCGCCAGGCATTGGCCTGCTCGCGCAACTGGTTGAGCGGCACGATCAGCATGCGGTAAAGGCCAACGCACAGCAGCAAGGTGAACAGGCCGGGGATGAGGCCATTGGTCACCACTCGCCACAGCAGGCGGTGCTGGCCGGGGTTGAAACGCTCCGGCAGCTCGATCACCAGCATGCCCTGCTGCGGTGCCCCCGGGAACGGTATGCGTAACCAGGGCTGGTCGACGGTGCGCCGGCTCATGGGCCAGTCGACGCCCCGC
Organism: Pseudomonas sp. P39-UII1; assembly: GCF_039672635.1. Classification (NCBI taxonomy): domain Bacteria; kingdom Pseudomonadati; phylum Pseudomonadota; class Gammaproteobacteria; order Pseudomonadales; family Pseudomonadaceae; genus Pseudomonas; species Pseudomonas sp. P39-UII1. The sequence continues at coordinate 13,054 of NZ_JBDFPP010000036.1, forward strand.
AGGCGGGTGAGCCGCTGCATGATCTCGGGGCCGAGGGTAGCGCTGTCGAGGGGCCGCAGGTTGATGTCGAGCACGCCCACCCAACCGTGCTCCCGTTGGTGCATGGCCGCGATCCAGTGGTCCAGCCCCGCTCGCCCACCTTTTCGCCAGGCCAGCTCGGCCTCGCTGGCGTAGCCGCGCAGCACCTGGCGGGCAGGCTCGTCGAGAAAGGCGTTCTGGGTTTCCACGTGGCGGCCCCAGGTATAGCTGAGGCCAATCATCAACAGGCAAAAGCCCACCAGCAGGATGGCCAGCTTCCAGAACAGCGAGTGGCGATCGAGCATCGTTTACTCCGCCTCGCCGACGCTGAGCACGTAGCCCTTGCCCCACACGGTGCGGATCTGCCGCTCGAGGTAGCCGATGCCCTTGAGCTTGCGGCGGATCTGGCTGACATGCATGTCCAGGCTGCGATCATGCCGCGAATAGCCGCGCTGCAGCACGTGCTGGTAAAGGAAGGGTTTGCTCAGCACTTCGTCAACGTTGCGGTTGAGGATGTCGAACAGGCGGTACTCGCTCGGTGTCAGGCCTGCGTGCTGGCCGCCGAGGCTGACATCGCACAGCGTTTCGTCAAAACGCAGCTCGCTGCTGGCGGCATCCAACGGCGGCTGATGGCGGCGCTCCAACGCGACGCGGCGCAGGATTGCCTCGATGCGCACCCGCAACTCGACCATGCTGAAAGGCTTGGGCAGATAGTCATCGGCACCGCGCTGGAAACCGCTGATTCGGTCGGCCTCGGCCCCCAGCGCCGACATCAGGATTACCGGAGTGGCGCTGCGCCGACGCAGCTGGGCCAATGCATCCAGGCCGTTGAGCCCGGGCAGCAGGATATCCATCAGCACCACGTCGAAGGCTTGCCGGCCTGCTGTTTCCAGGCCTTCGAGGCCGTTACGGCACAAGGTCACCTGAAAACCGCCGCGTTGCAGTTCTTCGTGCAGGTAGGCGCCCAGGACTGGATCGTCCTCGATGGCGAGGATCCTGGATGTGTTAATAGCTACGGGATTCATTGGCAACTGCCATGCATTCTCAGTTGCGTGATTATTGAGCATGCTCGGTCTACAGGCAACCGCCTGGCGACCAATGCCGGGCCGTACCGGTAAAAACCGCTATAAAAGGGTGCATTAGACCAGCAGCCGGAGTAACTTTCCGCTTTGCGCCGTCGCCCCGGTGACGGCATCCAGGCACATCACAGGAGGCGAGTGTGCTCGATCGTTTGGGAATCAGAAGCCGGGTACTGCTGCTGGCGCTGTTGCCTGCCAGCTTGATGGCTCTGGTGCTGGGCAGCTATTTCACCTGGCTGCAGCAAGACCAGTTGCGCACCCAGCTGCTGCAGCGCGGCAAGATGCTCGCCGAGCAACTGGCACCGCTGGCTGCGCCCGCACTGGCCAGGCAGACACCTGCCCAACTGGAGCGGATTGCCGCGCAAACGCTGGAGCAGGCCGATGTGCGCGCGGTCGCCTTCCTGGCCCCGGACCGTTCCCGCCTGGCCCACGCCGGCCCCAGCATGATCAACCAACCGCCCAGTGGCGGCACCGGCACCCAGCTGCTGCAGCGCACGGGCAACGACGCCACCCGCTACCTGATGCCGGTGTTCGGCCACCACCGCGACCTGGCCACCGATGCCGTACCTGCCGAAGCCGAACGGCTGCTGGGCTGGGTCGAGATCGAACTGTCGCACGACGGCACCCTGCTGCGCGGTTACCGCAACCTGTTCACCAGCGTGCTGCTGATTCTCGCCTGCCTGGTGCTCAGCGGCCTGTTGGCGATGCGCATGAGCCGCACCATCAACGACCCGATTGCGCGCATCAAGCACGCGGTCAACCAGTTGAAGGACGGCCACCTCGAAGAACGCCTGCCGGCCATGGGCAGCCACGAACTGGACGAGCTGGCGCGCGGTATCAACCGCATGGCCGAAACCCTGCACAGCGCCCACGAAGAACTGCAGCACAGCATCGACCAGGCCACCGAGGACGTGCGCCAGAACCTTGAAACCATCGAGATCCAGAACATCGAGCTGGACATGGCGCGCAAGGAAGCCCTGGAAGCCAGCCGCATCAAGTCGGAGTTCCTGGCCAACATGAGCCATGAGATCCGCACCCCGCTCAACGGCATCCTCGGCTTTACCCACCTGCTGCAGAAAAGCGAGCTCACCCCACGCCAGCTGGATTACCTGAGCACCATCGAGAAGTCCGCCGACAACCTGCTGGGGATCATCAACGAAATTCTCGACTTTTCGAAGATCGAAGCCGGCAAGCTGGTGCTCGACAGCATCCCGTTCAACTTGCGCGACCTGGTCCAGGACACCCTCACCATTCTCGCCCCCGCCGCCCACGCCAAGCAGCTCGAACTGCTCAGCCTGATCTACCGCGATACCCCGTCATCGCTGGTCGGCGACCCGCTGCGGCTCAAGCAGATCCTTACCAACCTGGTGAGCAACGCCATCAAGTTCACCCGCGAAGGCACCATCGTCGTGCGTGCGATGCTCGAAGACGAACAGGAAGACAACGCGCAACTGCGCATCAGCGTGCAAGACACGGGGATCGGCCTGTCGCCCCAGGATGTGCGAACGCTGTTCCAGGCCTTCAGCCAGGCCGACAACTCGCTGGCGCGCCAGCCAGGCGGCACCGGGCTGGGGCTGGTGATTTCCAAGCGGCTGATCGAGCAGATGGGTGGCGAGATCGGTGTCGACAGCACCCCAGGTGAAGGCTCGCAGTTCTGGATCAGCCTGAGCCTGCCCAAGGCCCACGACGATATCGAACAGCAGCCGCCGCAACCGCTGCTGGGCCGCCGCGCGGCCATCGTCGACGGCCATGAGCTGGCCCGCCAGGCCCTTGAACACCAACTTGAGGACTGCGGCCTGAGCGTCAGCCTGTTCGCCTCCTTCGAGCAACTGCTGCAAGGCGTGCAGGCAGGCTTCCAGGCGGGCATGCCGTTCGATTTCGCCGTGCTCGGTGCCAACCTGGGCAACCTCTCGCCTGAGCAACTGGGGCAGTACCACCAGCAACTGGAGCGCTCCCACTGCCAGTGCGTGGTGCTGTGCCCGACCACCGAACAGGCGCTCTACCACCCGTTCCTGCCCAATGGCCACGGCCAGCTGTTGTCCAAACCCACCTGCACACGCAAGCTGCGCCGCCTGTTGCTGGAGTTGGTGCAGCCACGCAGGCCGCTCGTCGAGACGGCGCCAGGCCTGAGCGGCCAGCGCCAGCCGAAGATCCTCTGCGTCGACGACAACGCCGCCAACCTGCTGCTGGTACAGACCCTGCTGGAAGACCTGGGCGCCGAAGTGCTTGCGGTCGACAACGGCTATGCCGCGGTGCAGGCGGTGCAAGGTGAACCTTTCGACCTGGTGCTGATGGACGTTCAGATGCCAGGCATGGACGGCCGCGCCTGCACCGAGCAGATCCGCCTGTGGGAAAACACCCAGAGCGGCAGCCCGCTGCCGATCGTCGCCCTTACCGCCCACGCCATGGCCAATGAGAAACGCGCCCTGCTGCACAGCGGCATGGATGACTACCTGACCAAACCGATCAGCGAACGCCAATTGGCCCAGGTGGTGATGAAATGGACCGGCCTGAGCCTGGGTGCAGGGCCGTTGGAACGGCTGGAGGAACAGCAGGCGGAGGGCAAGGATCTACCCGTGCTCGACCCTGAGGAAGGCTTGCGCCTGGCCGCAGGCAAGCCGGATCTGGCGGCGGACATGCTGAGCATGTTGCTGGCGTCGCTGGCGTCGGACCGGGATGCCATTCGTGCGGCGCGGGAAGCTCAGGACCGCCACAGGCTCATCGAACAGGTGCACCGTTTGAACGGCGCCTCGCGCTATTGCGGCGTGCCGCAGTTGCGCGCCGCCTGCCAGCGCAGCGAAACCCTGCTCAAGCAGGAACACCCGCAGGCGCAGCAGGCACTGGATGAGCTGGATGGCGCGATCAACCGACTGGCAGAGCAGGCGCGGCAGAGCGCCTGACCTCCATGGCCTCATCGCCGGCAAGCCGGCTCCCACAGGGTGATCACTGAGCTTGATAACTGCGGGGTATCTGTGGGAGCCGGCTTGCCGGCGATGAGGCCGGTGCAGATCAACATCCCTGACCGGCCAGGTGGCTACAATCCCCCAACCACCGCAAAGGAAGCCCGACCATGCGCGCCCTGTTGTTCAGCAGCCAGCACTACGACCAGGAAAGCTTCACCGAGGCCGCTCAAGCCAACGCCCTGGACCTGCATTTCCAGTCCGCCCGCCTGACCCTCGACACCGCCGCCCTGGCCCAGGGCTTCGAGGTGGTCTGCGCCTTCATCAACGATGAACTCGACGCCCCGGTGCTACAGCGCCTGGCCGCCGGCGGCACACGCCTGATCGCCCTGCGCTCGGCCGGTTACAACCATGTCGACCTGGCCGCCGCCGCGCGCCTGGGCCTGGCGGTGGTGCGCGTACCCGCCTATTCGCCGCATGCCGTGGCCGAACATGCGGTGGCGCTGATACTTGCGCTTAACCGGCGCCTGCACCGGGCCTACAACCGCACCCGCGAGGGCGACTTCACCCTGCATGGCCTGACCGGCTTCGACCTGCACGGCAAGACCGTCGGTGTGGTTGGCACCGGCCAGATCGGCGCGGCCTTTGCGCGGATCATGGCGGGCTTCGGCTGCCAACTGCTGGCCTTCGACCCCTACCCCAACCCGGAATTGCTGGCCCTGGGTGCACGCTACCTGGCGCTGCCCGACCTGCTGCGCGAGGCGCGTATCATCAGCCTGCACTGCCCGCTGACCGAGCACACCAGGCACCTGATCAACGCGCAAAGCCTGGCCCAGATGCAGCCCGGCGCCATGCTGATCAACACCGGCCGCGGTGCGCTGGTCGATACCCCGGCACTGGTCGACGCGCTGAAAAGCGGCCAGCTCGGTTACCTGGGCCTGGACGTCTATGAAGAAGAAGCCCAGCTGTTCTTCGAGGACCGCTCCGACCTGCCGCTGCAAGACGACGTACTGGCGCGGCTGCTGACCTTCCCCAACGTGATCGTCACTGCGCACCAGGCGTTCCTGACCCGCGAAGCACTCGACGCCATTGCCGCCACCACGCTGGACAACATCATCCGCTGGGCGGCGGGGAATCCGCAGAATCTGGTCACAGGTTGATGCTAGGATACGCGGCATTTCTGGAGGACCCATGGTCGAGCACGATTTCCGCTACACCCTTTTCAACCCGCAACACACCCTGATCGAGTGCCGCGCCCTGGTGCCGGGCCGCTATCAGGTGACCGGCAACGGTGGTTCGATGCACAAAGGCGACGCCCTGCTGGTAACCCTCAAGGGCAGCAAGGACCTGGCCATGCGCCTGACCGTTGAAAGCGTGCGCCACCTGATCAACCCACGCGGCCAGTGGGTGGCCGTGGCCAGCGGCCCGGCGTTCAACGAGCTGGAAATCCTCAACTGGCAGGCCGAATGCGACAGCTGCGACGCGGTGTTGGACTTCGAGTTCGCGGTGGACGCCAAGCTGGGCAAGAAAGCCCGCCAGCCGGCCGCCACTGCACGCATCGCCGAGCTGGGCTGGGCCAGCCATGGCGACAAGCACCTGTGCCCGAAATGCCAGGAGCGTGCCGCGTGAAAAACCTGCTGACCGGCGCGCTGATTGCCACCGGCCTGCTGGGCTGCGCCGCCGAACCGTCAAAGCTGCAGCAGGAGCGCAGCTATGTGCTGGAATGGATCGGCGAACGCCCGCTGATCGACTACAGCCACCTGACCCTGACCTTGGCCAGCGATGGCCGCGCCTATGGCAACGCGGGCTGCAACCATTGGTTTGCGCCCTATACGCTTGATGGCGAGCACTTGAGCTTCGGCAAGGTCGGCAAGACCCGCAAACTGTGCGCGCCAGCATTGATGGAGCAGGAAAAGCGCTTCCTGCAGGCGCTGGAGACCGTGCAGCGTTGGGATGTCTCGCCTATCGAGCAGATGCGCTTCTGGCCGGCTCAGGGCAAACCGCTGCGCTTCTGGCCTGAAGAGGGTTGAAGCCGTTGGGCTGCTTTGCAGCCCTTCGCGGGGCAAGCCCGCTCCCACAGCAATGGTGCTGAATTCGAGACCTGTGGGAGCGGGCTTGCTCCGCGAAGCTTTTCGAATCAGGCGCCTTTGAGGGCCTTGATCTTGGCCTGCAAGCCTTCCAAGGTCTGCTCGCCCAGCAGCTGCTCACGCACCTTGCCCTTGTCATCGATGATGTAGGTCACCGGCAACGCCTCGCTGCGCGGCAGGTCGTAACGCTCGGCCGGGTCCTGGGCCAGTACGGTAAAGCCGATGCCCAGGGTGTCTGCAGCCTGCTTCAGCTCCTGCCCCTGCAAACCATCGAAGTTCACCCCCACCACCTTGATACCATCGGCCGCCCACTGCTTGGCCGCCGTGTTCAGTTCCGGCACCTCGGTACGGCACGGGCCGCACCATTCCGCCCAGTAGTTGAGCACCAACCAGTGCCCGTCGAGCTGCTCGGCCTTTACCGTCTTGCCGTGTTGGTCCACGCCGTAGTCGGCACCGCAACCACCGAGCAACAGGCTCGCGGTGATGGCCAGTACTGCTGCCAAACGCCTTGCCATGGGTCAATCCTTATCAAGTTTTCAAGCAAATGGGTCAGTCGCTACGGTTAGAATAGCCGCCACACCCAGCTGGATGCGACCCGACATGACTGACCTGACGCTCTATCATAACCCGCGCTGCTCGAAATCCCGCGGCGCGCTGGAACTGCTCGAAGCACGCGGCCTGGCGCCGACCATCGTGCGCTACCTCGAAACCCCGCCAGATGCGCCCACCCTCAAAGCGCTGCTCGGCAAGCTAGGTATCGCCCCACGCCAGCTTCTGCGCACCGGCGAAGACGAATACAAGGCACTCGAGCTGGCCAACCCGGCACTGACCGACGCACAACTGATCGACGCCATGGCCCACCACCCCAAACTGATCGAGCGGCCGATCCTGGTTGCCGGTGACAAGGCAGTAATCGGCCGGCCACCGGAGAAGGTGCTGGAGATCCTGCCGTGAGTGCGCCCTATATCCTGGTGCTGTATTACAGCCGTCACGGCTCGACCAGCGAAATGGCCCGGCACATCGCCCGCGGCATCGAACTGGCCGGCATGGAAGCACGCCTGCGCACGGTGCCGGCGATTTCCACCGAGTGCGAAGCCGTGGCCCCGGACATCCCGGCCAGCGGCGCGCTGTATGCCACCCTCGACGACTTGCGCCACTGCGCCGGCCTGGTGTTGGGCAGCCCAACCCGCTTCGGCAACATGGCCGCGCCGCTCAAGTACTTCCTCGATGGCACCAGCAGCCTGTGGCTGGGCGGTGAACTGGTCGGCAAGCCGGCTGGGGTATTCACCTCCACCGCCAGCCTGCACGGCGGCCAGGAGACCACCCTGCTGTCGATGATGCTGCCGCTGATGCACCACGGCATGCTGGTGATGGGCCTGCCGTACAGCGAATCGGCACTGCTCGAAACCCGCGGCGGCGGCACGCCTTACGGCGCCAGCCACCATGCCGGTGCCGACGGCAAGCGTGAGCTGGACCCGCATGAAATCGCCCTGTGCCGCGCCCTTGGCCAACGCCTGGCGAGCACCGCCAAGGCCCTGGAGGGCGCGCGTGCCTAAGAAGCCCAAGGTATTGCCCGCAGTCGAATGGCTGGCACCGCGCCTACGCCTGACGCGGGCGTTGAGCCTGGCGTTGTTTTTTGGCCTGATCGCGCTGCTGGTGGTGAACAACCTGTGGTTCGCCAACCTGCACGGGGCGAGGGTCGAGGTGATCCTGGCGATCGAGTTGATACCCCTGCTGCTGTTGCTGCCGGGCATGCTGCTGGGCAGCGCCCGGGCGCATGCCTGGACCTGCTTTGTGGTGAATATCTACTTCATAAAGGGCGTGCTGGCGGCGTTCGACCCGGCGCGCGCGGTGTTTGGCTGGGTTGAGGTGCTGGTGAGCCTGGGGTTGTTCGTCAGTGCGCTGCTGTATGTGCGCTGGAAGTTCCAGCATGAGCGGCGCATGGCGGGCGAAGGGCGTTGATGTCGGGGGGCTGCTGTGCAGCCCAATCGCCGGCAAGCCGGCTCCCACAGAGGCCGCATTGGCCCGGCAACTTCAATGGTTGACGGTATGCGCCAGCATCACAGAGAGCTGGCACAGCGGCCGCCCGCTCTCGGCATGCCACTGGTTGAACGCCTGCTGCACCAATGCCAGGTCGCGCTGGCTGGTCGGCTGCTTGTCGATCACCTTCTGGGCAATCAGCGCGGCGGCCATGTCGTCGGTGGGGATGAACGTATCCTTGCCGATCATGCGCAGGAAGCGCGGTGCTGATAACCCGCCCAGCTGGTTGCCGTGCTTGGCCAGGTATTTCCACAAGCCGACGATATCGGTCACCGGCCAATCGGCGATGAACGCGCCAAAACTGCCCTTCTCCTTGGTGATATCGAGGATCATCTGCGCATTGCGCGGTACGCTCTTGAGCTTGCCCAAGTGACGGATGATGCGCACGTCCTGCATCATCCGCTCGAGGTGCTCGGCGCCCATCAGTACGACCTTCTCCGGGTCGAACCCAAAGAACACCTGCTCGAACGCTGGCCACTTGGCGTCTACCAGGCTGTGCTTGAGCCCGGCGCGGAACACGCGCAGGGCCAAGGTCGACAGGTAGCGGTCGTCGCTGATGTCGCGCAACTGCGCGGGCGTGCGCGGCTGCGGCAAAAAGGCTTCGAGGGCCTGGGCCGAGCCGAAGCGGTTCAGGCAGTACTCATGCAACCACTGGTAATCGCGCATGGGCTCAGATGTTCAGCACGTCGAGGAAGCGCGGCGTGGCGCTTTCGTCGATTTTCAGGCTGGTGAAGTCGAACAGGTTGCGGTCGGCCAGCTGCGACGGTGCAACGTTCTGCAGGGCACGGAAGATGCTCTCGGTACGGCCCGGGTGCTTGCGCTCCCACTCCACCAGCATGTCCTTGACCACCTGGCGCTGCAGGTTTTCCTGCGAGCCGCACAGGTTGCACGGGATGATCGGGAATTCTTTCATGTCCGAGTAGGCCTGGATGTCCTTCTCGCTGCAGTAAGCCAGCGGGCGGATCACCACGTTACGGCCGTCATCGGCGCGCAGCTTGGGCGGCATGCCTTTGAGCGAGCCGTTGAAGAACATGTTCAGGAAGAACGTCTCGACGATGTCGTCGCGGTGGTGCCCCAGGGCCATCTTGGTCGCACCGATTTCGTCGGCAAAGGTGTACAGGGTGCCGCGGCGCAGGCGCGAGCACAGCGAGCAGGTGGTCTTGCCCTCGGGTACCAGCTCCTTGACCACCGAGTAGGTGTCCTTCTCGACGATGTGGTACTCGACGCCCAGCTCCTTGAGGTAGGCCGGCAGCACATGCTCGGGGAAGCCGGGCTGCTTCTGGTCCATGTTCACCGCGACGATCTCGAACTTGATCGGTGCCACCTTCTGCAGGTGCAACAGAACGTCGAGCATGGTGTAGCTGTCCTTGCCGCCAGACAGGCAGACCATGACCTTGTCGCCATCCTCGATCATGTTGAAGTCGGTGATGGCTTCGCCGGCGAGACGACGCAGGCGTTTTTGCAGTTTGTTCTGGTTGACCGAGAGGGTGCCCATAGCGCTTGGATCCGCGAGGTGTGACAAAAGCCGGCTATTTTACGCACAAACCACGCGCGGCTGTAGGGATTCCGATAAAGACTTCAAGGGAATCAGCAGCCGGCGTGACAGCGCGATTTGCTCTAAAAAGCGCGGTTTGTGCCGTTAACCGCTTCCTATACTGCGACATAAGGCCACATTACCGCTTTGCTTCGGTGTCCTGGCCTCGGGCCGCTTGCGCTCCATGTGGGGGGCGATTGGCAACACTGAGAGGAGTGACCGGCATGATTCATCACGTTGTGGGGCTGTTTACCCATCCCGACCAGGAATGGCGGGAAATTCGTGGAGAAGAAGAAAGCATCAGCCACATGTACCTGACACACACGCTGATCCTGGCGGCGATCCCCGCCATTTCGGCATTCATCGGCACCACCCAGGTGGGCTGGGTAATTGGTGGCCGCCCGGCGGTCATGCTCACCATGGAAAGCGCCATATGGATGAGCATCATGTCCTACCTGGCGATGCTCGCCGGGGTGGCGGTGATGGGCGCGTTCATTCACTGGATGGCCCGCACCTACGACGCCAACCCGTCCATGGCGCAATGCATCGCCTTTGCCACGTACACCGCAACCCCGCTGTTCCTCGGCGGCCTGGCCGCGCTCTACCCGCACCTGTGGCTGGGCATGCTGGTGGGCACCGCGGCCATTTGCTACACCGTGTACCTGCTGTATGTCGGCCTGCCGACGTTCATGAACATACCGTCCGATGAAGGTTTCCTGTTCTCCAGCTCGGTGCTGGCAGTGGGCCTGGTCGTGCTGGTAGCGATCATGGCTGCCACCGTGATCATCTGGGGACTGGGCGTGGGGCCCGTCTACACCAACTAACGTGTGAACGCATAGAAATCCAACACTGGGGCATCAAACCAGAGGCCGCCGCAAGGCGGCTTCTGGCTGTGTGCAGACCGGCGGTCTCGGCAGGCCGCGAATGCTTGCGGCATAATGCCCGGTCAGGAGAATTACCCCGCCATGCCCGAGCTGCTCAAACAACGCGTCGAAACCTGTTACCAGCAAGCTGAAACCTTTTTCAAACGCCCCTTCCCGCGCCCGGAAGTCAGCTTCAAGCTGCGCGGCCAGAAGGCGGGCGTCGCCCACCTGCACGAGAACCTGCTGCGCTTCAACCTGCAGCTGTACCGCGAAAACCAGGACGACTTCCTGCGCCAGACGGTGGCGCATGAAGTGGCACACCTGGTGGCCCACCAACTGTTTGGCGACCGTATCCAGGCGCATGGCGAGGAATGGCAGCTGATCATGCGTGGGGTGTATGAACTGCCGCCCAGTCGTTGCCACAACTATGAAGTGCGCCGGCGTGTAGCGACCCGCTACATCTATCGCTGCCCTTGCCCGCAGAGTGACTTTCCGTTCACTGCACAGCGGCACAAGCTGGTGCACCAGGGGCGGCGGTACTTATGTCGGCGGTGTCGGGAGATTCTGGTGTACAGCGGTGAGACTCGGGTTGAATGATCCGGCCTGTTCGCGGGGCAAGCCCGCTCCCACAAAGTCGGGCGCTGCAGCGAATTGTGTGGGAACGGGCTTGCCCCGCGAACAGGCCGGTACTGACACGAAAAAGGCGACCCGAGGGTCGCCTTTCTCATGACTGCATCACACTCAACGAACCGGGACTTCAGCAACACCCAGGTCATCGGTCGGGGTGGTCAGTTCGAGTGGCGCGCCACCCGAAGCCAGCTCCGATGCCAGCTTGTCGTCGTCCATCTCCTTCACCCACTTGGCCACCACCACGGTAGCCACGGCGTTGCCGATCAGGTTGGTCAAGGCGCGGGCTTCGGACATGAAGCGGTCGATACCGAGGATCAGCGCCAGGCCGGCAACCGGCAGGTGGCCGACCGCCGACAGGGTCGCGGCGAGCACGATGAAGCCCGAACCGGTAACACCGGCAGCACCTTTGGACGCGACCAGCAGCACCAGCAGCAGGGTGATCTGGTGGGTGATGTCCATGGTGGTGTCGGTGGCCTGGGCGATGAACACCGCAGCCATGGTCAGGTAGATCGAGGTGCCGTCCAGGTTGAACGAGTAACCGGTCGGGATCACCAGGCCCACCACCGACTTCTTGGCACCCAGGCGCTCCATCTTGGCCAGCATGCGTGGCAGGGCCGACTCCGAGGACGAGGTACCCAGCACGATCAGCAGCTCTTCACGGATGTAGCGGATCAGCTTGAGGACGCTGAAGCCGTGGGCCCGGCAGATACCGCCCAGTACCACCAGCACGAACAGCAGGCAGGTGACGTAGAAGCAGGCCATCAGGTAGCCCAGCTGCACCAGCGAGCCAACGCCGTACTGGCCGATGGTGAAGGCCATGGCGCCGAAGGCACCGATCGGGGCCAGCTTCATGATCATGTTGATGATGTTGAACATGACATGGGCGAAGCGGTCGATCAGATCCAGCAGTGGCTTGCCGTAGCTGCCCAGGCGGTGCAAGGCGAAGCCGAAGATCACCGAGAACATCAGCACTTGCAGGATGTCGCCGTTGGCGAACGCACCTACCACGGTGTTGGGGATGATGTTCAGCAGGAAGCCGACGGTGGTCTGCTGCGCGCCGGCGGCGGCGTAGGCGGCCACACTGCTGGCGTTCAGGGTGCTGACGTCGATGTGCATGCCAGCGCCCGGCTTGACCACGTTGACGACCACAAGGCCGATGATCAGGGCGATGGTGGAGACGATTTCGAAGTACAGGAGCGCGTAGCCGCCGGTCTTGCCGACCGACTTCATGCTCTGCATGCCGGCGATGCCGCTGACCACGGTGCAGAAGATGATGGGCGCGATGACCATCTTGATCAGTTTGACGAAGCCGTCACCCAAGGGTTTGAGGGCAACACCGGTTTCTGGGTAGAAGTGGCCGAGCAGAATGCCGATGGTGATGGCAACGATCACCTGGACATACAGGGATTTGTACAGCGGCTGACGTGTCGTCATGGCTAATTTTCCTCAAGTGTGCCGGCTTCACCCTTCCCAGGGTGTCGGGGCACCTGAATCGCTAACCCTCCTGCACCCGGAGGGATTTGTCGTTGTGTTCGAGCTGCCTGGGCAGGCCTCTGCCAACTCAGATAGCAAGGGCAATGCCAAAATGCCCACGAAGGGTGCAAAGGCCATATTTGCAAGGGGTAAATGCCCAACGACAGGGCGAATCAGCTGAAGAAAGATGGCGGATTTCCGCCCGGTGGCGGGATTTGTACAGGGGGCATGGCGGGAATCCGCCCAAACCTGTACATCAGTCGAGATGGAAAGTGATGCGGAAAGCCGCCCCGCCCAATGGCGAATCATCCAGGCTCAGCTCGGCGTCGTAGCTGTCGATGATGTCTTTGACCACCGCCAGGCCGATACCCTGGCCCGGGTGCTGACGGTCCAGCCGCTCGCCGCGCTCCAGAATCCGCTGGCGCTGGTGAGGCGGCACGCCAGGGCCGTCGTCTTCGACGCATACCGTCAGTTGCCCGAGGGATTCTGTCAGGCTGACTCGAATGTGGCCAAGGCTCAGCCGGTAGGCGTTTTCCAGCAGGTTGCCGAGCAATTCCAGCAGGGCGCCCTGCTCCATCGGCACTTGCGCCTGGGCGGGCACCTCCAACTGCACTTCGACGCGCTTGTCGCGGTAGACCTTGGCCAGGGTGCTGCACAGGCTCTCCAGCACCGGGCGCAGCTGCACACTGTGGCGCACCAGGCCGCTCTTGCGCAGGCTGGCACGTTGCAGCTGGTAGTCGATTTGCTGGCTCATGCGCTCGATCTGGCTCTGCAGCACCCACGCCTGCTCGCGCTCGCTATCGCGCTGCTGCATGCTCTCCCCCACGCCCTGCAGCACCGTCAGCGGGGTTTTGAGGCTATGCGCCAGGTCGCCCAGTGAATCGCGGTAGCGCTGGCGCTGTTCCCGCTCGCTGCGCAGCAAGCGGTTGAGCGAACCGGTCAGGCGCAGCAGTTCACGCGGGTGTTCGGTGCTGAGCCCGTCGCGCGCGCCGGCTTCCACTTCGTCCAGCTCGCGGCTCAACCGCCGCAACGAGCGCAGCCCCCAGGTCAAGCCGGCCCAAAGCAATATGAGCAACGCCAGCAAGGCAGCGCCAAAGCCGAGGTAGAGTTTTTCGCGCAAGCCACTGAGGGTCTGCTTGTACTCGAGCACCGGCAGCAAGGCGACGATGCTGTAAGCGGCGCTCTGGCCACCGAGCAGCTTGATCTCGACGTCGTAGACGAAGAATTCTTCGCCGTCATCCTGATGCATGCGCGCGAATTCGTTGCCGCGCCCGTCATAGCGCGGCTGGTAATTGATGTGCTGGTCGGCGGTGGCGCGTGAGCGCCAGACCAGCTTGCCGTCGCGGTCGAATATATAGCCGAGCAGGCCGGTGTACGGCAGGTTGTAACGCTCGTCCGGCAGCAGCTCAGGCATCTTCAGCTGGCCATGCTCGATGCGTGCGGCGGAAATCAGCGTGGTCACGTCCGAAGCCAGGCGTTGTTCTATCGCCTCCTGCAGGGCCAGGCTGAAGGCCTTCTGCAAGGCGGGCAACAGCGCCAGCATGAACAGCACCGCCAGCACCGCCGCCGCGAGCATCAGGCGCACCCGCAGCGAACGGATCATCGGCAGCGCTCGGTGAACAGGTAGCCCAGGCCGCGCACCGTGTCGATCGGCTTGAAGCCTTGCTCGCCCTCGAGCTTGCGCCGCAGGCGGCCGACCAACACCTCGATGACATTGGGGTCACGCTCCTCGTCGCCGGGGTACAACTGCTCCATCAGGCGTTCCTTGGCCACCACCTGCTGGTGATGACGCATAAGGTATTCGAGGATGCGGTACTCGTACGCGGTGAGCGCCAGCGGCTGCTGGTCGAGGGTTGCCTGTTTGCGGTTGAGGTCCAGGGCCAGGGGGCCTGCGGCGATGGTCGACTGGGTAAAACCGCTGGAACGGCGCAGCAGGGCATTGAGGCGCGCTTCGAGTTCTTCGAACTGGAAGGGCTTGACCAGGTAATCGTCGGCACCGGCGGCCAGGCCTTCGACCTTGTCCTGCCAGTTGCCGCGGGCGGTGAGGATGAGAATGGGGAAGGTCTTGCCGTGGCTGCGCAGGCGGCCGATCAGCTCCAGGCCGCTCATGCCGGGTAGGCCCAGGTCGATCACGGCCAGGTCGAAGTGGAATTGCTCGGCTTGATACAACGCTTCTTCGGCATCGCCCACGGCTTCGACCACATGGCCGCTTTCGCCCAGGCGTGTGTAGAGGTGGTGCCTTAACAGGGCTTCGTCCTCGACCACCAGCAGTTTCATCGGGTTCTCCTTTTTAAGGGTCAGTGTGGGCCTTATCGCGGGCAAGCCCGCAGCTACAGAAACGCGCTTGCCCGCGATAAGGCCCACACAGAATACCGCGCCCCTCAGAACTTGTAGTTCGCCGACAGGTAGGTCTGCGCGCTGCTGGTCAGGCGCAGGGTACCGTCTTTCGGCCCACCGCTCTCACCCACTTCGGTTGCCGCATTGGTGCGCAGATAACGGTAGCCCAGCTCGACCGAGGCTTTGTCGGTAATCTCCTGGATCACACCGGCCTGCAGGCCGACAGCGTAGCCATAATCGGTATCACGGCTGGCGCCGGGGGAATCCTGGGTCAGCTTGGTCATGCCCAGGCTGCCGCCACCGAACAGCTTGGTGGTATCGCCCACGGGCAGGAACACATCGTAGCTGCCCAGCAGGTTTTCCTGGCGCAGCTTGAGGCCGCTGTGGTCACCCGAAACGTTGTCGTAGGTCATGTAGTAGCGACCCTGTTCATTGATTTTGCCCAGGCGCACGCCCCAGGTATCGTCTTTGCCGATGATGCCGTCGGCATTCAGGTTATCGGTATTGCGCTGCAGCAGGCCGGACTTGCGGACCTTGTCGCTGGTCTGGCCGTACGTGAGGCTGGCGAAGTTGTCGTCGGCGGCCTGGGCGGTAGTCATGCCAGCGGCGCAGACGGCCATGGCGGCAAGCAGGGTGTTGAAGGTTTTCATGGTGTGTTACTCCAGTTGAATGCGCTGTTTCGGTCTGGAAGCTAGAGTAAGCAGGACGCCCTGAACCGCGGCTGAACCCTGGCTGAACCTCGGCTGAACGAACCGTTTGCAAAACAAGGAGTAGTGAACATGCGTGCCCTGCTGGCTTTGACCCTGATGTGCAGCGCCGCTCTTGCCCAGGCGGCAGTAGTGACCCGTGAGATCCCCTACCAGGACGAGGAAGGCAAGCGCTTTGTCGGCTACTACGCCTATGACGATGCGCTGGACGACAAACGCCCGGGCATCGTCGTGGTGCATGAATGGTGGGGGCTGAACGACTATGCCAAGCGCCGTGCGCGTGACCTTGCGGCGCTGGGCTACAAGGCCCTGGCCATCGACATGTACGGCGATGGCAAGCACACCGAGCATCCTCAGGATGCCCAGGCCTTCATGGCCGAAGCGATGAAGGACCCGGCCGCGGCGGCCGCGCGCTTCGACGCAGGCCTTGAACTGCTGAAAAAGCAGCCGAACGTCAACAAGCACCAGCTGGGCGCCGTCGGTTACTGCTTCGGCGGCAAGGTGGTGCTCGACGCAGCACGGCGCGGCGAAAAACTGGACGGTGTGGTGAGCTTCCATGGCGCCCTGGCCACCCAGACGCCGGCCAAGCCTGGCGTGGTCCGGGCCGACATCCTGGTCGAGCACGGCGCAGCCGACAGCATGGTCACTGAGGAGCAGGTGGCGGCGTTCAAAGCGGAAATGGATGCGGCCAAGGTGAAGTACGAGTTTGTCAGCATTCCCGAGGCCAAGCATGGCTTCACCAACCCGGATGCCGACCGCTTGAGCCATGGCGAGCATGGCGGGCCGGACATTGGCTACAACAAGGCCGCAGACCAAAGTTCGTGGGCGGATATGCAGGCGTTCTTCACGCAGGTGTTCAAGTAAAGATCACCAGGGCCGCATTGCGGCCCATCGCCGGCAAGCCGGCTCCTACATTTATTGTCAAAGCCTTCTGATTGCTGCGCCGTATCTGTAGGCGCCGGCTCGCCGGCGATGGGCTGCGCAGCAGCCCCATCTCCCACACAGCCACAACGGCTGGCACAATACCGGGCATGAACAGACTGCCTTCCTGCTGTGCCCCACTCCAGCACCACTGGCCCCTGCCCCGCCCGCTGCCCGGTGCGGTGCTGGTCAGCTGCGCCTTCGACCCCAGCCACCTGGCCGCCGACGACTTCCAGCGTGCCGGCATCGTCCCCAGCGCCAGCCTGCAACGCTCGGTGGCCAAGCGCCAGGCCGAGTACCTGGCCGGGCGCATCTGCGCACGCGCCGCCTTGCAGCGCCTGGATGGCCGTGACTACGTGCCGGGCACCCATGAGGACCGCTCGCCGATCTGGCCCGCCGGCATCCACGGCTCGATCACCCACGGCAAAGGCTGGGCTGCCGCCGTGGTCGCCGCCGATGGCAGCGCGCGCGGCCTGGGCCTGGACCAGGAAACGCTGCTCGACGACGAACGGGCCGAGCGCCTGATGGGCGAAATCCTCACCCCCGCCGAGTTGACACGCCTGGACCGCAGCCAACTGGGCTTGACGGTGACCCTGACGTTCTCGCTCAAGGAAAGCCTGTTCAAGGCCCTCTACCCCCTGACCCGCCAGCGCTTCTACTTCGAGCACGCCGAAGTGCTGCAGTGGTCCGCCGATGGCCTGGCACGCCTGAGGCTACTTACCGACCTGTCGGCCGAATGGCACCACGGCGTCGAGCTGGAAGGCCAGTTCTGCGTGCAGGACGGCCACCTGCTCAGCCTGGTCAGCGTCTAGCGCTTACAGTGGCGCCTGCTCGCGTGGCCAGCTCAGGCTGAAGCAGGCACCGCCCAGGGCATCGCTACGGCCCACCGTGGCCCGGCCAGCGTGCCAGTAGATGATCCGCCGCACGATCGACAACCCCAGGCCATGCCCGCCCGAAGCCCGCGTGCGGCTGTCGTCCAACCGGGTGAAGGGGGTGAAGATGCGGTCCCAGTAACCCTCCGGGATACCCGGCCCGTCATCTTCGACATCGATGCGGCAGCGCTGCTGGCCCAACTGGTAGCTCAGGCGCACCTCGGAACCGGCATGGCGCAGTGCATTGCCGACCAGGTTCTGCAAGGCACGGTGCAGGTAGCGCGGCTCGGCCTCGACCCAGGCGCTTTCACCGTCCTGCAGGTGGCAGTCACCGCGCACCAGCCTGACGTCTGCGTTCAGCGGCGCCAGCTCCTCGATCACCCGGCCCAGCAAGGCGTCCAGGTCGATGCGCTGGAACTTCAGCGCAGGCGCGCCCTGCTCCAGGCGGGCATAGGTCAGCATCTCGTCCACCAGCTTGTCCAGGTCCTGGATATCGCCGTCCATGCCAGCCAGGTGCTTCGCACGAGCCTGCTCGGTGGGCGCACTTTCGATCATCTCCAGGCCAAACCGCAAACGCGCCACCGGCGTGCGCAGCTCATGGGACACCGCCCGCACCAGTTCGCGCTGCATGTTCAGCGAGCGCTGCAGGTGTTCGGCCATGCCGTTGAACGCTGCTGCCAGCCGCCCCACCGAATCGGCGTCACCCGCTGGCACACGGGTTTCCAGGCTGCCCTGGGCGATGCGCGTGGCGGCGATTTCCAGCCCCGACACGCGGCGTTCCAACTGGCGCACCAGCAGGTACACCACCAGGCCGATCAGGCACAGGCCAAGGAAAGCGATCAACACCAGCAATTGCGGTGGATACGGGTTGAGCTGGTACAGCGGGCCGATCTCCAGTACCCAGGGTGAACCCGGCACGCCGGCGAACACGCGGATCGAATCGCCATCCTTGCCCAGTGCCATGACCGTGTCGCCCTCTTCTACCCGGCGCCGCTGGTCATCGTCCAGGCCAACCCGCTCGAGGCGCTGCAAGGCGACGCCGAACCCAAAACCCTTGCTCTGTTTCAACTGTTCAAGGCGTTGCTGCTGCTCGGTTACCGGGTAGCGCACCAGCTCATCGGTAAGCAAATAGAGGGTGGCACGCGCCAGCTGTTCGCTGACCTGCTTGACCTCGGCGACCAACAGCACATCCTCCTGGCCGACCCTGCGCAGCACCTGCGCGGCGTGCGGCCCGGTCTTTTCCACCACCACAAGCCCCCGGTACAAACGCGCGCGCTGGCCGCCGTCGAGGGTGCGCGCCGACATGGGCTGCAAGTCCAGCGGTACACCGAGCAGGCGCTCCCACATCAGCAACGAGCGTTTGCGTTCGGTTTCGTTCTGCTGGGCAAGGTTGTCGGCCATCAGGCTGAACGTGCCCTGCGCCAGGCGCTCACGGTGCTGGGCGGCGCGCACCTCGTTGACCAGGTGTAGGCTGAGCACGCCGAGCAGGGCCACCAGCACCAGCACCGCAAGCATGCCGCCGTAGATGCGCAGGAAGATCGAGTTGTTCATGGTGCATCGCCCACGAACAGGTAGCCTTTGCTGCGCAGGGTCTTGATCAGCCGTGGGTGGATCGGGTCGTCACCGATCTTGGGGCGGATCTTGGAGATACGCACATCGATGGAGCGGTCCTGGCCGTCATAGCCAACCCCACGCAAGGCGGTGAAGATCTGCTCACGCGACAGCACCCGCCCGGCATTGCTGGCCAGCAGCCAGAGCAGGTCGAACTCGGCGCCGGTCAGCTCGATCAGCTGTTCACCGAGCCTGGCTTCGCGCAGGCGGTTGTCGATGCGCAGCGCACCGAACGCCAGGTCCTGGCGTTTGTGATCTGCCGGTTCGCTGCGCCGCAGCAGGGCCTGGATGCGCGCCAGCAACAGGCGTGGGCGCACCGGTTTGCACACGTAATCGTCGGCGCCCAGGTCCAGGCCCTGCACCTGGTCGAGTTCATCGCTGCGGGCGGTGAGCATGAGGATCGGCCCGGGGTATTGGCCCCGCACGCGGCGGCAGATGCTCAGGCCATCCTCGCCGGGCAGCATCAGGTCGAGGACCACAAGGTCCGGCTGACTGTCGACGATGCGCCGCGCAGCGCGGGCGCCATCGCCTTCCACCGCCACCTCGAAGCCGTTGGCCTGCAGGTATTCGGCTGTGAGTTCGGCGAGGCGCTGGTCGTCTTCGACGATGAGGATGCGGGGGGTGGGTTGGTGGTCCATGGCGTTTGGCCTTTTATTGTTGTGTCTTGATGCAGTTCGAGTCGCTTCGGGGTGCGGGGCGACAGGGTGTCGGCGTTTACGAGATCGAGCGCCGCCCGCGGGGCGCTTGCCTTGGGATCTTCAGCGCCCTTGAGATCGAGCGCCGCCCGCGCGGCGCATCGCGGGCAAGCCCGCTCCTACATTTGTTGCAACGTGCCATGGCCTGATAGGCCATAGTTGTTAGCCTTGGTG
>NZ_JBDFPP010000037.1:0-32234 GCF_039672635.1 Pseudomonas sp. P39-UII1
GGAGCGGCTCCGCTTCAAGACCTTCCCTCGATGATCAGTCGAGAACTTTCGCCTCTTGGGAGGCGAAAGTCGAGATACAAGGAGCGGCTTTAGCCGCGATGCGCCGCGCGGGCGGCGCTCGATCTCACAGGCACCACTCCCCTCACGCCAAGCACCTACCCGCCCCACCCCTCACCAAGGCATGCAAAGGCAGAACCCAGAATCCGGACTATGCTTGGGGCTCCATCTTTCTGGCCATCAACGCGACACCTGCCGCGCTCCCTTCGCCGCCCCACAAGCGCTCAACCGATAAAGTATTGACCCAGAGCGGTGCACGGGCCGTCGGAAGCTGCTAGAACAGGAGTCTTTCGCATTTGCAAGTAGGGCAAATCGCCAGATGAACTTTACAAGGCACAGAACAGCCAAATTACATGGCATCAGGTCAAATGATATTAATTATCATTACGGAACTTGTAATTCGTTACCAGTCGCAAGAAACATAATTAACAAAACCGCGTGCAATGCCCGAATTTCAAGGCTTTCAGCCAGTTACGAAGGGCTTTTGTTCTAAATGCTACGAATAAATTTGCGACAGAAATTTTACTTGCACCGGGTTTACCCATAAAATCAGCGCGATTGATTCAGCTGCGACATTTGGTCACTGCACCTGCGACACCACGTCGCCGCTTTACTTATTTCAGACTGCAGAGCTGGGTCTCTGTATAAGGATCTCTAGCATGTCCGATTCGGCAGGACTCATCGCCCACAACTGGGGCTTTGCCATCTTCCTTCTGGGTGTCGTCGGCCTGTGCGCCTTCATGCTCGGCCTGTCCAGCCTGCTCGGTAGCAAGGCATGGGGCCGCGCCAAGAACGAACCCTTCGAATCCGGCATGCTGCCCGTCGGCAGCGCCCGCCTGCGCCTGTCCGCCAAATTCTATCTGGTCGCGATGCTGTTCGTGATCTTCGATATCGAAGCCCTCTTTCTCTTTGCATGGTCTGTGTCCGTCCGCGAAAGCGGCTGGACCGGGTTCGTCGAAGCTCTCGTTTTCATAGCAATTCTGTTGGCAGGTCTTGTCTACCTATGGCGCGTCGGTGCTCTTGATTGGGCTCCCGAAGGTCGCCGCAAGCGGCAAGCGAAGCTGAAACAATGAGGCTTTGGCAATGCAATACAATCTCACCAGAATCGATCCGGATGCGCCTAACGAGCAGTACCCGGTAGGTGAACGGGAAACCGTCACCGACCAACTGCTAGAGGACCAGGTCCACAAGAACATCTACATGGGGAAACTCGAAGATGTGCTGCGTGGCGCGGTCAACTGGGGTCGCAAGAACTCCCTCTGGCCGTACAACTTCGGCCTGTCCTGCTGCTACGTGGAAATGACCACGGCCTTCACGGCGCCCCACGACATCGCCCGCTTCGGCGCCGAAGTCATCCGGGCCTCGCCGCGTCAGGCCGACTTCATGGTCATCGCCGGTACCTGCTTCATCAAGATGGCGCCGATCATTCAGCGCCTCTACGAGCAGATGCTCGAGCCGAAGTGGGTCATCTCCATGGGCTCGTGCGCCAACTCCGGTGGCATGTACGACATCTACTCGGTCGTTCAGGGGGTCGACAAGTTCCTCCCCGTGGACGTCTATGTGCCTGGCTGCCCGCCACGCCCTGAGGCTTTCCTGCAAGGCTTGATGCTGCTGCAGGAGTCGATCGGCCAAGAACGACGCCCGCTTTCCTGGGTTGTTGGTGATCAAGGTATTTACCGTGCCGAGATGCCAGCCCAGAAAGACCTGCGTCGTGAGCAGCGCATTGCAGTAACCAACCTGCGCAGCCCCGACGAAGTCTGATCCAGCGACCTGCCGCCCGCTCCCCCTGGAGCCGGCGGCCTGGCTTCATTCTTAACGTTGACCCAAAGCGACCGAGACCATGACAGCGGACAACGCTATTTTCATTCCGCCCTACAAGGCTGACGACCAGGATGTGGTCGTCGAACTGAACAACCGTTTTGGCGCCGAAGCATTCGTCGCCCAGGAAACCCGCACCGGCATGCCTGTGCTGTGGGTCAAACGCGCCCAGCTCAAAGAGGTGCTCAGCTTCCTGCGCGGTGTCGCCAAGCCCTACAGCATGCTGTACGACCTGCACGGCGTCGACGAGCGCCTGCGCACCCAGCGCCGCGGCCTGCCCGCCGCCGACTTCAGCGTGTTCTACCACCTGCTGTCGGTTGAACGTAACAGCGACGTGATGATCAAGGTGTCGCTCAGCGAAGGCGACCTGAACCTGCCGACCGTGACCGGCATCTGGCCAAACGCCAACTGGTACGAGCGCGAAGTCTGGGACATGTTCGGCATCGACTTTGCCGGCCACCCGCACCTGAGCCGCATCATGATGCCGCCCACCTGGGAAGGTCACCCGCTGCGCAAGGACTACCCGGCCCGTGCGACCGAGTTCGACCCTTACAGCCTGACCCTCGCCAAGCAACAGCTTGAAGAGGAATCGGCGCGTTTCAACCCGGAAGCCTGGGGCATGAAACGTCAGGGCGCCAACGAGGACTACATGTTCCTCAACCTCGGCCCCAACCACCCGTCCGCCCACGGTGCGTTCCGTATCGTCCTGCAGCTGGACGGCGAAGAGATCGTCGACTGCGTGCCAGACATCGGCTACCACCACCGTGGTGCCGAGAAGATGGCCGAGCGTCAGTCCTGGCACAGCTTCATCCCCTACACCGACCGTATCGACTACCTCGGCGGTGTGATGAACAACCTGCCGTATGTACTGGCGGTGGAAAAGCTGGCAGGCATCAAGGTGCCGCAGAAGGTCGACGTGATTCGCATCATGCTCGCCGAGTTCTTCCGCATCACCAGCCACCTGCTGTTCCTGGGTACCTATATCCAGGACGTCGGCGCCATGACCCCGGTGTTCTTCACCTTCACCGACCGCCAGCGCGCCTACACCGTGATCGAAGCGATCACCGGTTTCCGCCTGCACCCGGCCTGGTACCGCATTGGTGGCGTCGCCCACGACCTGCCGCGCGGCTGGGACAAGCTGGTCAAGGACTTCGTCGAGTGGCTGCCCAAGCGCCTGGACGAATACACCAAGGCTGCCCTGCAGAACAGCATCCTCAAGGGCCGTACCGTCGGCGTTGCCGCGTACAACACCAAGGAAGCGCTGGAATGGGGCACCACCGGTGCCGGCCTGCGTTCCACCGGTTGCGATTTCGACCTGCGTAAAGCACGCCCGTACTCCGGCTACGAGAACTTCGAGTTCGAAGTACCGCTGGCCCACAACGGTGATGCCTACGATCGCTGCATGGTCCGTGTCGAGGAGATGCGCCAGAGTATCCGCATCATCGACCAGTGCCTGCGCAACATGCCGGAAGGCCCGTACAAGGCGGACCACCCGCTGACCACGCCGCCGCCGAAAGAGCGCACCCTGCAGCACATCGAAACCTTGATCACGCACTTCCTGCAAGTCTCGTGGGGCCCGGTGATGCCGGCCAACGAGTCGTTCCAGATGATCGAGGCGACCAAGGGCATCAACAGTTACTACCTGACGAGCGATGGCGGCACCATGAGCTACCGCACCCGGATCCGCACCCCGAGCTACCCGCACCTGCAGCAGATCCCTTCGGTGATCAAAGGCAGCATGGTCGCCGACCTCATTGCGTACCTGGGCAGTATCGACTTCGTTATGGCTGACGTGGACCGCTAAGCATGAACAGCACGCTTATCCAGACAGACCGTTTCGCCCTTAGCGAAACCGAGCGCTCGGCCATCGAGCACGAAATGCATCACTACGAGGACCCGCGCGCGGCGTCCATCGAAGCCTTGAAGATCGTCCAGAAGGAACGTGGCTGGGTGCCGGACGGCGCCATTCACGCGATCGGCGAAGTGCTGGGCATCCCTGCCAGCGACGTCGAAGGTGTAGCCACCTTCTACAGCCAGATCTTCCGCCAGCCGGTTGGCCGCCACATCATCCGTGTGTGCGACAGCATGGTCTGCTACATCGGCGGCCATGAGTCGGTGGTCAGCCAGATCCAGAGCGAACTGGGCATCGGCCTCGGCCAGACCACGCCTGACGGGCGCTTCACCCTGCTGCCGGTATGCTGCCTGGGCAACTGCGACAAGGCCCCGGCGCTGATGATCGACGACGACACCTTTGGCGACGTGCAGCCTGCTGGCGTTACCAAACTGCTGGAGGGTTACGTATGACCATTACTTCCTTCGGCCCGGCCAACCGCATCGCGCGTTCGGCCGAAACCCACCCGCTGACCTGGCGCCTGCGTGACGACGGCGAGCCGGTCTGGCTGGCCGAGTACGAATCCAAGAACGGCTACGCCGCTGCCCGCAAGGCGCTGGCGCAGATGTCGCAGGACGACATCGTTCAGGCGGTCAAGGACTCCGGCCTCAAGGGCCGCGGCGGCGCGGGCTTCCCCACTGGCGTGAAGTGGGGCCTGATGCCCAAAGACGAATCCATGAACATCCGCTACCTGCTGTGCAACGCGGATGAAATGGAGCCGAACACCTGGAAGGACCGCATGCTGATGGAGCAACAGCCCCATCTGCTGGTCGAGGGCATGCTGATCAGCGCCCGCGCCCTCAAGGCCTACCGCGGCTATATCTTCCTGCGCGGCGAATACACCACCGCAGCGAAAAACCTCAACCGTGCCATCGATGAAGCCAAGGCCGCAGGCCTGCTGGGCAAGAACATCCTCGGTTCGGGCTTTGACTTCGAACTGTTCGTGCACACCGGTGCCGGCCGCTACATCTGCGGTGAAGAAACCGCACTGATCAACTCGCTGGAAGGCCGCCGCGCCAACCCGCGCTCCAAGCCGCCCTTCCCTGCCGCCGTCGGCGTGTGGGGCAAGCCGACCTGCGTAAACAACGTCGAGACCCTGTGCAACGTGCCGGCCATCGTCGCCAACGGCAACGACTGGTACAAGTCGCTGGCCCGCGAAGGCAGCGAGGACCACGGCACCAAGCTGATGGGTTTCTCCGGCAAGGTGAAGAACCCAGGCCTGTGGGAACTGCCGTTCGGCGTGACCGCCCGCGAGCTGTTCGAAGACTACGCCGGGGGCATGCGTGACGGTTTCAAGCTCAAGTGCTGGCAGCCAGGCGGCGCCGGTACCGGCTTCCTGCTGCCCGAGCACCTCGATGCGCAGATGTACGCCGGTGGTATCGCCAAGGTCGGCACCCGTATGGGTACTGGCCTGGCCATGGCGGTCGACGACAGCGTCAGCATGGTCTCGCTGCTGCGCAACATGGAAGAGTTCTTCGCCCGCGAATCGTGCGGCTGGTGCACCCCCTGCCGTGACGGCCTGCCGTGGAGCGTGAAGATGCTGCGCGCACTGGAAAACGGCCAGGGCCGTGCCGAAGACATCGAGACCCTGCTGGGTCTGGTCAACTTCCTCGGCCCAGGCCGCACCTTCTGTGCTCACGCACCGGGTGCCGTCGAGCCATTGGGCAGTGCCATCAAATACTTCCGCTCCGAGTTCGAGGCCGGTGTCGCACCAGCCAGTGCTGCCGACGCCCTGCGCCCGAACCTGGCCAAGCCAGTGCCGAGCGGGCCGATCGTGGTCGGCGCATAACAAGATGAGCTGCGGGTGGTCCGTGCCACCCGCCAGCCTGCAGGCCGGCCCGAACGATTCGTGGCGGGCCGCAGGCGTACAGATTTCCATTAGCCACGCCCGCTCACGCGGGCCAACGAAGAACTTTGAACAATGGCCACTATCCACGTAGACGGCAAAGCGCTCGAAGTCAACGGTGCAGACAACCTGTTACAGGCCTGTCTGTCACTCGGCCTCGACATCCCTTATTTCTGCTGGCACCCGGCGCTTGGTAGCGTTGGCGCCTGCCGGCAGTGTGCGGTCAAGCAGTACACCGACGAGAACGACACCCGTGGTCGTATCGTCATGTCGTGCATGACCCCTGCCTCCGACGGCACCTGGATCTCCATCGAAGATGACGAGTCCAAGGCATTCCGCGCCAGCGTCGTCGAGTGGCTGATGACCAACCACCCGCACGACTGCCCAGTGTGCGAGGAAGGCGGTCACTGCCACCTGCAGGACATGACGGTAATGACCGGCCACAACGAGCGCCGTTACCGTTTCACCAAGCGTACCCACCAGAACCAGGACCTCGGCCCGTTCATCGCCCACGAGATGAACCGCTGCATCGCCTGCTACCGCTGCGTGCGTTACTACAAGGACTACGCAGGCGGCACCGACCTGGGTGTCTATGGCGCCCACGACAACGTGTACTTCGGCCGCGTTGAAGACGGCGTGCTGGAGAGCGAGTTCTCCGGCAACCTGACCGAGGTCTGCCCGACCGGCGTGTTCACCGACAAGACCCACTCCGAGCGCTACAACCGCAAGTGGGACATGCAGTTCGCCCCAAGCATCTGCCACGGCTGCTCCAGCGGCTGCAACATCAGCCCGGGCGAGCGCTACGGCGAGCTGCGCCGGGTCGAAAACCGCTTCAACGGCTCGGTCAACCAGTACTTCCTTTGCGACCGTGGCCGCTTCGGCTATGGCTACGTCAACCGCACTGACCGCCCGCGCCAGCCACGCCTGGCCGATGGCACCAAGCTGAGCCTGGACGCCGCCCTGGACAAGGCCGCCGACCTGCTGCGCGGCCGCACCATCGTCGGTATCGGCTCGCCGCGCGCCAGCCTCGAAAGCAACTACAGCCTGCGTGAGCTGGTCGGCGCCGAGTACTTCTATTGCGGTATGGAAGCAGGCGAACTGGCCCGCGTGCGCCTGGCCCTGAACGTGCTGAACAAAAGCCCGCTGCCGGTGCCGACCCTGCGCGACATCGAAGACCATGACGCCGTGTTCGTGCTCGGTGAAGACCTGACCCAGACCGCCGCCCGTGTGGCGCTGTCCGTGCGCCAGGCCACCAAAGGCAAGGCCGAGGCCATGGCCGAAGCCATGAAAGTGCAGCCTTGGCTGGACGCCGCCGTGAAGAACATCGGCCAGCATGCGCTGTACCCGCTGTTCATCGCCTCGCTGGCTGAAACCAAGCTGGACGACGTGGCTGAAGAATGCGTACACGCAGCGCCTGCGGACCTGGCCCGCATCGGTTTCGCGGTGGCCCATGCC
This sequence comes from Pseudomonas sp. P39-UII1, assembly GCF_039672635.1. Taxonomy (NCBI): domain Bacteria; kingdom Pseudomonadati; phylum Pseudomonadota; class Gammaproteobacteria; order Pseudomonadales; family Pseudomonadaceae; genus Pseudomonas; species Pseudomonas sp. P39-UII1. The sequence goes on from NZ_JBDFPP010000037.1 coordinate 7,068, forward strand.
ATCGACCCGAGCGCACCCGCAGTGGCTGGCCTGGACGAAGAAGCCAAGGCCCTGGCCCAGCGCATCGCCGACGCCCTGGTGGTGGCCAAGCGCCCCCTGGTCATCGCCGGTACTTCCCTGGCCGACCCGGCGCTGATCGAAGCCGCCGCCAACATCGCCAAGGCCCTCAAGCTGCGCGAGAAGAACGGTTCGCTGAGCCTGGTCGTGCCTGAGGCCAACAGCCTGGGCATGGCAATGATGGGTGGCGAGTCGGTCGATGCGGCGCTGGACGCAGTCATCAGCGGCAAGGCCGATGCCATCGTGGTTCTGGAAAACGACCTGTACACCCGCGTGCCGGCCGCCAAGGTCGATGCCGCGCTGGCTGCCGCCAAAGTGGTGATCGTCGCCGACCATTCCCACACCGCTACCCTGGAGCGCGCCCACCTGGTGCTGCCAGCGGCGTCGTTCGCTGAAGGCGACGGTACCCTGGTCAGCCAGGAAGGCCGTGCCCAGCGCTTCTTCCAGGTATTCGACCCGCAGTACCTGGACAGCAGCATCCTGGTCCATGAAGGCTGGCGCTGGATGCACGCCCTGCGTGCCACCCTGCTGAACAAGCCGGTCGACTGGACCCAGCTGGACCACGTCACCAGCGCCTGCGCCGAAGCCGCGCCGCAACTGGCCGGTATCGTCAACGCAGCACCCAGCGCCGCGTTCCGCATCAAGGGCATGAAGCTGGCGCGTGAGCCACTGCGCTACTCCGGCCGTACCGCCATGCGCGCCAACATCAGCGTGCACGAGCCACGTACCCCGCAAGACAAGGACACCGCGTTCGCCTTCTCGATGGAAGGCTACTCGGGCTCCGTCGAACCGCGCCAGCAGGTGCCGTTCGCCTGGTCGCCGGGCTGGAACTCGCCGCAAGCCTGGAACAAGTTCCAGGACGAGGTCGGTGGCCACCTGCGTGCCGGTGACCCGGGCGTGCGCCTGATCGAATCGCAAGGCGATCGCCTGAACTGGTTCAACGCCATCCCGGGTGCTTTCAACCCGGCCCGTGGCACCTGGACCGCCGTGCCGTTCTTCCACCTGTTCGGCAGCGAAGAAAACTCGTCGCGCGCCGCTCCGGTGCAAGAGCGCATTCAGCCTGCCTACGTGGCTCTGGCCAAGTCCGAAGCCGACCGCCTGGGTGTCAACGAAGGTGCCCTGCTGAGCCTGAACGTCGCCGGTGTGGCCCTGCGCCTGCCGCTGCGCATCAATGAAGAGCTGGGCGCTGGCCTGGTCGCGCTGCCGAAAGGCCTGGCCGGCATTCCGCCTGCCATCTTCGGTGCATCCGTCGAAGGCCTGCAGGAGGCAGCACAATGAGCTGGTTCACCCCCGAAGTGATCGATGTGATCATCCAGGTCGTCAAGGCCATCGTGGTGCTGCTGGCCGTCGTCGTCTGCGGTGCGCTGCTCAGCTTCGTCGAGCGTCGCCTGCTGGGCTGGTGGCAGGACCGCTACGGTCCTAACCGCGTCGGCCCGTTCGGCATGTTCCAGATCGCCGCCGACATGCTGAAGATGTTCTTCAAGGAAGACTGGAACCCGCCCTTCGTCGACAAGATGATCTTCACCCTGGCGCCGGTCGTGGCCATGAGCGCCCTGCTGATCGGCTTCTCGATCATCCCGATCACACCGGGCTGGGGCGTCGCCGACCTGAACATCGGCCTGCTGTTCTTCTTCGCCATGGCCGGCCTGTCGGTCTACGCGGTGCTGTTCGCCGGCTGGTCGTCGAACAACAAGTACGCCCTGCTGGGCAGCTTGCGTGCTTCGGCACAGACCGTGTCGTACGAAGTGTTCCTGGGCCTGGCGCTGATGGGCGTGGTGGTGCAGGTGGGCTCGTTCAACATGCGCGACATCGTTGAATACCAGGCCCAGAACCTGTGGTTCATCATTCCGCAGTTCTTCGGCTTCTGCACCTTCTTCATCGCTGGCGTCGCCGTGACTCACCGTCACCCGTTCGACCAGCCGGAAGCGGAACAGGAACTGGCCGACGGCTACCACATCGAGTATGCCGGCATGAAATGGGGCATGTTCTTCGTCGGTGAGTACATCGGCATCATCCTCATCTCGGCGCTGCTGGTCACCCTGTTCTTCGGTGGCTGGCACGGCCCGTTCGGCATCCTGCCGCAAGTGCCGTTCCTGTGGTTCGCGCTGAAGACCGCGTTCTTCATCATGCTGTTCATCCTGCTGCGCGCCTCGATCCCGCGCCCACGCTATGACCAGGTGATGGACTTCAGCTGGAAGTTCTGCCTGCCGCTGACCCTGATCAATTTGCTGGTGACCGCTGCGATCGTGCTTTACAACACGCCAGCCGTCGCGGCCCAGTGAGGATTTGACCCATGTTCAAGTATATCGGCGACATCGTTAAGGGCACCGGCACACAGCTGCGCAGCCTGGCCATGGTGTTCTCCCACGGGTTCCGCAAGCGCGACACCCTGCAGTACCCCGAAGAAGCTGTGTACCTGCCGCCGCGCTACCGTGGCCGTATCGTCCTCACCCGCGACCCCGATGGCGAAGAGCGCTGCGTGGCGTGCAACCTCTGCGCGGTGGCCTGCCCGGTTGGCTGCATCTCGCTGCAGAAGGCCGAGACCGAGGACGGCCGTTGGTATCCGGAGTTCTTCCGCATCAACTTCTCGCGCTGCATCTTCTGCGGCCTGTGCGAGGAAGCGTGCCCGACCACCGCGATCCAGCTGACCCCGGATTTCGAAATGGCCGAGTTCAAGCGTCAGGACCTGGTGTACGAGAAAGAAGATCTGCTGATCTCCGGCCCCGGCAAGAACCCTGACTACAACTTCTACCGTGTTGCGGGCATGGCGATCGCTGGCAAGCCGAAAGGCTCTGCGCAGAACGAGGCCGAGCCGATCAACGTGAAGAGCTTGCTCCCATAAGGACAGAAAGATGGAATTCGCTTTCTACTTCGCATCCGGGATCGCCGTGGTTTCCACCCTTCGTGTGGTCACCGGCACCAACCCCGTGCACGCCCTGCTCTACCTGATCATTTCGCTGATTTCCGTGGCAATGATCTTCTTCGCCCTGGGTGCGCCGTTCGCCGGCGCCCTGGAAGTGATCGCCTACGCCGGCGCCATCATGGTGCTGTTCGTGTTCGTGGTGATGATGCTCAACCTGGGGCCGGCCTCGGTCGCCCAGGAACGTGGCTGGCTCAAGCCGGGCATATGGGCGGGGCCGGTGATACTCGGCACCCTGCTGTTGCTGGAGCTGCTGTACGTGCTGTTCGTCACCCCGAGCGGTGCCGGCATCAGCGGCACCACCGTGGGCCCGAAAGAAGTGGGCATCAGCCTGTTCGGCCCGTACCTGCTGGTGGTCGAACTGGCTTCGATGCTGCTGCTCGCTGCAGCCGTCACCGCCTTCCACCTGGGCCGCAACGAGGCGAAGGAGTAAATCATGGGTGCTATCCCTCTCGAGCATGGTCTGGCGGTCGCCGGCATCCTGTTCTGCTTAGGTCTGGTTGGCCTGATGGTCCGCCGCAACATCCTCTTCGTGCTCATGAGCCTGGAAGTCATGATGAACGCCTCTGCCCTGGCGTTCGTCGTCGCCGGTGCCCGCTGGGTCCAGCCCGACGGCCAGGTGATGTTCATTCTGGTGATCAGCCTGGCAGCCGCCGAGGCCAGCATTGGCCTGGCGATCCTGCTGCAGCTGTATCGCCGCTTCCACACTCTCGACATCGATGCTGCCAGTGAGATGCGCGGATGAACCTTATCTTCCTGACTTTCGTCTTCCCCCTGATCGGCTTCTTGCTGCTGTCGTTCTCGCGCGGGCGGTTCTCGGAGAACCTGTCTGCCCTGATCGGCGTCGGCTCGGTCGGCCTCTCGGCCGCAACAGCCGCCTACGTCATCTGGCAATTCAATGTCGCTCCGCCTGAAGGTGGCGCATACAGCCAGCTGCTGTGGCAGTGGATGTCGGTGGACGGCTTTGCGCCGAACTTCACCCTGTACGTGGACGGCCTGTCGGTCACCATGCTCGGCGTGGTCACTGGTGTGGGCTTCCTGATCCACCTGTTCGCGTCCTGGTACATGCGTGGCGAAGCGGGCTACTCGCGCTTCTTCTCGTACACCAACCTGTTCATTGCCAGCATGCTGTTCCTGGTGCTGGGCGATAACTTGCTGTTCATCTACTTCGGCTGGGAAGGCGTGGGCCTGTGCTCGTACCTGTTGATCGGTTTCTATTACAGCAACCGCAACAACGGTAACGCGGCACTCAAGGCCTTCATCGTCACCCGTATCGGCGACGTGTTCATGGCCATCGGCCTGTTCATCCTGTTCGCCCAGCTGGGTACCCTGAATGTGCAGGAACTGCTGGTGCTGGCACCGCAGAAGTTCCAGGCAGGTGACACCTGGATGGTCCTGGCGACCCTGATGCTGCTGGGTGGCGCGGTCGGTAAATCGGCCCAGCTGCCGCTGCAGACCTGGCTGGCCGACGCGATGGCAGGCCCGACCCCGGTTTCGGCACTGATCCACGCCGCAACCATGGTGACCGCGGGCGTGTACCTGATCGCCCGTACCAACGGCCTGTTCCTGCTGGCGCCGGACATCCTGCACCTGGTCGGCGTGGTCGGCGGTGTGACCCTGGTGCTGGCCGGCTTCGCCGCGCTGGTACAGACCGATATCAAGCGTATCCTCGCCTACTCGACCATGAGCCAGATCGGTTACATGTTCCTGGCCCTGGGCGTCGGTGCCTGGGACGCGGCGATCTTCCACCTGATGACCCACGCCTTCTTCAAGGCCCTGCTGTTCCTTGCTTCCGGTGCGGTGATCGTTGCCTGCCACCACGAGCAGAACATCTTCAAGATGGGCGGCCTGTGGAAGAAACTGCCGTTGGCCTACGCCAGCTTCGTGGTCGGTGGCGCCGCCCTGGCAGCCCTGCCGATCGTGACCGTCGGTTTCTACTCCAAGGACGAGATCCTCTGGGAAGCCTTCGCCAGCGGCAACACCGGCCTGCTGTACGCTGGCCTGGTCGGTGCGTTCATGACCTCGCTGTACACCTTCCGCCTGATCTTCATCGCCTTCCATGGCGAAGCCAAGACCGAAGCCCACGCCGGCCACGGCATCAGCCACTGGCTGCCACTGGGCGTGCTGATCGTGCTGTCGACCTTCATCGGCGCCTGGATCACCCCACCGCTGGCAGGTGTGCTGCCTGAAAGCGCAGGCCATGCTGGCGGTGACGCCAAGCACTCGCTGGAGATCGCCTCGGGCGCCATCGCCATCGCCGGTATCCTGCTGTCGGCCATGCTGTTCCTGGGCAAGCGCCGCTTCGTCAGCGCCGTTGCCAACAGCGGCATCGGCCGCGTCCTGTCGGCCTGGTGGTTCGCCGCCTGGGGCTTCGACTGGATCTACGACAAGCTCTTCGTCAAACCTTACCTGCTGATCAGCCACATCCTGCGCAAGGACCCGGTTGACCGCAGCATCGGCCTGATCCCTCGGATGGCACGTGGTGGCCACGTCGCCATGAGCAAGACCGAGACCGGCCAGCTGCGCTGGTACACCGCTTCGATCGCCGTCGGTGCCGTGCTGGTACTCGGTGCTGTGGTAGTGGCTGCGGTATGACTATGAATCTTGCGACTTTGCCAAAGGAAACCAACCCGTCATGATTTTGCCTTGGCTGATCCTGATCCCCTTCATCGGCGGCTTCCTGTGCTGGCTGGGTGAGCGCTTCGGCGCCACCCTGCCGCGCTGGATCGCGCTGCTGACCATGTCCCTGCTGCTCGGCATCGGCCTGTATCTGTGGGGCACCGGCGACTACACCCTGGCCCCTGCTCCGGGCGCCGAACCTGCCTGGGCACTCGAATACAAAGTCGAGTGGATCAAGCGCTTCGGCATCAGCATCCACCTGGCCCTGGACGGCCTGTCACTGCTGATGATCCTGCTGACCGGCCTGCTCGGTGTGCTGTCGGTACTGTGCTCCTGGAAAGAGATCCAGCGCCACGTCGGCTTCTTCCACCTCAACCTGATGTGGATCCTCGGCGGCGTGGTCGGTGTGTTCCTGGCCCTGGACCTGTTCCTGTTCTTCTTCTTCTGGGAAATGATGCTGGTGCCGATGTATTTCCTCATCGCGCTCTGGGGTCACAGCTCTGCAGACGGCAAGAAGACCCGGATCTACGCTGCGACCAAGTTCTTCATCTTCACCCAGGCCAGCGGCCTGATCATGCTGGTGGCGATCCTTGGCCTGGTGCTGGTCAACTACAACACCACCGGCGTGCTCACCTTCAACTACAGCGACCTGCTCAAGGCCGAGCTGCCAGCGGGCGTCGAGTACGTGCTGATGCTGGGCTTCTTCATCGCCTTTGCGGTGAAGCTGCCGGTGGTGCCGTTCCACTCCTGGCTGCCTGATGCGCACGCCCAGGCGCCAACCGCAGGTTCCGTGGACCTGGCGGGTATCTTGCTGAAGACTGCGGCCTACGGCCTGCTGCGCTTCGCCCTGCCGCTGTTCCCGAACGCCTCGGCCGAGTTCGCGCCGATCGCCATGACCCTGGGCCTGATCGGTATCTTCTACGGTGCCTTCCTGGCGTTCGCGCAGTCCGACATCAAGCGCCTGATCGCCTTCTCCAGCGTTTCGCACATGGGCTTCGTGCTGATCGGGATCTACTCCGGCAGCCAGCAGGCCCTGCAAGGCGCGGTGATCCAGATGCTGGCCCACGGCCTGTCGGCCGCTGCGCTGTTCATCCTGTCCGGTCAGCTGTACGAGCGCCTGCATACCCGTGACATGCGCCAGATGGGTGGCATGTGGCACCGGATCGCGTACCTGCCTGCAATCAGCCTGTTCTTCGCTGCTGCCTCCCTGGGCCTGCCCGGCACCGGCAACTTCGTCGGCGAGTTCCTGATCCTGATCGGCAGCTTCGCCAGCGTGCCATGGATCACCGTGATCGCCACCACCGGCCTGGTCTTCGGCTCCGTCTACTCGCTGATCATGATCCACCGCGCCTACTTCGGCCCAAGCAAGAGCGACACCGTGCTGGCCGGCATGGACGGCCGCGAGATGATCATGGTGCTGGGCCTGGCGGTGCTGCTGATCGTGCTTGGTGTGTACCCGCAGCCGTTCCTCGACACTTCTGCCGCCACCATGAGTGGTGTGCAGCAGTGGCTCGGTTCCGCTTTCACTCAACTCGCTTCGGCCCGGTAAGAGCGCTATGGAATTCACCACACAACACTTCATCGCATTGGCGCCGATGCTGATCACCACCATCACCACGGTGGTGGTGATGCTGGCGATCGCCTGGAAGCGCAACCACTCGCAGACCTTCCTGCTGTCCACCGTGGGCCTGAACCTGGCCTTGCTGTCGATCTTGCCGGTACTGAAGGTCGCGCCGCTGGCGGTTACCCCGCTGATCACCATCGACAAGTTCGCCTGCCTGTACATGGCGATCATCCTGGTCGCCACACTGGCCTGCGTCACGCTTGCCCACGCTTACCTGGGCGAAGGCTCCAAGGGCTTCCCGGGCAACCGTGAAGAGCTCTACCTGCTGCTGCTGATGTCGGCACTCGGTGGGCTGGTGCTGGTCAGCGCCAACCACCTGGCCGGCCTGTTCATCGGCCTGGAGCTGCTGTCGGTGCCGGTCTACGGCCTGGTGGCGTATGCCTTCTTCAACAAGCGTTCACTGGAAGCGGGCATCAAGTACATGGTGCTGTCGGCTGCGGGTTCTGCCTTCCTGCTGTTCGGCATGGCACTGCTGTACGCCGATGCTGGCAGCCTGAGCTTCGACCAGATCGGCAAAGCGCTGGCAGCCACCAACATGCCAAGCCTGGTCGCGCAACTGGGCCTGGGCATGATGCTCGTGGGCCTGGCCTTCAAGCTGTCGCTGGTGCCGTTCCACCTGTGGACCCCGGACGTGTACGAAGGCGCCCCGGCGCCGGTGGCCGCGTTCCTGGCCACCGCCAGCAAGGTCGCTGTATTCGCCGTGGTAGTGCGCCTGTTCATGCTGTCCCCGGCAGCCAGCAGCGGCGTGCTGAGCACCGTGCTAGCCGTGATCGCAGTTGCCTCGATCCTGATCGGCAACCTGCTGGCGCTGACCCAGAGCAACCTCAAGCGTCTGCTCGGTTACTCGTCCATTGCCCACTTCGGCTACCTGCTCATCGCCCTGGTCGCAAGCAAGGGCCTGGCCCTGGAAGCCATGGGCGTGTACCTGGTCACCTACGTGATCACCAGCCTCGGCGCCTTCGGCGTGATCACCCTGATGTCCTCGTCTTACGGCGGCCGTGACGCCGATGCGCTGTACGAGTACCGCGGCCTGTTCTGGCGCCGCCCGTACCTGACCGCCGTACTGACCGTAATGATGCTGTCGCTGGCCGGCATCCCGCTGACCGCAGGCTTCATCGGCAAGTTCTACATCATCGCCACCGGCGTCGAGTCGCACCTGTGGTGGCTGGTCGGTGCCCTGGTGATCGGTAGCGCCATCGGCGTGTACTACTACCTGCGCGTCATGGTCACCCTGTACCTGGTCGAACCAAACCTGCGTCGCCACGACGCCCCGCTGAAGTGGGAACAGCGCACCGGTGGCGTCATGCTGCTGGCCATCGCCATCCTCGCCTTCGTGCTGGGTGTCTACCCGCAGCCGTTGCTGGAAATGGTCCAGCAGGCTGGCCTGCAACTGATCGGCTGACCTGCAGCGATCCTGAAGAACCCCGCCTCGGCGGGGTTTTTCTTTTTCCGGCCTACAGAACAAAAGCTGTGCTTCGTCTGACACTTGCAGCGTCAGATTCCCGCTTATCGCTCTGGAAGCCCTTGTCATGCGCCCTACCCTCCCCTTTTCCCTGCTGGCCCTGATGGTCACCAGCGCAGCCCAGGCCACCGGCCGCGTCGAACTCGACCAGGTATTGATCGAAGGCCAGCAACAGACCGAACTGGAAGACGCCGCCGAACGGCTGCGGGAAGTCCCCGGCGCCAGCAATCTGGTGGACATGAACCGGGTGGGGCAAGGCCGGGTTGCCAGCAACCAGGATGTGCTCGCCTATCAGCCTGGTGTTTTCGCCCAGTCGGCAGGCAACGATGGCATCAAGCTGTCGATCCGCGGCTCGGGCATCAACCGGGCGCCTGGCGCTCACGGCTCCGGGGTGTACACGATGTTCGACGGCCTGCCGCTGACCGGCCCGGGCGGTACGCCCTACGAGCTGTTCGAACCGCTATGGTTGAGCCGCGCCGAAGTGCTGCGCGGGGCCAACGGCTTCGATCAGGGCGCCCTGGCGCTTGGCGGTGCCATCAACTATGTCACCCATACCGGCTACGATGCCGCGCCGTTGCAGGTGCGTTACGAGGTCGGCAGCCGGGGCTACCAGCACCGGCATATCAGCTCTGGCCAGGTACTGGGTAACCTCGATTATTACGTGGCCCTGACCGACTCCGAATACGACGGTTATCAGCACCACAGCAGTGGCAGCGCCAAGGGCATCGCGGCGAATGTCGGCTACCGTTTCAACCCGAACCTGGAAACCCGCTTCTACTTGCGCTACAGGGAAACCGAGAACGACCTGGCCGGGCGCCTGACCAAGGACCAGATCAAGCACGACCCGCGTGCTGCCAACGCGGCCTACCTGGCGCGCGACGACAGCCGGCCACAACCGGGCAGTACCTGGGTGGCCAACAAGACCACCTTCTACCTCGAGGACGATGCCCGCCTGGAAGCCGGGCTGGTGTATCACGACTTCCCGATGGACCTGCGCGAAGGCCCGATGCGCTTGAAGGTTGCCTACAGCGATGTCAGTGGCACGCTGAATTACTCGCGCCGCGACACCCTGCTCGGGCACGAGAGCAAGACCACCTTCGGCTGGCGCACCACCAAGCACCTGCCCAACAGTGGTGCCTCGCAGTTTGCGCGTACCAGCGGCGACAACTTCGGGGCGCGTAGCCGCGACTTCAGCTACCAGGGGTCGGACACCGTGCTGCATGTGGGCAACGACCTGGAGCTGGTCCCGGACCTGTGGCTGACAACCGGCCTGGCGATGATCTACACCCGCCGAGAAAGCGACGTCACCTACCCCGCCACGGGCGGCAAGGTCAGCCAGCACGACTGGGACTACGCGCCACGCCTGGGCCTGCGTTATGACTTCAGCCCGCAACTGCAGGTGTATGGCAACCTGAGCCGGTCCGTCGAGCCGCCACACCCGTGGTCGCTGATCTGGAGCTCCACGGTCGCCACGCAGCCGATCGAGATGCAAAACCAGACCGCCACCACGCTGGAACTGGGCGCACGCGGCGATTCGGTGCTGGGGCGATGGGACCTGGCCTGGTACTACTCGCAGGTACGCCACGAACTGTTGGCCGTGGAAATCGTGCAAGGCCAACCGGCCAAGGAGTTCAATGCCAGCGCTACCGTGCACCAGGGTGTTGAAGCCGGGCTGGACAGCACGCTGTGGGAGCGCCCCGGCACAGGCAAGCTGAGCCTGCGCCAGGCTTATACCTTCAGTGATTTCCACTACCGCGACGATGACACGTTTGGCGACAACCGCTTGCCAGGCATCCCGATGCACTACTACCAGGCCGAACTGCGCTACGACTGGCCAAGCGGCTTCTACGCCGGGGTCAACACACAGATGGCCTCCAAGGTGCAGGTGGACTACGCCAACAGTTACCATGCCGACGCCTATGCGCTGCTGGGCGCACGGCTGGGCTGGGACTCGCCGAAGCAGGACTGGCAGACATGGCTGGACCTGCGCAACCTGACCAACAAACGCTATGCCGCGACGGTGACGCCGGGGTACAACGATGCCGGTCAGGACATTGCCCGCTCGACACCCGGTGAAGGGTTTGGGGTGTACGCCGGGGTGTCGTACAGCTTCCGTTAGTCAAATGCCCAGGGGCCGCCTCGCAGCCCCTACTGCGGCAATTGCACCTGCGGCTTGGTCGCTGCGAAAATCCCCCAGCTCGAGATGAACAACGCAGCGATCAGCGGCCCGATCACGAAGCCGTTGAGCCCGAACACCGCTAGCCCACCCAGGGTGGAGACCAGGATCAGGTAATCGGGCATCCGCGTATCCTTGCCCACCAGGATCGGCCGCAGCACGTTGTCCACCAGGCCGATCACCAGCACGCCGAAGGCGGTCAGAATCGCCCCCTGGAGAATCGCCCCGGTCAGCAGGAAGTAAGCCGCCACCGGCGCCCAGATGATTCCGGCACCTACCGCAGGCAGCAGCGACAGGAAGGCCATCAGCACTGCCCAGACCAGCGCGCTGGGAATGTCCAGCACCCAGAAGATGAAACCACCCAGCGCGCCCTGGGTAATCGCCACCAGCACATTGCCTTTGACCGTTGCCCGCACCACGCGGTTGAACTTCAGCTGCAGCCGGCGCTTCTGGTGTTCCGGCAGTGGTATGGCAAGGCGTACCCGGCGCGCCACCTCCGCCCCCTCGCGCAGAAAGAAGAACAGCAGGTAGAGCATGATGCCGAAGCTCACCAGAAACTCGAAGGTACCCTGGCCAAAACTGAACGCCTGGCTGGCCAGCACCTGGCTACCCTGGGTTGCCCACTTGGTGATCTTGTCACGCAGCCCGTCGAGGTTGCCCACGCCCATGCTGTCCAGCCCGTGCTGCACGAATGGGGGCAGCATGTTCATGCCGCGCTCGACATAACCGGCGATGTCCAGTTGCCCGCTCTCGATACGCTGGTACAGCGTGGCGCCTTCCTGCACCAGCAGCGCACTGGTAATGATCACCGGCAAGATCGCCACCAGCAGGCACACCAGCAAGGTGGCGGCGGCCGCCACGTTGCGCCGCCGGCCAAAACGCATGAGCAGATTGCGCTGCAACGGCGCGAACAGGATGCCAAGAATCACCGCCCAGAAGATGGCGCCATAGTACGGCAACAGAATCCAGCCAAAGGCGATGGTCACCAGCGCCAGCAGCACTGCCAGGGCCTTGTTCTGCAAAGCGGTTTGGTTCATGGATTTTCCTCAAGTGTCCTGAACGTTAGTGCACGGCGTATTCATAAAAGTGCCGTCGCTCCGTTGATTCAAATCAATATGCCCTGGGCGGCCAGGCCCTAGCATCCGCGCTTTTTGCACCGGTGCGCACATGAAGCTACCCGCCAAGCCCGAATTGCTGGCCCCTGCCGGCACCCTCAAGACCATGCGTTACGCATTCGCTTATGGTGCCGACGCGGTCTATGCCGGCCAGCCGCGCTACAGCCTGCGGGTGCGCAACAACGAATTCGACCATGCCAACCTGGCATTGGGCATCGAGGAGGCGCATGCCCTGGGCAAGCGCTTCTACGTGGTGGTCAACATCGCGCCGCACAATGCCAAGCTCAAGACCTTCCTCAAGGACCTGGCCCCCATCATTGCGATGGCGCCCGATGCGCTGATCATGTCCGACCCCGGGCTGATCATGCTGGTGCGCCAGCACTTCCCGCACATGCCCGTGCACCTGTCAGTGCAGGCCAACACGGTCAATTGGGCCAGCGTGCAGTTCTGGCAGCAATTGGGCCTGAGCCGGGTGATCCTGTCCCGGGAGCTGTCACTGGACGAAATCGAGGAGATTCGCCAGCAGGTGCCCGGCATGGAGCTGGAGGTGTTTGTCCATGGAGCCCTGTGCATGGCCTATTCCGGCCGCTGCCTGCTGTCGGGCTACCTCAACAAGCGTGATGCCAACCAGGGTAGTTGCACCAACGCCTGCCGCTGGAAATACCAAGCCACGCCGGCCACCGAGAACGCCACCGGCGACATCGTGCGCGAGGTCGAGCCGACCCTGGGGCTGGGCGCGCCGACCGGGCAGGTGTTCCTGCTGCACGAGAGCAACCGCCCCGGCACCGAGATGCCGGCGTTCGAGGATGAACACGGCACCTACATCATGAACGCCAAGGACCTGCGCGCCATCCAGCACGTCGAGCGCCTGGCCGCCATGGGCGTGCATTCTCTGAAAATCGAGGGCCGCACCAAGTCACACTTCTATTGCGCCCGCGCGGTGCAGGCGTACCGCAAGGCCATCGACGACGCGGCAGCCGGGCGCCCCTTCGACATGGCCCTGATGGACAACCTCGAGTCGCTGGCGCAACGCGGTTACACCGAAGGCTTCCTGCGCCGCCATGTGCACGACGAATACCAGAACTACCTGCGGGGCAACTCGATGTCCGAGCGCCAGCAGTTCGTCGGCGAACTGACCGGTGTACGGGTGGACGGCCGCGCCGAGGTCAAGGTGAAGAACCGCTTCGCCGTGGGCGATCATCTGGAGCTGATGACCCCGCGTGGCAACTACCATTTCGACCTGCACCACCTGTACGGCCGCCAGCAGCAGGCGATCGACGTGGCGCCCGGCGACGGGCACGTAGTGTACCTGCCGATCCCCGAACAGGTATCGCTGGAACATGGCCTGCTGATGCGTGACCTGGGCCACGACGACTACGCCGCCTGACAAAGTTGTAATGTGCACCTCAGCTGGCTGACAGGCGTCGCAGGCGACGATCATGGCTGGCCGACAGTAGGGTCGGCCTGCGCCTGCGATTTAAAATATCCCGCGGCTTCGCCCCTATGTCGGGGTAAGCTTCCACCGCCTGCACGGTGACCGCGCCGACCAGGCCCGCCTGGTAGCAGGCGTGCATCTGCGTTTCTGAAGGAGTGCCTGGACGATGCTGCATAAACACCTGATCGCTTTCGGCCTGCTGGCCATCACCGGCCTGGCCCAGGCCGCCGAAAGCATCGACGTGTACCGCGACCCTAACTGTGGTTGCTGCAAGGCCTGGATCAGCCAGTTGCGCGACAACGGTTTCACCGTCAATGACCATGTCGAGCCGAACATGAGCGCCGTGAAGCAACGCCTGGGCGTGGCGCCGCGCCTTGCGTCGTGCCACACCGGGGTGATCGACGGCAAGTTCGTCGAAGGCCATGTGCCGGCCGAACAGGTGCGCCTGCTGGCCAAGCGCAGCGACCTCAAGGGCCTGGCCGTGCCAGGCATGCCGATGGGTTCGCCAGGCATGGAAATGGGTGACCACAAGGATGCCTATCAGGTTATCGGGGTGACTCAGGACGGCCAGGACACCGTGGTCGCCACTTACTGATGCTCAGCCTCTGGGCGCTGTTCCTCAGCGCCTTTGGCGCCGCCACGTTGCTGCCGCTGCAATCGGAGGCAGTGCTGGTTGGCCTGCTGCTAAAGCAACCGGACGCCTGGTTGACCTTGTTGCTGGTCGCTACCTTGGGCAACGTGCTGGGCTCGGTGGTCAATTGGTTGCTCGGGCGGGCCATCGAACACTGGCGCGACAAACGCTGGTTCCCGTTCAGCGCCGGGCAGCTGGAACGCGCACAGCAGCGTTATCAGCGATGGGGGCAGTGGTCGCTGCTGCTGAGCTGGATGCCAGTAATCGGCGACCCGTTGACCCTGATTGCCGGGATCATGCGTGAGCCGTTCTGGCGTTTCATGTTGCTGGTAACCCTGGCCAAGGGCGGGCGCTACATCGTCGTGGCCGTGATTACGCTGGGCTGGTTTCATGCCTGGTAACACCTTTAACGTTTAAGGTGCTTCACCGGCTGCTAAAGTCGCCCTTTCCTACATGGTCCTACATGGAGTGCCCCTATGCTGCGCGCAACCGCCCTGGCCCTGGCCTGCCTCGTCGGCGCCCCGGCCATCGCCGCCGAACCGCCCACCTACGGCAAACAGCTCGAAGGCTTCAGTTACCCTCACCCACTCAAGCATTTCGACTTCCAGTCACAGGGCCAGCGCCTGCAGATGGGCTACATGGATGTGCCGGCCAAAGGCCAGGCCAATGGCCGCAGCGTGGTGCTGATGCACGGCAAGAACTTCTGCGCCGCCACCTGGGAAACCACGATCGACGCGCTGAGCGAGGCTGGCTACCGGGTCATCGCCCCAGACCAGGTCGGCTTCTGCACATCGAGCAAGCCGGACTACTACCAGTACAGTTTCCAGCAGCTGGCCGACAACACCCATGCCCTGCTGGACCAACTGGGCATCAAGCGGGCGGTTATCCTTGGCCATTCCACCGGCGGCATGCTGGCTACCCGCTACGCGCTGATGTACCCCCAGCAGGTCGAGCGCCTGGCGATGGTCAACCCCATCGGCCTGGAAGACTGGAAGGCTCTGGGCGTGCCGTACCGCACGGTGGACCAATGGTATGCCCGCGAACTCAAGCTCGATGCCGAGGGCGTACGCGAGTACGAACGCAAGACGTACTACGCGGGGCGCTGGAAGCCTGAATACGAGCGCTGGGTGCAGATGCTGGTAGGGCTGAACAAAGGCCCAGGGCACGAAGCGGTGGCGTGGAACTCGGCGTTGATCTACGACATGATCTTCACCCAGCCGGTTTACCACGAGTTCAAGGATTTGAAGATGCCGACCTTGCTGATGATCGGCGATCAGGACACAACCGCTATCGGCAGTGATATTGCCCCGCCGGAGGTGAAGGCGCGGTTGGGTCACTACAAGGATTTGGGGCCGCAGGTGGCCAAGCTGATTGCGCAGGGTGAGCTGGTGACGTTCGAGGGCATGGGGCATGCGCCGCAGATCGAAGAGCCACGGCGCTTCAACAAGACGCTGATCGAGTGGCTGGGGCAGTAACTTCGTCTGGGGGCGCTTTGCGCCCCATTCGCGAAACCAGGCCGCCCCCACAGTAATTGCGCCGTTTGTGTCAGCGCGGCCCCTGCTGCTTCCAGACTTGCCCTTCGGTCCAGCCCAACTCGGCAAAGTCCCCTACCCGCAACACGGCTTCCTCCTCGCAGAAAAACTCATCCAGCTGTGGTGGCCGCACCGCCGTGCCGCTGAGCATCGCATGCACCTGGCCACGGTGATGAACTTGGTGCTCGAACAGGTGCGCAAGAAGGCGTACACGTTGTTCGCGCTGCACGCGGTCGGGCCGCACGATGCTCACGTAGCGGGCCAACTGGTCGTCATGCAGCGCGCTGCAGTAGGTGATCAGCCGCCGGTCGGCCTGGGCCTGCTGGGCATGCAGGTCGGTACACGTGGCAAACGGTTGTTCCGGGTCGAAGAACCGCTCGCCATCAGGCTCAGGCGCCTCGCCACGCTGCTCGCACTCGAGCATGTGCAAGTAGAACCAGTCCACCGTCAGCAAATGGTTGAGGGTGGCCTTGATCGACGGGAAGAAGCTGCAACGCGGGGCGACGAACTCGTCCTGGGTCAGTTGCAGGCACGCCTTGTACAGGCGGTGATTGGCCCAGCCATTGTTGTAGGCCTGGGTCAGCAGATGGTGTGACAGCGGCTCCATGGGGCAACTCCTTCAAGCGAAGCGTTGCAGTTGCATCTCCCGTAGCCGGCTCAGGGTCCGTTGATACGGGAACGCCAGATACCCTTGAGTGTAGAGCGCTTCGAGCGGTACCTGCGCTTCCAGGTACAACGCGACCTTGCGGTCATAGCATTCGTCGACCAGGGCAATGAAACGCCGCACGGCATCATCCTTGGGCGACAACGCCGGCAGCTGGCGATCGCCCGCCTCAACGCGTGCAGCACCATCCTCGGTACCACGGGCAATTCGCCCCGCACGCTGCTGACCGCTCAATGCAGGTATGCCTTCGACCAGAATCGCCGGGAAACGGTCGCACAACGCCATGAATTCCATGGCGGCCAGTGGCTGCTCGCAAAGGTCGCTGAAACGGCACCAGAGCGCCTGCGGGCTGTGCCTGACCACTTGAATTTGCCGTGGGCCTATCGACAAGGGCTCTGCACTGCCCGGCTCATCAGGGCTGAGCTGCGCGAACACCGCTGCAAGCGCCCCGACCTTGCCCGCTTCAGCTACCCAATAGCGCTGGCATGCGGCCCCAGGGTGAAGCCGGTGGTCCTGCTCACCGGCCACTGCAAGCACCTGCATATGCCGCTCGATGGCGCTGATGGCCGGCAGGAAACGCTCGCGGTTGAAACCGTCACGGTACAGCTGCTGCGGCGGCTGGTTGGAGGTGGCGACCACCACCACCCCATGATCGAACAGCACTTGGAACAAGCGGCCGAGGATGATCGCGTCGCCGATATCGCTGACGAACAACTCGTCGAAGCACAGCACGCGGATGTCCCCGGCCAGTTCGCGGGCCAGCGCTTGCAGCGGGTCGGCGGTGCCGTTGAGCTGGAACAGGCGCTGGTGCACCCAGGCCATGAAATGGTGGAAATGCTGGCGCCGGGCCGGGATGCTCAGGCAACGGTGGAACAGGTCCATAAGCCAGGTCTTGCCGCGGCCGACCGGGCCCCAAAGATAGATGCCCTGGGCTGTACGCCCGCGCTCGATGGCCTCGAAGCAGGCTTGCAGCGCGCTGACGGCCTGGGCTTGAGCCGGGTCGGGCGCGTAGCCTTGGTCAACCAGGGCCTTGTTGTACAGAGAGCTGGGATCGAGCGTCATGCGGCATTATCATCATCAGCCGTGTCGCCGGCAACCGGCTTCAACCGTCGCTCAGTCCAACTTTCAGCAACAGGCCGTCCTTGTCATCGGTCAGCACATACAGGTAACCGTCCGGCCCAACCCGCACGTCACGAATACGCGCCTTCAGGTCCCCCAGCAGGCGCTCTTCATGGACGATCTTGTCCCCCTCGAGCTGCAGCCGAATCAACTCCTGAGTGGCCAGTGCACCTATGAACAGGTTGTGATCCCACGCTTTGAAGGTCGGGCTGTCATAGAAGGCCATGCCGCTGATGCCAGGCGATTTTTCCCACACATGGTGCGGGTCGACCATGCCGTCGACGTGTTCGCCCTTGGCTTCGGGGATCGGCAGCATCGAATAGTTGATGCCGTGGGTGGCGATCGGCCAACCGTAGTTCTTGCCCGCTTGCGGAATGTTGATCTCATCACCGCCACGTGGGCCATGTTCGTGGGTCCACAGCTTGCCGGTCCAGGGGTTGAGCGCTGCGCCCTGCTGATTGCGGTGGCCGAAGGACCAGATTTCCGGTCGTACGTTGTTTTTGCCAACGAAGGGGTTGTCCTTGGGCACTTCGCCATCAGGCAGAATACGCACGATCTTGCCTTGCAATTTGTCCAGGTCCTGGGCGGTTGGGCGCTGGTTGTTCTCGCCCAGGGCGATGAACAGGTAACCGTTACGGTCGAACACCAGCCGCGAGCCGAAATGGTTGCCGACCGACAGCTTGGGCTGCTGGCGGAAAATCACGTTGAAGTTCTCCAGGCGGGCGCGGTCCTCGGACAATTGCCCACGGCCGACTGCAGTGCCAGCCTTGCCATCGTTGCCCGCTTCGGCATAAGAAAGGTACAGGGTGCGGTCCTTGGCGAACTCAGGTGACAACACCACGTCGAGCAGCCCGCCCTGACCTTCTGCCCAGACCTTGGGCACACCGTTGATAGGTGGCCCCACCTTGCCTTCGGCATTGACCAGGCGCAGGTTGCCGGGGCGTTCGGTGACCAGCATGCCCTTGCCACCCGGCAGGAATGCCAGCGCCCACGGGTTGCGCAGGCCATCAGCCACGGTGCTGACAGTGATCTGCCCTTGCTCGGTCGGGAACTGCTGCTCGGCGGCAGCGTGCGCCAGCAGTGGCAGCAGTGCGGCAGCAGCCAGCGTGGTCAGCTTGGTGGCTCTGATCATTGATGATTCCTTTCGATGAGGGGCTCAAGGCGCACGTTGGGTGTCGCGCGGTGGCCGGGTGGGTTCCAGATTGGGGGCCTGCTGCTGGCGGCGCAAATTGTCACCGTTGCCGATGCCGCGGTTGTCCAGGGACGGTGTGCGCTGAATAGGAGCGGTCGAAGGGCCACGCACCGGCGGTGTGGCCTGCACGCTGCCCTGGCGACTGTTGGGGTTGGCGCGCTGGATCGGGCTGTTGTAGGGGTTGTTGTTGCTGGCGGCCAGCTGCAGCGGTTGCACGGGCGCCGCGTGTGCGGGCAAGCACAGCAACAGGCCGATGGCCAGGGTTGGAAATGTCAGATTCATGCTTCACCTCATGTACGAAAAGGCGCGCCTCATGCGTTGGATAGCCTAAGGCGCTAGGGGTTCGCGGCAAAAGTGTGAATGCAATTCCTGATGTTTCAGTATGAACCTGCGGGGGCAGCCATGCGGCCCCACTGATCAGCCAGGGACATCGACCTTGTGCCGCGCCGCATACAGGCACAGCATCTCCATGGCCAGGGTGGCGCCTGCCAGCGCGGTGATGTCGGCATGGTCATACGCAGGTGCCACCTCGACCAGGTCCATGCCTACCAGGTTGATACCACGCAAGCCCCCGAGTATCTCCAGCGCCTGGACCGTGGTCAGCCCGCCGCACACAGGCGTGCCGGTGCCTGGCGCATAGGCGGGGTCGAGGCAGTCGATGTCGAAGGTCAGGTACACCGGCCGCTCGCCGACCCGCTGGCGGATCGACGCGATCACCGCCTCTGTGCCTTGGCGGTGCACCTGTCGGGCATCGACAACGGCGAAACCTTGGGTGTCGTCATTGGTGGTGCGCAGCCCGATCTGCACAGAGCAGGACGGGTCCACCAGGCCCTCGCGGGCGGCGTGCCAGAACATGGTGCCGTGGTCGATGCGCTTGCCCTCCTCGTCCGGCCAGGTGTCGCTGTGGGCATCGAAATGGATCAGTGCCAGTGGCCCATGACGCCGGGCATGGGCCTTGAGCAGCGGATAACTGATGAAGTGGTCACCGCCGAGGGTGAGCATGGCGCAGCCCGCCTCGAGCACGTGCGTGGCGTGGGCCTCGATGCTGTCCGGTACCGATTGCGGGGTGCCGCTGTCGAACGCGCAATCGCCGTAGTCGATGACGGCCAGATGGTCGAACGGGTCGAACGTCCATGGCCAGTGGCGCGCCCAGGCCTGCTGCACCGAGGCGGCGCGGAGCGCACGTGGCCCGAAACGGGCGCCAGGGCGATTGCTGGTAGCGGTGTCGAACGGCACACCGCTGACCACCACATCCACCCCGCGCAGATCGCGGCTATAGCGGCGGCGGGCGAAACTGGTGATACCGGCATAGGTACTTTCTGCAGCGGTGCCATACAGGCTGTCGCGGGTCATCGCTTGGTCGTTGCTCAGGGCTTGCTCCACGGTCGGGCTCCTTTGTCGTTATGGGTCACTGCCGAGTACGGAATGCCGTCCACAGGCGGTTGCGCTGGCGCAGGTCGGACAGCGCCATGCTGCGGTCGGCAAACAGGCGCTCACGCACCGCGGCCGGGGGGTAGATATCCGGGTCATTGCGCACGGCCTCGTCGACCAAGGGCGTTGCCGCCTGGTTGGCGTTGGCAAAGAACAGCGTGTTGGTCAGCGCGGCAACCGATTCGGGCTTCAGCATGAACGCGATGAACGCGCGGGCCGCCTCTGGGTGCGGGGCGTCCTTGGGAATGACCAGGTTGTCCTGCCAGAGCAGCGTCCCTTCACGGGGGATGCGGTAGATCAGCTCGAACGGCTTACCCGCGCGACGGGCCTGATCGGCGGCCATGGCTGCGTCGCCATTGTAGGTCAACGCCAGGCATACGCTGCCGTTGGCCAGGTCGTTGATCTGCCGGCCGTTGGCGACGTAGCTGATCGAAGGCTGCAACTGGTTCAGCAGGTTCTGCGCTGCGGCAAGGTCTGCCTTGTCCTGGCTGTACGGGTCCTTGCCCAGGTAGTTCAAGGCCACGCCAATTACCTCCTGCGGCGAGTCGGGCATGGCGATGCCGCACCCCTTTAGCCGGCTGGCATACTCGGGCTTGAACAGCAGGTCCAGGCTGTCCAGCGGTACATCACCCAGGCGTTGGCGCACAGCCTCGACATTGACCCCCAGGCCCAACGTGCCCCAGGTGTAAGGCACCGCAAAGCGGTTGCCGGGGTCGGTTTCTGCAAGTTTGGCCAGCAGGTCCTTATCGAGGTTGGCGTAGCCAGGCATGGCCTGCGCATCCAGCGGCTGCAGGGCACTGGCCTTCAGCGCCCGCGCCAACACAGTGGCCGAGGGCACCACAACGTCGTAGCCACTGCCACCGGTCAACAGCTTGGTTTCGAGGACTTCGGTGGTGTCGAAAGTGTCGTAGCGCACCTTGTAGCCGGTCTCCTGCTCGAAGCGCTGCAAGGTTTGCGGGGCGACGTAATCCGCCCAGCTGTAGAGGTTGACGACCTTTTCTTCGGCCTGCAGGGGCAAGGCCAGAATCAGGGGTAGCAGACACAACATTCGACGCATGACGGACACCTCGGCTAATGGGTGGATGCCGCCAGCATGCCAGCCGGGTTACATTGCAAGAATGGCAAGTTTGCAAAGCTGACATTCATCGGGAGCAATGTGATGCTCGGACAACTGCACGACCCTGACCTGCATCTGTTGCGGCTGTTCGTCACTGTAGTCGAGGCCGGCGGCTTCAGCGCCGCCCAAGGGGTTTCGGGCTTGAGCCAGCCCACCATCAGCCAGCGCATGGCGCAACTGGAGGCGCGACTGGGGTATCGCCTGTGCAGCCGTGGCAAGCGCGGCTTTCACCTCACCGAAAAAGGCCTGCTGCTACTAGAGGCCGCTCGCGGCTTGCTGTTGAGCATCGAACATTTTCGTCAGCAGGCCAATGGTGTGGCTGGGCGTTTGCTGGGGACGGTGCGGGTGGGCATGGCGGAGAACCAGGACGCAACTGTCAGCCTGCAGCTAGCGTCTGCCATTAACCGCTTTCGCGAGCGCGAGGAATCGGTGCAGTTGGAACTGATCAGCGCACCACCGGCGGAGCTTGAGCGGCTACTGCTGGAGCAGCGCCTGGACTACGCCATCAGTTATTTCTCCGGTAACCAGGCAGCGTTCGACTACCAGCCATTGTTCGAGGAGCGGCAGCGATTGTACTGCGGCAAGGGGCACCCGTTGTTTGGCACGGTGCACGTGACGCGGGAACAGTTGCTGGAAGCGGACCAGGTACGGCATCCCTATCGTTTTCTCAAAGGTGGCGAGCCGTTTCAGAGCCGGCGCAGCATGGCGGTGGCCGAGCAGATAGAGAGTGTGCTGACGTTCATCCTGTCGGGGCGGCATATCGGTTATCTGCCGTGCCACTGTGCTGCAAGCTGGGAGCGCCAAGGGTTGTTGCGGGCACTGGACACCACGTTGGATTTCGTAGTGCCGTTTACCTTGGCCAGGCATCGGGCGCAAGCGCCTGGGGAAGCTCAGCTAGCGTTTGCGCAAGACCTCTTGGCGGTGTTTGGCTGATTGCCGTCAGTTGTCCGTGGCTTGCGGCGATGGGTTGCTCACGCCGCGGGGCAGCCCTGCCACTTTCAACGCTGCCGTGCATTTGCCACACTGCAGGTCAGACTCTGTTGGTAAGGTCCATTGCAATGACTGCCCGTTTACAACGCTGCGCCCGGCTGTTGATCGTCACCTTGATGGCCATTGGGCTCAATGCCTGTGCGCTGTTTCAGCCGCGCGACCCGCTCAATATCAGCGTGATCGGCATCGAACCGCTTGCCGGCCAGGAACTGGAAATGCGCATGGCGGTGAAGATGCGCGTGCAGAACCCCAACGAGGCAACAGTCGACTACAACGGCATAGCGTTGAATCTGGAGGTGAACGGCCAACCGCTGGCCTCTGGGGTAAGTGACCAGCAGGGCCATATCGGCCGCTATGGCGAAGCGGTGGTGGTGGTGCCGGTAAGCATCACAGCCTTCGCATTCCTGCGCCAGGCTTATGGTTTGAGCACGCTTGAATCGCTGCAGGGCATGCCCTACGTACTGCGCGGCAAACTGGCCGGCGGGCCGTTGGGCACCGTGCGCTTCACTGATGAGGGCAGGCTCGACCTGCCCAAAGGCGGCAGCCTGAACTGGTGAGCGGTTAAATTGCTTCAGCGGCTGGAGCTGGCGGCGGCCATCATCTTGTTGACCTCGCTGCGCACCATGCCGGCGTATTCAGGCGGCGACATACCTTCCAGCTCGGCACGCACCCACTCGGCCCACTTGCCCTTGCGACGTGGTTTTTCCGAGATCAGCCGCGCAGCATCAGCCTTGGCCTTGCCCAGGTTGTTCTGCCACATTTCGAAAAGCCGGGCCTTTTCCGCCTCGATCTGTGCCCGTTCCTCGAAGCTCCTGTTGGCCAGATTGAAACTCATGAACCTACCTGCCTGCTGAAAATGGCCGCTATATTACACCGTGGCGCCGCTTCTTCGGTAAGCCATCGCAACTTTCCGGGCGCGCTGGCATCCATTGCTTAACCACCCCATCGACGAGGACGAGTTCATGGCCCGAAAAACTGCCGCACTGACCGACAGCGATCAAATCAAGGATCAGGTATTCAGTGAGCTGCAGGCATTGATCGAAGAGTCGGAGAAGCTGCTCAACGACAGCGCCTCCCTGGTCGGCGAAGAGGCCGATACACTGCGCGCCCAGGTCAGCCTGAAACTTCGCCAGGCACGTGAGGCCGCCGGCCAAGTACGCGCCAAAGCACAACCGGTGGTAGAAGCCACCCATGACTATATCGGCGGCCACCCGTGGCAGACCGTTGCGATTTCTGCGGGCTTTGGCCTGGTGATAGGGCTGCTGCTGGGACGTCGCTCCTGATAGCTGGTCCGCGTGGTGCCGCCTGCTGCAAATCAGGCGGCCTGCGCCATTGGGATACCGCTGTGAAACCGTAGTTCCTGGTCTGGAGACTGAATCAACTCAGCTTCAGCTTCGCGCACCAACAGCACGCGCTTGGCGATATCCCCTTCCTCCCCATACTGATGCGCAAGCTTCAGATAGCCTTGGTAATGGCGCGCCTCGCTTTTAAGCAAGCCGTGGTAGAACCTGCCGAGTTCTTCATCCAGGTGTGGTACCAACGCAGCAAAGCGCTCGCAGCTGCGTGCTTCGATGAATGCCCCCACCACTAGCGTGTCCACCAGCTTGACCGGTTCATGGGCACGCACCAGGCGGCGCAACCCGGATGCGTAGCGCCCTGCCGACACTGGCCGCAATGGCACACCACGGCGTTTCATCAGGCGCAGCACCTGCTCATGGTGCACCAGCTCTTCACGGGCGAGGCGCGACATCATGTTGATCAGGTCAAGATGGGTGTTGTACTTGGCCATAAGGCTCAATGCCGTACTGGCGGCCTTGAACTCGCAATTCTTGTGGTCGATCAGCAAGGTTTCCTGGTCGGCGAGCGCCGCTTCGATCCAGGCGTCTGGAGTAGGACAGCCGAGGAAGGCGTCAATTTCGGGGATCAGGGACATAGATGTGCAACCACACAGAACAGACGGGACCGGCGATTATACCGGCGGCGATGGGGAGCGCCAGTGACTATGCTTGATGTACATCAAGCGCCGGCACGAGGGGCGCCGACTATAGTCAGGCATTGGCCACCACCATGAAGGGAGTTCACGCCCATGCAAGCTGTTCGTAGCATTCTCGTCGTCCTCGACCCTGATCATGCCCACAGCCGCGCGTTGACCCGGGCCAAGCTGATTGCAGGGGTGACCGGTGCACGGCTGCATTTGCTGATGTGCGATAAGAGACACGACCATAGTGCATTACTCAGCCTGTTGAGCAGCCAATTGCACGATGACGGGTATGACGACGTCAGCCATGAACAGGCCTGGCATGACACCTTGCACGAATCGATCATCAATGTGCAGGAGGCTGAAGGTTGCGAGTTGGTGATCAAGGAGCACCGGCCGGACAATCCTCTGAAAAAGGCACTGCTTACACCCAGCGACTGGAAACTGCTGCGCCTCTGCCCTTGCGCGGTGCTGATGGTCAAGAGCGAACGCCCGTGGACAGGTGGCGTGGTACTTGCTGCCGTGGATGTCGGCAACCAGGATGACGATCATCGCAGGCTGCATACGGCCATCGTTGATCACGGGTATGCGATTGCAGGCCTGGCCAAAGGCCAACTACATGTCATCAGTGCCCATCCCTCACCTATGTTGTCGGCGTCGGACCCTGTGTATCAACGCAGCGAGACCATCGACCAACGTTATCGGGAAGCGTGTCGTGCGTTCCAGGCGGAATATGACATCAGCGAAGAGCGCTTGCATGTCGAAGAAGGGCCAGCCGATGTGCTGATTCCGCATTTCGAGAAAAAACTCGATGCGGTGGTCACCGTGATTGGTACCGTTGCACGTACCGGTATTTCCGGAGCATTGATTGGCAATACTTCCGAAGTGGTGCTGGATACGCTGCAAGGCGATGTGTTGGTGCTAAAGAGCGAAGAAGCCACCGCTCACCTGGCGGAGTTAGCCCGCAGTTGAACCCGGCCAGAAAAGACAAAACCCCTACCTGCTCGCGCAGATAGGGGTTTTGCGAAATGAATCTTGACGATGACCTACTCTCACATGGGGAAACCCCACACTACCATCGGCGATGCATCGTTTCACTACTGAG
>NZ_JBDFPP010000038.1:0-25250 GCF_039672635.1 Pseudomonas sp. P39-UII1
ATCTTCAGCGCCCTTGAGATCGAGCGCCGCCCGCGCGGCGCATCGCGGGCAAGCCCGCTCCTACATTTGTTGCAACGTGCCATGGCCTGATAGGCCATAGTTGTTAGCCTTGGTGGCTCGACGAGATTTTTCGGCTGGCACAGCTGCCGCCTCACCTGTCTTCAGTCATGCGCCAAGGCGGACAACCATGGCCTGACTGGAATGGCACGTTGCAACAAATGTAGGAGCGGGCTTGCCCGCGATGCGCCGCGCGGGCGGCGCTCGATCTCAAAGGCGCTGAAGATCTCAAGGCAAGCGCTTCGCGATGCGCCGCGCGGGCGGCGCTCGATCTTGAGAACGCCGACACTCTATCGACAAGCACCCTTCACTCCCTCAGATACTACGTCCCCCCCCAGCCACTGCCAACCTGCCCCAACACCTCCGACTGAACCGTTTTTTGTGCTAGGGTTCGCGCCCTGAAAATTCTGCCGTGGTGCAGCGAGCCCGAAAAAAATACTGCAAACCACTTGGCACAAGGCCTACAGCGAATACCCACTATTCATTCACAAAGTACACACACGTTATCCACAGGCGCTCGCCTTGCAAACCCCCCGATACCGCATTATCTTGTATCTCCAGCGCAGCGAACCACTAGATGTTGGGTTTCGTGCAAAAATCACAAACACAAGTCAGCAGTCGAATTCAAGCAATTTTTCTGGCTGAACTTCAGGTGATTTCAGCAGCCAAACCGCTCCTGCGGAGGCGACCGAGGCAAGCCCTCTGGGCATTGTTCGGGTATGAGTGTTGCAGGCAACGCCTGGTACTCATCAGCACCGGTTTTCGGGCTTTGGCCCAGAACCTTTGACTTCGGCCAGGGAGCGGCAAGCTATTGCCCCTTATTCCTGAGTCTGTCCCGAAGTCGGTAAGCCCGAGCGGGCGGATGCGTGCGCATGCCGCATCCCCGCCCGGGCCATCGAGCAAGTGGACGGAACGGTGGGCGCCCAAAAGGCGCCTGAACAATATAGAAACTGTGGAGACACCCACCCATGCAAACCGACACAACTCGCGAGAACCCGCAGGCCCAAGCGCCGCAGGCCGCCGATTCCAACCAGGATCTGGCTGCCACCGCTCCGGGTCAACTGCGCGTGATCAAGCGCAACGGCACTGTCGTCGCCTACACCGACGACAAGATCACCGTGGCCATCACCAAGGCGTTCCTCGCAGTTGAAGGCGGCACCGCCGCTGCCTCGTCGCGCATCCACGACACCGTCGCGCGCCTGACCGAGCAGGTCACCGCCACGTTCAAGCGTCGCATGCCATCGGGTGGCACCATCCACATCGAAGAAATCCAGGACCAGGTCGAACTGGCCCTGATGCGCGCTGGCGAGCAAAAGGTCGCCCGTGACTACGTGATCTACCGCGACCAACGCGCCAAAGAGCGCGCCACCCGCGCCAACACCGACGCCGTGGTCGAGCCGCACCCAAGCATCCGCATCACCCTGGCCGACGGCAGCCTGGCGCCGCTCGACATGGCGCGCCTGAACACCATCATCAGCGAAGCCTGCGAAGGCCTGGCCGAAGTCGATGGCGACCTGATCCAGCGCGAAACCCTGAAAAACCTCTACGACGGCGTGGCCATCAAGGACGTCAACACCGCCCTGGTGATGACCGCCCGTACCCTGGTAGAGCGCGAGCCGAACTACTCGTTCGTGACTGCCCGCCTGCTGATGGACACCCTGCGTGCCGAAGGCCTGGGCTTCCTCAGCGTTGCCGACAGCGCCACCCACCACGAGATGGCCGACCTGTACGCCAAGGCCCTGCCGGCCTACGTCGCCAAAGGTATCGAATTCGAACTGCTGAACCCGGCCCTGGCCGACTTCGACCTGGAAAAACTGGGCAAGGCGATCAACCACGAGCGCGACCAGCAGTTCACCTACCTGGGCCTGCAAACCCTCTACGACCGCTACTTCATCCACAAGGATGGCGTGCGCTTCGAGCTGCCACAGGTGTTCTTCATGCGTGTGGCCATGGGCCTGGCGCTGGAAGAGAAAGAAAAAGAAGCCCGTGCGATCGAGTTCTACAACCTGTTGTCGTCCTTCGACTACATGGCCTCGACCCCGACCCTGTTCAACGCCGGCACCCTGCGCCCGCAGCTGTCGAGCTGCTACCTGACCACCGTGCCAGACGACCTGTCGGGCATCTACCACGCGATCCACGACAACGCCATGCTGTCGAAATTCGCCGGTGGCCTGGGCAACGACTGGACCCCTGTGCGTGCACTGGGCTCCTACATCAAGGGCACTAACGGTAAATCCCAGGGCGTCGTGCCGTTCCTGAAAGTGGTCAACGACACCGCCGTTGCCGTCAACCAGGGTGGCAAGCGCAAAGGCGCTGTGTGTGCCTACCTGGAAACCTGGCACCTGGACATCGAAGAATTCATCGAGCTGCGCAAGAACACCGGTGATGACCGTCGTCGTACCCACGACATGAACACCGCCAACTGGATCCCTGACCTGTTCATGAAGCGCGTCTTCGATGACGGCAAGTGGACCCTGTTCTCGCCGTCGGAAGTGCCAGACCTGCACGACCTGACCGGCAAGGCCTTCGAAGAGCGCTACGAGTACTACGAAGCCCTGACCGAATACAACAAGATCAAGGTGTTCAAGACCATCCAGGCCAAAGACCTGTGGCGCAAGATGCTCTCGATGCTGTTCGAGACCGGCCACCCATGGCTGACCTTCAAGGACCCGTGCAACCTGCGTTCGCCGCAGCAGCACGTAGGCGTGGTACACAGCTCGAACCTGTGCACCGAGATCACCCTGAACACCAACAAGGACGAGATCGCGGTCTGCAACTTGGGCTCGATCAACCTGCCGAACCACATCGTCGACGGCAAGCTGGACACCGCCAAGCTGCAACGCACCGTTAACACCGCCGTGCGCATGCTCGACAACGTGATCGACATCAACTACTACTCGGTACCGCAAGCGCGTAACTCGAACCTCAAGCACCGTCCGGTCGGCCTCGGCATCATGGGCTTCCAGGACGCACTGTACCTGCAGCACATCGCCTACGGTTCCGACGCTGCCGTCGAGTTCGCCGACAAGTCGATGGAAGCGGTCAGCTACTTCGCCATCCAGGCCTCCTGCGACCTGGCCGACGAGCGCGGCGCCTACGAGACCTTCCAGGGTTCGCTGTGGTCCAAAGGCATCCTGCCGCTGGATTCGCAACAGATCCTGATCGAGGCGCGTGGCCAGAAGTACATCGACGTCGACCTGAACGAGACCCTGGACTGGGCGCCGGTCCGTGCCCGCGTACAGAAAGGTATTCGTAACTCGAACATCATGGCCATCGCGCCGACCGCGACCATCGCCAACATCACTGGCGTGTCGCAGTCCATCGAGCCGACCTACCAGAACCTGTACGTGAAATCGAACCTGTCGGGCGAGTTCACCGTGATCAACCCGTACCTGGTTCGCGACCTCAAAGCCCGCGGCCTGTGGGACTCGGTCATGATCAACGACCTGAAGTACTACGACGGTTCGGTGCAGCAGATCGAGCGTATCCCGCAAGAGCTGAAAGACCTGTACGCCACCGCGTTCGAAGTCGAAACCAAGTGGATCGTCGATGCTGCCTCGCGTCGCCAGAAGTGGATCGACCAGGCTCAGTCGCTGAACCTGTACATCGCCGGCGCCTCGGGCAAGAAGCTGGACGTGACCTACCGCATGGCCTGGTACCGTGGCCTGAAAACCACCTACTACCTCCGTGCCCTGGCCGCGACCAGCACCGAGAAGTCGACCATCAACACCGGCAAGCTCAACGCCGTTTCCAGCGGCGGCGACAGCGCCCCGGCCCAGGCCGCCGGCCCAGCGCCAGTGCCGAAGGCTTGCGCGATCGACGAGCCGGATTGCGAAGCCTGCCAGTAAGGCTTTCGCACCGCTGAGGTGACCATGCCGCCTCAACCGCCTTCGGGGGGTTGAGGCGGTATTTTTTTGCCTCAAGAAAAGGCCGCACGCGGCCGTTACACGCACCACTACCGATAGGTGCTGACCGAGATCAAAACACCATATGCTGTGCCGATAAAAAAAAATCACACAAGATATAGGATCAGATCTCATTTACGGCTAGACTCACATCCGTGTTTGAAACAACAGGTTTCAGGTGAACGGAAGCACGCAATGCCGGTCGAAAAATTACCTTCGCATGGCTTTTGCGCCGCCCCGATCCACCCTGAATTCCGGTATACTTCGCGCCCCCAAAAAGGGTTGAGCTAATGATCGACTGCGAGACGCAAGCGCCGCTTGCCCAGACCGCACGTTTTATCGTGGCCGTACAGCTTTCAGGCGCCTTGGCCCCTCGCTCGAGGGTAGGACAAGCGCTGACTCGAACAACTTCAAATGTGACGAGAGCCCGCTCTCACTGCCTGCCGTAACGCCTGATGGGTCTTGCGCAGTACAGGCATCACCTCAAAATCCAACCGGTTGCCACGTGCAACCCTCAAGCAGGAGCCAAACCATGCTGAGCTGGGACGAATTCGATAACGAAGACGGCGAAGTCGCCGCCAAAAGCAACACCCCTGCGCAAGCCGCCGCTGCCGCCACCCTCGACAAGCTCGACAGCGCCGGCGGTGCCGCCGCCCTGGAAGCCCGTGCGGCCACCGCAGCTGACTCGGACGCCGTGAAGCGCGCCAAGGCCGCCCTCGATGCCCTCGACGTCGCCGAAGGCCTGGCCGAGCTGGAAGGCTCCGCAGCCCGTGTTGCCGTTGACGAAAAGCGCATGATCAACTGCCGCGCCGACCTCAATCAGCTGGTGCCCTTCAAGTACGACTGGGCCTGGCAGAAGTACCTCGATGGCTGCGCCAACCACTGGATGCCGCAAGAGGTCAACATGACCGCCGACATCGCCCTGTGGAAGAGCCAGGACGGCCTGACCGAAGACGAGCGCCGCATCGTGATGCGTAACCTGGGCTTCTTCTCCACCGCCGACTCGCTGGTTGCCAACAACCTGGCCCTGGCCGTGTACCGACTGATCACCAACCCGGAGTGCCGCCAGTACATCCTGCGCCAGGCCTTCGAAGAGGCGATCCACACCCACGCCTACCAGTACTGCATCGAGTCGCTGGGCATGGATGAAGGCGAGATCTTCAACATGTACCACGAGATCCCGTCGGTCGCGAAGAAAGCCGCCTGGGGCCTGAAGTACACCCGCGCCATCTCCGACCCGGAATTCAACACCGGCACCGTCGAGACCGACAAAGAGCTGCTGCGCAACCTGATCGCCTACTACTGCGTGCTGGAAGGCATCTTCTTCTACTGCGGCTTCACCCAGATCCTCTCCATGGGCCGCCGCAACAAGATGACCGGCGTGGCCGAGCAGTTCCAGTACATCCTGCGTGACGAGTCGATGCACCTGAACTTCGGCATCGACGTGATCAACCAGATAAAGATCGAGAACCCGCACCTGTGGGACGCGGCGATGAAGGAAGAAGCGACCCAGATGATCCTGCAAGGGACCCAGCTGGAGATCGAATACGCCCGTGACACCATGCCACGCGGCGTACTGGGCATGAACGCCGCAATGATGGAGGACTACCTCAAGTTCATCGCCAACCGTCGCCTGACCCAGATTGGCCTGAAGGAAGAGTACCCAGGGACCACCAACCCGTTCCCGTGGATGAGCGAGATCATGGACTTGAAGAAAGAGAAGAACTTCTTTGAGACGCGTGTGATCGAGTATCAGACGGGTGGGGCGTTGAGCTGGGACTAAAGCTTCCGCAGTGCCAGGAAGGCCGCCATTTGGCGGCCTTTACTTTTTAGGTATCCGTCAAAAACTTGAAGGTGTGCACCCAAAACCAAAAACTTCGCCGTAGAGCGTCCAATTGAAGATTCCATTGTTGATCTAGCAATTTTCAACGGAACCTCAACAGCATATGAAATCAAAACAAAGCTTGACTCCCCTCGACGACTTACGACTCAGCCCCCAAATTATCTCAAAGTTTTTGACTATATATATTGTCAACCGTTCCCAATGTAATCAGCGGTAAGATTTAACATATTGAAATAATCGGTTTCTGTATAGGGTTGTTTGTGGGAAAGCACGGGAATACTCTTCAGAAGCGCCTAAGAAACGCTCACGCAGCGGGTTCCCGTTCCCGTAAGTAACGGCTCTCCTAGCTTCGGAAGGCCAATCATGGACAAATACTACTCATCCACCCTCTTCACCCGCCATAACCGCCCCCTCCACACCCTCTGGCTCGAATCCCAAGCCTGGTTCTGCGCGCACGAACTCGGCCGACTGAGCGCTCGCTTCTTCGATGAACATTGCGTTCGCAAACTCGACCCGGACCAGTACCGCAACGTGCAGCTGCTGCGCTATGGGCAGTGTCAAGAGACCATGATGATCAGCGAATCCGGGGCCTACACCTTATTGGCGCATCATCACATTCCGGAGAACCGTCATCTGCGCTGGTGGCTGACGCATGAGGTGGTGGGCGTGCTGCGCGATGGGCAGGCGGCAGCGTTCGAGGATGTGCCGCGACTTGGTCAGATGTGTTGGCCAGGCGGGCGTACGGCGACGCTGTTGTATTGGCAAAGTGAGCCCTGGGTTCGGATGCGGGATATGCCGGTAATGATGGCGGGGGAAGCGACCGGACAGCTGCCGATGGCGAAGCGCAAGATGAGCTGGCGCGAGTGCGCGCAGCGGGCGTTGCGCATGCATGGCGTCTAAAGAGTTGCTGTGAGCGCCACGTAGCGGATGCCGATAAACGCTCTTCATAAAAGCCTCTATAAGCATGCTTAAGCCACTTAAGGATGCTTATAGAGGCGTTAAATGCTGAAATCCTAGGGGCTCGCTGCCTACCTCGAATGCGCTGCAGAACCCAGTGGAAGACGTAGCATCCATGATTCGTCGGCCCATACATTCGGTTAGGTATCCAGTCACTCCGGTTTTTCAGCACATATAAGCAGTGCTATAGCCACACTTATCTACGATAAGAACGCTTATAGAAGGTCTTAAAATGCAGGCTTTCCCCTTGATGTGTACCGACCGACTGACAAAAATCGGGCTTTTGATCAAAACCAGACGGCTAGAACGCCGATTCCGTCAGAAGGATCTTGCAGCTCAATCCGGCCTATCCATCACCACGCTGAGCAAAATCGAAGCAGGTACGCCTACCGTGGAAATGCGCAGCTATATGACCGCACTGTGGCATCTCGGACTGCTTGAAGATGTCTTCAGAGAAATCCCAGAGACCTCCCCCGCGCCCTACACCACAGAGCATCGCGTGCGGCTCAAGCGTATCTCAGAGGATGATTTCTAATGCCTTCACTGTACATCTACATCAGCAACCCGGATCGCTTGAGGTCACCGCGCTCGGCCCCTTACCGTGGAAAAAGGGTGTGGATGAGTTCGTCTACAGCCCCTGAATGACCTGCATGCACAGTATTCGATTGTCAACCGGGGGGACAACTGGATAAGGAAGAGGCCTCGCCCTCGCCGACAAGGGGCAGAAGTGTGCCCGACATGGAACAAGCCAGTCGCGTGGTCTAGGGCGAGGCCGTAGATGAGTATAAGGCCGGTTGGCGGAGACGCCAAACCCTCTCGCAGCGCTTCCATTCAGCTTAACTTAATCAGGAGCCGCCAAGCGGCTCCTGATACCTAGCGTCAGGCAGTGACGGCGTTGTCCGCCTGCGCTTGCGGTGCGTCTAGCAGGTTGTGCAGGGTATTGAGGAACAGGTCAAAGCTCATGATCCCGTTACCCACGGTCGACAGCAGTGTTTGGCCGCTCTCGTCCTTGATAACGACCAACTCGGTCCACTGATTGAGATCGACATTGGCCAGGCTGCTCAACGAGACCTTGTGGCCATCGATATCAAGCGCGTCGCGGGTGACGGTCAGGGGCTTGGTGGTGACGTTGAAGAAGTCGCCACTGATCCGCTTGCTCCATACCTGTTTGGTGTCGAGATAGTTGAACTGCACCCCGCCACCATTTTGAAGCGTGGCGTATACCGCTGGCAGCCGTTCGTTCAGATACTGGTCGCGCACTTGTTCGATAAAGGCGAACAGGCCCTTGAGGTGCGGATTGACCCGGCGGAAAGGCTCGCTTGCGTTGCGCCGATAAGCCAGGTTGTTGGTGAGGCCTGCGAAGGCTGTCTGGCCAGAGGCGAACAGGTACAAGTCATTCATCTCGCTGAATGGCACGTAGTCACGTTCGCTGCCGATGATCTGGCAGATGCCTTTTTCGTAGACCTCGTAACGCGCTTTGCGCAGCTTTATCTGCCACAGGGCCAGAGCAAACATGCTCAGCCCGAGCACGGCCAACAAGGCGACGGTGAAGTAGAAGATTTGCTTGGGTCCGTTGAATTGCAGGTCGCTGGCGACGCTCAGGTACCCGACGAAAGCGGCCAAGCCGAGGAAGATGCTGCCCAGGATGAGCATGCTGATGATCAGCGCCTTGCCGTAGCCATAGGTGCCCAGCAGGTTACCGGTGGACGTGGGTGGGGTGGATTGCATGGTGGAGCCTCCTTGCGTGTGGAATGACGTCATGTCGATAGTGGCAGTAAGACATGTAGTTTTATCAATGGTTCATGGGGACGTGGGTCCGCTCGGTACGCAGACGCTTACAGAGGCGTTTTACTATCTCGCCGCGTCCTAAATCCAACATGACGTGTCTTAACCCCCTAATCCGCTCCTAATACACAAAATTCTGGAGTTACCTGGCAATCAACTCCCTTAACACCGACTTTAGTCGTAGTATCTCTTTGAAGAAGGGGTGATGCCCAGGCTAGAGCTTCTGTTGATGCAATATGCATCTCAAAAAGGTGCTGCCCCAGGAGCTGTCGCCTCTAAAGGCGTTGACATTACCGTCTGCGCTTGCTAAAAAATCGCCACAGTTGTACGACAACACATAACAAGAACAACAATCAGCGGATGATCTGCCATGTCGACATCAATCGCGCTACACCCTCGCCTTTCGCTTTCCCCCACGCAATCACTCACGGCCACCTAGTGCCGTAACCCCGCTTCACCCTCCCTGGCCCAGACGGGCCCGTTACCCACCCGCCCCTGCTGCAGGCCGCTTGCGCGTGCCCGGTGGACGGGCTGCCACACCCTTTTTGTGGAGCACAACAATAATGAAAATCTGCCAAACCCTCCCCTTTGCCCTGCTGGGTGCCGGCGTGATTGCGGGCCTGCCAGGCGCCAGCCTGGCCGCAGGCTTCGTCGAGGACAGCAAGGCCACCCTGGGCCTGCGCAACTTCTACATCAACCGTAACTTCACCAACCCCAGCAACCCGCAGAGCAAGGCCGAAGAGTGGACGCAAAGCTTCATTCTCGATGCGCGTTCGGGCTTTACCGAAGGGCCGATCGGGTTCGGTGTGGATGTGCTGGGGTTGTGGTCGGTGAAGCTCGATGGCGGTGGCGGCACTTACGGCACCGCGCTGTTGCCGCGGCATGACGATGGGCGGCCGGCGGATGATTACGGGCGCCTGGCGGTGGCGGGCAAAGCGCGGATCTCGAAGACCGAACTGAAGATTGGCGAATGGATGCCGGTGCTGCCGATCCTGCGCTCCGACGATGGCCGCTCGCTGCCGCAAACCTTCCGCGGTGGGCAGGTGACGTCCAGCGAAGTTGCCGGGCTGACGCTGTATGGCGGGCAGTTCCGTGGCAACAGCCCGCGCAACGACGCGAGCATGGAGGACATGAGTTACGGCGGGGGGGTGTCGGACCGGTTCAACTTTGTTGGCGGCGAGTACAAGTTCAACCAGGACCGCACGCTGGTCGGGCTGTGGAATGCGGTGCTCAAGGACGTGTATGAGCAGCAGTACCTGCAACTGACCCACAGCCAGCCGGTGGGCAGCTGGACCTTTGGCGCCAACCTGGGCTACTTCCATGGGGGCGAGGACGGCTCCGAGAAGGCCGGGAAGCTGGACAACAAGACATATTCGGGGATGTTCTCGGCCAGATATGGCGGTAACACCTTCTGGGTGGGCCTGCAGAAGGTCGATGGCGATACCTGGATGCGGGTCAACGGCACCAGCGGCGGAACGCTGGCCAACGATAGCTACAACTCAAGCTTCGACAACGCCAACGAGCGCTCGTGGCAGGTACGACATGACTTCAACTTTGTCACCTTGGGCGTGCCGGGGCTGACCTTGATGAACCGCTACATCAGCGGGCAGGACGTACACACCGGGGCGGTGACCGATGGCAAGGAGTGGGTACGCGAGTCGGAGCTGGGGTATGTGATCCAGAGCGGGCCGTTCAAGGACCTGAGCGTGAAGTGGCGCAATTCGAGCATTCGGCGGGATTACAGCAATAACGAGTTCGACGAGAACCGGTTGATCTTCAACTACCCGTTGTCGTTGTTGTAATGGCGTAAGCCTTGGGGCCGCGTCGCGGCCCATCGCAGGCAAGCCAGCTCCCACAGGTTATTGCGCAAGCTCATGGATTGAGTAGGGCAGCGTGGGCGCCGCTTTGCTGGGGATGAGGCCATCAGGGTCACAGAATTAACATTGACAACTCCGGAAGCCGCTACCGATAATCAGCAAAGTCATACGACAACTTACAACAACTAACAAATAGAGCCGGCCATGACCACTACCCCCCTCAATCGCCTGCTGCTCACCGGAGCCGCAGGCGGCCTGGGCAAGGTCCTTCGCGAACGCCTGCAAGGTTACGCCGAGGTACTGCGCCTTTCCGATATCAGCCCGATGGCGCCCGCCGCGGGCCCGCATGAAGAGGTCGTGGCCTGCGACCTCGCCGACAAGGCAGCGGTACATGCCCTGGTGGAAGGCGTCGACGCCATCATCCACTTCGGCGGTGTCTCCACCGAACACGCCTTCGAAGACATCCTCGGCCCCAACATCTGTGGCGTATTCCACGTCTACGAGGCGGCGCGCAAGCATGGGGTCAAGCGCATCATCTTCGCCAGCTCCAACCACACCATCGGCTTCTACCGCCAGGACGAGCGCATCGACGCCCACTCCCCGCGCCGCCCCGACAGCTACTACGGGCTGTCCAAATGCTACGGCGAGGACGTCGCCAGCTTCTACTTCGACCGCTATGGCATCGAGACCGTCAGTATCCGCATCGGCTCGTCCTTCCCGCAGCCGCAGAACCCACGGATGCTCTGCACCTGGCTGAGCTACGACGACCTGGTGCAACTGATCGAACGCGGGCTGTTCACGCCAGATGTCGGCCACACCATCGTCTACGGCGCCTCCGACAACCGCACCGTGTGGTGGGACAACCGCCACGCCGAGCACCTGGGTTACGTGCCAAAGGACACCTCCGAAGTGTTCCGCGAAGCGGTAGAGGCCCAGCCGGCGCCAGCCGCCGATGACCCGAGCATGGTCTATCAGGGCGGCGCCTTCGCCGTGGCCGGACCGTTCAACTGACACCTGCGCGCCAGGAGGCACTGCCATGAACTGCGAACTGATCGTCGACGCCCGCAACGGCACCGGCGAAAGCCCCGTGTGGCACCCCACCGAACAGGCCCTGTACTGGGTCGACATCCCCGCCCGCCAGCTGCATCGCTGGCAGGATGGTGCCCACCAGACCTGGCTGGGTGACGAGATGCTCGCCTGCATCGCCCGTACCGAAAATGGCTGGGTTGCCGGTATGGAAAGCGGCATCTTCCAGCTCGAAGCCAAAGCCGATGGCAGCCTCGACAGCCGCCTGCTGACGTCCGTGGACCATGCCCAGAGCGGCATGCGCTTCAACGATGGGCGCTGCGATCGCCAGGGCCGCCTGTGGGCCGGGACGATGTTGATGGACATGCCCCAAGGCGCCCACGTGGGTGCGCTGTACCGCCACGACGGCGAAGGGCAGTTGCACCTGCAACAGGATGGCATGATCGTGCCCAACGGCCTGGCCTTCAGCCCCGATGGCACTCGCATGTACCTGTCCGACTCGCACCCCAATGTGCAGAAGATCTGGGTGTTCGACTACGACATCGACAGCGGCACACCGTACAACAAGCGGCTGTTCGTCGACATGCGCGCCTTCCCCGGCCGCCCTGACGGCGCCGCCATCGACCAGGATGGCTGCTACTGGATCTGCGGCAACGACGCCGGCCAGATCCACCGCTTCACCCCCGACGGCCGGCTCGACCGCTCGCTCAACGTACCGGTGAAAAAGCCCGCCATGTGCGCCTTCGGCGGCGCCAACCTGGACACCTTGTTCGTTACCTCGATTCGCCCTGCGGGGGTCGACCTTTCCGATCAGCCGCTGGCGGGTGGGGTATTCGCCTTCGAGCTTGGCGTCAAAGGCCTGGAGGAGCCTGCCTACCGAGGGTGAACACGACACTGCCGCACCTGCACTGACACGACCGAAACCAGATAATAAAAAACACGGAGTTTCATCATGACCTTCAAACGCAAGCTGCTTCTTGCCACACTCCCGTTCGCTTTCAGCCTCGCCCTGCCAGCCCACGCGCTGGACATCAAGTTCGCCGAGATTCATCCGGCCGGCTACCCGACCGTGGTCGCCGAACAGAACATGGGCAAGAAGCTTGAAGCCGCCAGCAATGGCGAAATCACCTTCAAGATGTTCGCCGGTGGCGTACTCGGCTCGGAGAAGGAAGTCATCGAGCAGGCGCAGATCGGCGCGGTGCAGATGACCCGCGTGAGCCTGGGGATCGTCGGCCCGGTGGTGCCGGACGTGAACGTGTTCAACATGCCGTTCGTGTTCCGCGACCATGAGCACATGCGCAAGATCATCGATGGCGACATCGGCCAGGAGATCCTCGACAAGATCACCAACTCCGAATTCAACCTGGTGGCCCTGGCCTGGATGGACGGCGGCTCGCGCAGCATCTACACCAAAAAACCGGTGCGCAGCCTTGAAGACCTCAAGGGCATGAAGATCCGCGTACAGGGCAACCCGCTGTTCATCGACATGATGAACGCCATGGGCGGCAACGGCATCGCCATGGACACCGGCGAGATCTTCAGCGCACTGCAGACCGGCGTAATCGACGGCGCCGAAAACAACCCGCCGACCCTGCTCGAGCACAACCACTTCCAGAGCGCCAAGTACTACACCCTCACCGGCCACCTGATCCTGCCGGAGCCGGTGGTGATGTCCAAGACCACCTGGAACAAGCTCACCCCTGAGCAGCAGGTGCTGGTGAAGAAAGTCGCCCGCGAAGCGCAGATGGAGGAGCGCGCGCTGTGGGACGCCAAGTCCGCGGCCAGTGAAGAGAAGCTCAAGGCCGCTGGCGTTGAGTTCATCGCTGTCGACAAGAAGCCGTTCTATGACGCCACTGCCTCGGTGCGCGAGAAGTACGGCGCGCAGTATGCCGACTTGATGAAGCGTATCGACGCGGTCCAGTAACACCGGCCCCCTTCCAAGATGACCTCGGCAGCGCGACGCCCGTCGCCCTGCCGCTTTGGTGATGCCTATGAAAACGCTTTTTCTGCGCGTCAACGACACGCTGTACCGCGGCTGTATCTGGGTTGCCGGCCTGTCGATCCTGACCATGTCGCTGATCATCCCCTGGGGCATCTTTGCCCGCTACGTGCTGGGCACCGGTTCCAGCTGGCCGGAGCCGGTGTCGATCCTGCTGATGGTGCTGTTTACCTTCGTCGGCGCCGCCGCCAGCTACCGCGCCGGGGCACACATGGCGGTTGGAATGATCACCGACCGCCTGCCACCGCTGCAGCGCCAGCTGGTCGCCCTGCTGGTGCAGCTGCTGATGATCCTGGTGTGCGTGTTCATGACCTGGTACGGCACCAAGCTGTGCCTCACCACCTGGAACCAGTCGCTGGCTTCTTTACCGGGCGTGCGGGTGGGCATGACCTACGCGCCAATCCCGCTCGGTGGCGTGCTGACACTGATTTTCGTGCTGGAAAAACTCCTGCTGGGCGATCAGAGCAACCGCAAGGTGGTGCGCTTCGACCTGGTGGAAGAAAACGAAGGAGCTGCGTAAATGGATGCGTTCATTCTGTTGGGCAGCTTCATCGTGCTCATCCTCATCGGCATGCCGGTGGCTTATGCGCTGGGCCTGTCGGCGCTGATTGGCGCCTGGTGGATCGACATTCCGCTGCAAGCGATGATGATCCAGGTGGCCAGTGGGGTTAACAAGTTTTCGCTGCTGGCGATCCCGTTCTTCGTGCTGGCCGGTGCGATCATGGCCGAGGGCGGTATGTCGCGGCGGCTGGTGGCCTTTGCCGGGGTGCTGGTGGGCTTCGTGCGCGGCGGGCTGTCGCTGGTCAACATCATGGCCTCGACTTTCTTCGGGGCGATCTCCGGCTCGTCGGTGGCCGATACCGCGTCGGTGGGTTCGGTGCTGATCCCGGAAATGGAGCGCAAGGGCTACCCGCGCGAGTTCTCCACTGCGGTGACCGTCAGCGGCTCGGTGCAGGCGCTGC
Source organism: Pseudomonas sp. P39-UII1 (assembly GCF_039672635.1). Classification (NCBI taxonomy): domain Bacteria; kingdom Pseudomonadati; phylum Pseudomonadota; class Gammaproteobacteria; order Pseudomonadales; family Pseudomonadaceae; genus Pseudomonas; species Pseudomonas sp. P39-UII1. Next base: position 14,352 of record NZ_JBDFPP010000038.1, read on the forward strand.
TGACCCCGCCCAGCCACAACTCGGTGCTGTACTCGCTGGCAGCGGGCGGCACGGTGTCGATCGCTTCGCTGTTCATGGCCGGGGTCATGCCGGGGCTGCTGTTGAGCGCGGTGATGATGGGGCTGTGCCTGATTTTCGCGAAGAAGCGCGATTACCCCAAGGGCGAGGTGATCCCACTGCGCCAGGCGCTGAAGATTGCCGGTGAAGCGCTGTGGGGCCTGATGGCGATGGTGATCATCCTCGGCGGTATCCTCTCGGGCGTGTTCACCGCTACCGAGTCGGCCGCCGTGGCGGTGGTGTGGTCGTTCTTCGTGACCATGTTCATCTACCGCGACTACAAGTGGCGCGACCTGCCCAAGTTGATGCACCGCACGGTGCGCACCATCTCGATCGTGATGATTTTGATCGGCTTTGCCGCCAGCTTCGGCTACGTGATGACTTTGATGCAGATCCCGTCGAAGATCACCACGGCGTTTCTGACGCTTTCGGACAACCGTTACGTGATCCTCATGTGCATCAACTTCATGCTCCTGCTGCTGGGCACGGTGATGGACATGGCGCCGCTGATCCTGATTCTCACCCCGATCCTGCTGCCGGTGATCAACGGCATCGGCGTGGACCCGGTGCATTTCGGCATGATCATGCTGGTCAACCTCGGCATCGGGTTGATCACCCCACCGGTGGGTGCGGTGCTGTTCGTCGGGTCGGCGATCGGCAAGGTGAGCATCGAGGCCACGGTGAAGGCGCTGCTGCCGTTCTACCTGGCGCTGTTCCTGGTGCTCATGGCCGTGACCTACATCCCGGCGATCTCGCTGTGGCTGCCGAGCGTGGTGTTGTAACAGACCTAATCTGGGGCCGCTATGCGGCCCATCGCCGGCAAGCCGGCTCCCACAGGTACAACGCCGAGCTGATGGATTGTGCGAAACCTGTAGGCGCTGGCTTGCCTGCGATGGGCTGCGCAGCAGCCCCCTGCAAATGGACCCTGCACATGGCTGTCGCTGTTTCTACCTCACTTTTCCCGCGCAAGCTGGCGGTCGCGCTGCTGGCGCTGCTGGCCTGCTCGTTCGCCGGCAACCACATCGCCGCGCGCATTGCCTTCGATGACGACACAGGCGTGCTGCTGGCGATCCTCTGCCGCTCCGGTATCACCTTTCTGGTGCTGGCCAGCCTGGTACTGTGGCAGCGCCAGCCGCTGAGCCTGCCAACCGGTGCGCGACGCTGGCAACTGCTGCTCGGCCTGCTGATCGCTACCCAGAGCCTGTGCCTGTACTCGGCGGTGGCGCGCATCCCGGTAGCCTTGGCGCTGCTGGTGGGCAACACCTTCCCGATGCTGCTGGCTCTGCTCACCTGGGCGCTCGGCGGCGCCCGCCCCACCGGCCACACCGTGCTGTTCATGGGCCTGATCCTGTGTGGCCTGGTACTGGCGCTGGACGTACCGGCGCACCTGGGCAGCAATGGCGAGGCCAACCCGCACTGGCTGCTGGGCGTGAGCCTGGCGTTCTGCGCCGCCTGCGTGTTCGCCTGCGCGCTGTGGATCACCGACCACAAACTGGCGGCCGTGCGCGGCCCGGTGCGCAGCCTGCTGACCTTGCTGATCGTGTTCGCCAGCATGCTGGTGGCCGGGGCCAGCGGGGTCATGCCGTCTGGCCTGGCGTTGCCCGCCAGTGGCAGTGGCTGGGCGGCCTTGGCCAGCCTGGTGGTGTTGTATGGCGTGGCCTTCACCTTGCTGTTCGTCTGCGTGCCGCGGCTGAACATGGCGCAAAACGCACCGGTGATGAATGTCGAACCTATCGCCACATTGCTGCTGGGCTGGGCGTTGCTCGACCAGCAGCTCAGCGGCGTGCAACTGCTAGGCGGTGCCGTGGTGGTATGCGGCATCGTCCTGCTGACCTACCGCCGGGCGAGCTGAGCCCATTCTGAAAGGAGCCCTCGATGGCTGTCACCCAACTGCACTTGCAAGACCGCCTGACCCGGCTCACGCTCGCACCCGAACTGGGCGCCAGCTTGGTCAATTGGGAGGTCATGGCCACCGGGCAAGCCCTGCTGCGCCATAGCGATCAGGCTGCCCTGGCCAGCGGTACCCCGCGACAGCTGGGGTGCTACCCGTTGGCGCCCTGGTCCAACCGCATCGCCGAGGGAGGCTTCGTGCGGCCCGAAGGTTGGCTGCCGTTGGCGCCCAATACCGCGCACGACCCCTACCCGATCCATGGTACTGCCTGGCAGCAATCCTGGCAGGTGGACCACCACAGTGCGCGCCGTGCCCGGCTGATGCTCCACAGCAAGCTGCCGTTTACCTATCGAGCCGTCTTGGATGTGCACTTGCACGACGGGTGCCTGAGGCTTGACCTGCACGTGACGCATCTGGATGAAGCCGCCACCTGGTATGGGCTGGGGTTGCACCCTTACTTTCCGCGCTATCCCGACACGCGTCTGCGGGCAACGGCGCGGCATGTGTGGCTGGCCGAAGAGGGGCAGCTGCCTTCGTATCAGGCAGAGATTCCTCAGGGCTGGACCTTCGACGCACCCGGCCCACTGCCGACGACCGTGGTCGATCATGCATTCGGCGGGTGGCCCGGACATTGCGTGATCGAGCAGCCCAGTGCGGGTTATCAGCTGGAGTGCAGTGCCAGTGGTACCGAGCATTTCCTGTTGTTCTGCCCGCAGGGCAAGCCGTTCTTTTGCTTTGAGCCGGTCAGCCATCCGATCAATGCGCATCACCTGCCTGGGCGACCCGGGTTGCGGTTGCTGCAACAGGGCGAGGAGATGAGCCTGGGGTTCACGATGGTGTACCGGGCGCTTTGAACGGATTGCCTGCGAGGGGCTGCAAAGCAGCCCTTCTCTCAAGCTCAAACCAGGACTTCGCGACTGGCCACAGCCGGGCGCGCAGGCGACTCGCTCCGCACCTCCCGCGCCACCTTCCAGACCAACACTGCCGCAACGATATCGAACGCTGCCAGCACCACGAACAGCGGGCTATAGCCGATCTGCGTCACCAGAATGCCGAACACCAGGGTAAATACCGCCGCCCCCAGGTACCCGCACATACCGCCCATACCGGTGGCCGTCGCCACCTGGTCTTTGCTGAACGAGTCCGAGGTGATCGAGTACAGCGCCCCCGACAGCGTCTGGTGCGCGAAGCCGCCGATGCACAGCAGCAGGATCGCGGTGTACGGGCTTTCCACCAGGCCGATGCATGCTGGGCCGATCATGCAGCTGGCACCGAACACCAACACCATCTTGCGCGAGGTGAACAACGACACCTTGAAGTAGCGGTGGAACAGCGGGCTGAGGTAACCGCCAAGCACGCAACCGATGTCTGCTGCGAGGAACGGCAGCCAGGCAAACATCGCCACCTCCTTGATGTTCATGTGCCGCTCGGTCATCAGGTACAGTGGGATCCAGGCATTGAAGGTCTGCCAGGCCGGCTCCGAAAGGATGCGCGCCGAAGCGATGGCGTAGAAGTTGCGGGTCTTGAAGATGCGTTTCCAGGCGCCCTTCTCACGTTTCTCTTCCTTGAAATGCGCTTCCTGGCCGGAAAGGATGTAGTCACGTTCTTGCGCGCTCAGGCGTTTCTGATCGCGTGGGTGCTTGTAGAACAGCATCCACAGCACGGTCCAGACGATGCCGGATACCCCGACGATGACAAAGGCCAGTTGCCAGCCGCTGTGCAGGATTGCCCAGACCACCAATGGCGGCGCCAGCAAGGCCCCCAACGATGAGCCGATGTTGAACCAGCCGATGGCCACCGAACGCTCCTTGGCCGGGAACCACTCGGTGGTGGCCTTGACGCCGGCGGGCAAGCCGGCCGCTTCGGTCATCCCCAACAGGCCGCGCATGAACGCCATGCTCTGCCAGCCGGTCGCCAATGCCGCGCCGGCGCAGGCCACTGACCACGCCATGGCGAAGACGGCGAAGCCCAGCTTGGTGCCTATGAAGTCGATGAACCAGCCGGCGATAGGCTGCATGAGGGCGTAGCACACCTGCCAGGCAGCGACGATCTTGGCGTATTGCTCGGTGCTGATGGACAGGTCGGTCATCAAGGTGGGGGCAGCCACCGACAAGGTGTTGCGGGCGAGGTAGTTGACGACGAGCCCAGCCGTGACAAGGCTGACCATCCACCAACGGATGCCTTTCATCTTCATGGTTCACCTGAATATTATTTTTAGAGGTGCGGGTGATTGCCTCAAGCGCCGGCAGGGCTAATTGAGACAAATTATTTCAGGCGAAGATTGCCACGTCATAGGTCGTCGTACAACATAAATTACTCAACAACGACTCCATCGGTGTTTCGCGGGGAAATCACCGGATTATGGCGAGCAGATGTAGTACGACTTAATCCAGCGACTGAGCGCGCAGGCCCTGCGCCAGCAGGTCGACAAACGCGCGCACCTTGGCCGAGCCGTATTTGCTCTCCCGGTGCAGCACATGGATCGGCCACGGCGCCTCCTCGTACTCGGCAAGGATCACCTGCAACTGGCCGTTGGCGATTTCGTCGACCACCTGGTAAGACAGCAGCCGGGCAATCCCCAACCCACCCACCGCCGCCGCGATCGCACCGTCGTTGCTGGTCACGGTGAGCCTCGGTTTCATGCGCACCATGGTCGGTTCGTCGGTCACCCCGAACCGCCAGCCAGCACGTGGGGACAAGTTGGTGGTGGCGATCACCGCATGCTCCGGCAAGTCCGAGGGGTGCTGCGGCACGCCATGCCGCGCCAGGTAGGCAGGTGAGGCGCAGAGCATGCGCCGCACCTTGCCTACGCGCAGGGCCTTGAGGCCGGAATCAGGCAGCGGGCCGATGCGCACGGCCACGTCCATGCCCTCCTCGACCAGGTTGACGATGCGGTCGAGAAAATACGCCGACACATCCACGTCGGGGTATTGCTGCAGGTAGCGCACGATGCAGGGCATGACGAACTTCTTGCCGAACAGGATCGGCGCGGTCACCGCCAGTTCGCCTTTGGGCGTGGCATTGATGCCGGCGGCGGCCTCGTTGGCCTCGGCGATGCTGGCGAGGATATGGCGGGTGTCTTCCAGGTAGCGCCCACCCGCCTCGGTCACACGCACGCTGCGGGTGGTACGCAGCAGCAGCTTGACCCCGAGCTGGTCTTCCAGGGCGCTGACGGCGCGCGTGACCGCCGCAGGCGAGATGTCCAGGCGGCGGGCTGCAGCGGCGAAGCTTTCCAGCTCGCCAACGGCGACGAACACCTTCATCAGGTGAATCTGGTCCATGCCGGCTCCTGGGCATCGTGGGTGGGGGGATTATCGGTTATCTGCAGGTTTTGTGCTGGCTTTGCCGGCGTCATCGCGCGTAGTAGCGTGCTTGCCCGCGGTGAAGCCGGCAAAGGCAACATCAAAGCTCCAGCACCAGCGCTTGCACACCCTCCTCTGCCTGGGCAGGCACCGCGCAGCAGATCAGTGCCGTACCGCTTTCCGGCAGTTCGGCAGGCGGGTTCGGGTAATGCACCTGACCACTCACCACCTTCGTCTTGCAGGTGCCACACGAACCCCCACGGCAGCTGAAATCCGGCGACAGCCCTCGGGCCTCGGCAAGCTCCAGCAAGGTGCCGCTGCCCGGCGCCCAACGCGCTTCTTTAGCAGAACTGGCAAAGTACACCGGCACCGGTTCGCTGGCTGCAGGCGGCTGCTTGAGCGTGGGCTGGTTATCGTCGGTATGCCGCCTGAGCGTCGACGGGCCGAAGGCTTCGGCATGGATGCGCGCATCCGGAACGTGCACTGCGCGCAGCCCCTCGTAGAAGTCTTGCGTGAAGCTGGCTGGGCCGCACAGGTAGAAGTCGTAGTCATCCAGCGCCAGGGTGGCCTTGACCTGCCCGATACCGAGGCGGCCGGCATGGTCGTAGTCGCGCCCCTGAACAGCGTCGGGCTCTGGCTGGCTCAGCGAACGATGCACGCTCAACAGGCCGCCGGCCTGCTGGCGCAGGTCGCTCAACTCCTGCTGGAAAGGCAGCTCGGCGAGGCTGCGAGCACCGTGAAACAGGTGAATACGCCGGCCCTGACGCTTGGCCAACTGCTCACGCAGCATGGCAATCAGCGGGGTTATGCCCACGCCCGCGCCAATCAATACGATGGGCCTGTCACTGTCATCATGCAGGGTGAAGCTGCCCATGGGCAGGCGCACTTCGAGCATGTCTCCTACCCCGACTTGCTCATGCAAGTAACGTGACGCAGGGCCCTGGGCCTTGACGCTGATGCGCAGGTGGCCGTCCGACGGCGCGCAAGAAAGGCTGTAGGTACGAATCGACGGCATGTCGCCCCCCAGCGGCAGACGCACAGGAATATGCTGACCCGGGGCGAACGTCACCGGGGCATCTGCAGCCAGGTAGAACGACCGGATATCACGGCTTTCCTGCTCCACCCGCTCTACCCGCCATTTCAGCCACTGGCGCTGCCGCTCGGCTTGTTGCAGGCGTTGCTCGGCCTCACGCCAGGTGCCGGTCATCAGGCTGGTCGGCGCGTACTCCTGAAATGCCCAGCGCAGTGACACGCCCGCACGGCGCAGCACCACGTGTTCGACGTCAAGCGTCCACAACCGCTCGGCACCTTCGAAGGCCTTGATCAACGGGCTGTCGAGCACCACCTCGGCACGCCCGGTCACCTGCAGTACATCACCGTTGCTGAAATCGACGAACAACAAGCCCGCTTGCGGGTTCTCGAGGAGGTTGCCAAGGGTATTGAAGTGCAGGTTGCCAGCATAGTCAGGGATCGTCAGGCGATTACCCTCGACGTTCACGAACCCAGGCCTGCCACCCCGGTGCGAGACGTCCACCGAGCGATGGCCATCGGCGTGGTCGACGTAGCTGGCGACGAAGAACGTGTCGGCCTGCTCGATCATTTCCACCGCATGGTCAGCCAGCTCTACCGAGTCCAGCCGCCCTTGCGCCGGTTCATCGACACGGGTGTAGGCGCGCTGCTGGATATACTGCGGGCAGTTGCCGAAGGCATGCTCCACTGCCACCGCCAGCTGGCTGCCGGACGCCTGCCGGATCAGCCCATTGATACGGTTGCGGCGCCGGCTGTGCAGCTCGATCCCGAGCAGGCCGATCGCCCCGCCTGCCACCAGACCTGGGGTTGCCGGGTCGTCGCTGACGAGGGCAGCGTCGATCAGCAATTGCTGCGGGTCAGGCGAGCTGATGAAGCCTTCCGGGCCTTCGAGGAGCGTCGCCCACGGTTTGCCGTGCGCATCCACGGCACCTGCAACCAGAAACGGCAGCTGCCGGTAGAAATCGCGGTGCTGGTCGGGCATGTAGTCACGAATGACCTTCTGCCCGAACACCTCCATGCGTTCCGCCACACCGGCCTGTTCCTGCAGCCGTTTCTCGCCAGCGTGCCAAGGGGAAGTACGAGGGTCTGGTAGTTCTTGCATGGCGGCGTTCCTCGATGGGGTGGCGGCTCAGGCGCTGGCTTGCAGGCCCACGGCGGTACGTGGCATGGCGACGAAGCCGGGCAGCGCTTCGACACGTGCCAGCCAGGCACGTACATTGGGGTACGGGTCCAGCGAGACATTGCCCTCGGGGGCGTGGGCGATATAGGAGTAGTTGGCAACGTCGGCGAGGGTTGGCTCACTGCCCACCAGGAACGGCGTCTTGGCCAGTTCGGCATCCATCACCTTGAGCAAGCTGTGGGCACGGCCGATGACTTCGTCGGTGTTGAACGAGGCGCCGAACACCGTGACCAGGCGAGCGGCAGCAGGGCCGAAAGCAACGGGCCCGGCAGCAACCGACAGCCAGCGTTGCACGCGGGCGGCGGCAAGCGGGTCATGGGGCAGCCACTTTCCACTTTTGTCGTAAGTACTCGCGAGGTAGACGAGGATGGCGTTGGAGTCGGCGATGACAGTACCGTTGTCATCGATCACAGGCACTTGGCCGAACGGGTTGATGGCGAGAAATTCCGGCTGCTTGTGCGCCCCTTTGGCCAGGTCGACGAAGACCAGTTCGGTGGGCAGGTTGAGCAGTGAAAGCATCAGCTCGATGCGGTGGGCATGGCCGGACTTGGGGAAGTTGTAGAGTTTGATCATGGTCTGCGCTCCAGGGGTGGCACCGGGGTGGTGCTGCTGGAACACATGCTGCGCTGATTCGGCGGTCAGCAGAATCAGCGCGCAGGGGAGATCATAATTTCGCCAGGCGAAATAATGACTCGAGGCAGATCAATGGCGTTGCTGCTTCTGGTACCGGTACAAACCCTTGGCCGCCTCGACCACCTGCGGCACACACGCCTGTAGCTCAGCGAAACTCATGGTATCGAGCAATTCGAAGTTGTCCTCCAGGCCATGCAGGGAAATGGCCTTGAGCAGTTGGTCCTGCTGCGCAGGCAGCTCACCCCATGCTGCGACCTGGGTACCGCGCATATAACCGAAGCACCACTCTTCCATGATGACTGCCGGCCCCTCTTCGGCTTCGCTCTGTTCGAACAGCGGCTCGAACCCCTCTAGGTCATCCGCCAGCTGTTCCGCCACCTGGTGGGCATAGCGCAGCATTAGCGCGGTGTAGGCTTCTTCATGGGCAGGCTTCTTGAATTTCGGCACCTTGCCACCGGCAACCGACGGTAGCCATTGCTCGGGGTTGATCCTGACCGGGGAGCTGGCCAAGGCGGTGAAGAAACCGTTGAGCTCGGCCAGATTGAGCACCGAGTAGTCATTACCGTAGGTGATCAGCAGGTCTTCGAGGCGGTCGAGTTCTTTGTCGCTGAGCGCGGGGAGCATGTGCAGGTGTCCTGGGGTGAAGATTTGCCTGCACCCTAGCACATGGGCAATGGATCGAGGGATATGTTGCCTAGCCGAAAGCATTCGCGGGCCAAGCCCGCTCCCACACGTACTACACAGTTCCTGAGAACTATGCTGACGTGTAGGAGCGGGCTTGTCCCGCGAACAGGGGGCTTTAAGCCTTACACCGCCAGCGCGCGCTCACGCAGCTCGCTGTTGAGGATGCGGTCGTTTTCGCTGTAGTCCACCGGGCAGTCGATCACGTGCACGCCCGGGGTCTTGATGCAGTGCTCGAGCAGCGGCAGCAAGCCTTCGGCACTTTCCACACGGTGGCCATTGGCACCGTAGGCTTCGGCGTATTTGACGAAGTCCGGGTTGCCGTAGTCCAGGCCGAAATCGGTGAAGCCCATGTTGGCCTGCTTCCAGCGGATCATGCCGTAGCCGTCGTCACGCAGGATCACCACGGTGACGTGCATGCCCAGGCGTACAGCCGTTTCCAGCTCCTGGCTGTTCATCATGAAGCCGCCGTCGCCGCACACCGAAATCACTGGGCGGTCCGGGTACACCAGGTGCGCCGCCATGGCCGATGGCAGGCCGGCGCCCATGGTCGCCAGGGCGTTGTCGAGCAGCACGGTGTTGGGCTTGTGCGCCTTGTAGTTGCGGGCGAACCAGATCTTGTAGATGCCGTTGTCCAGGGCGACGATGCCTTCGGACGGCAGCACGCGACGGATGTCGGCGACCAGGCGCTGCGGGTAGACCGGGAAGCGTTCGTCGTCACCGCCTTCGGCGATCTGCGCTTCGTTGGCTTCACGTATGGCCATCAGGCGGGTGAAGTCCCAGTGCGAGGTGTCGCCCAGGCCTTCGGCGATCTGCCACACGGCGTTGGCGATGTCGCCGATCACTTCGACCTGCGGGAAGTACACGGCATCGACTTCGGCGGAGCGGAAGCTGATGTGGATGACTTCGGTGCCGCCACGGACCATGAAGAACGGCGGCTTCTCGATCACGTCGTGACCGATGTTGATGATCAGGTCGGCCGCTTCGATCGCACGGTGCACGAAGTCACCCGACGACAGCGCGGCGTTGCCCAGGAAGCGCGGGCTGCGCTCGTCGACCACACCCTTGCCCAGCTGGGTGGTGACGAACGGGATGCCGGTCTTGTCGATCAGCTGCTTGAGGACCTTGGCGGTCATCTTGCGGTTGGCGCCGGCGCCGATCACCAGGATCGGGCTGCGCGCGGTGCGCAGCTTCTCGATGGCGGCTTCGATGGCCACGTGCTCGGCCAGCGGACGGCGGTGCAGGCTGCGCGGGATCGGCATGGCATCGGTCTGCTCGGCAGCGATGTCTTCCGGCAGTTCCAAGTGCACGGCACCCGGCTTTTCTTCTTCGGCCAGGCGGAACGCTTCACGCATGCGGGCCGGGATGTTGTCGGCCGAGGCGAACTGGTGGGTGTACTTGGTGATGGGGTCCATCATGCCGCACACGTCGATGATCTGGAAGCGGCCCTGCTTGGACTTCTTGATCGGCTTCTGGCCGGTAATCATCATCATCGGCATGCCGCCGAGATAGGCGTAGGCGCTGGCGGTCACCAGGTTGGTCGCGCCAGGGCCCAGGGTCGACAGGCTGACGCCGGTCTTGCCGGTCAGGCGGCCATAGGTGGCGGCCATGAAGCCCGCGGACTGCTCGTGGCGAGTCAGTACCAGCTTGATCTTCGACTTGCGCAGGGATTCCAGCAGGTCGAGGTTTTCCTCACCCGGAATGCCGAACACATACTCGACACCTTCGTTTTCCAGGCATTGCACAACGACATCGGCGGCCTTGGCCATCTTGCTTGTAACCTCAATTGTATAGGACGGTGAAGGTCCATAAATGCGCAGCACGGCACGCTGGCATCGCTCTGTCCGGGCGCGAGGATGCCCCGAACCTAAGCCTTGACGCAGCTTGGGCAGGGCAAAGTCACGTAAACGAACAGGATTAATTGTCGCACCCTTGAGCGCTTTTGCGCAGGTACAAGACGGACAAAAGATATTTGATTGGCGAAAGGTGTGCGAATATCGGAAAGACAAAACCCCTACCTGCTCGCGCAGATAGGGGTTTTGCGAAATGAATCTTGACGATGACCTACTCTCACATGGGGAAACCCCACACTACCATCGGCGATGCATCGTTTCACTACTGAGTTC